>CAXXSM010000091.1:0-80009 GCA_963663405.2 bacterium | reverse complement strand
AAAGCCGCCAACTGGAATGAGAAGACGATGGGCTCACCACCATATTCTTTCCCTTTTTTTTGACGTAATTTCGATTGGATTTCTTCATGTGGAACGCAAGTATTATGAATTTGGTAACTCTATAGAATCCTCTAGAGTCTATAACCAGAAAATCGAATCTTTAAGTGTAACGTTGGAGGGTATTTAGGTATGAATATTAAGGTTTTATGTGGGATTTTACGATCGGAGTATACTAAATCTTAATCATTTAAGAAAAAAAACGACAACCTATTAATAATACATTTCCAATTCTAATGCCCGATAAACTCGAAGTATTTGATTCGTCTGAATGGTATCGATTCCCTGATGAATGGCTTGCCGGTAGTGTTCAACCATTTCATTCTCACCCATCGCGTCGGAAAAAATTTGGATTTGCCTTTGATGCGCCTGTTTGATCAGCGATTTTGTGAGGATAGACCATCGAGTATCCAATGCGAAAGGCCGAAGCCTCTCCGCGCTAGGATTTAGATCCGCTGGTTGTTCCAAAGAAGGCATTAGTCTCGCATTCGGCGCCAATCGGCGTATCTCCAATAGAACGTTTGGGGATCCATGAAATACAGCGTTATCAAGTTTTTTGTAAGCGTGTAAAACGGAGACGAGTTTTTCGGTGTCGATATCTTTGCAGTCCAAATATAGGTTTACTTCACGTGATTTCAATTCAGTGGAGAATTGGTTGTTCATTTCATTCAACAATATACAAATTTCTTCAATGGTTGGTACTTTCTCACATTGAAAATCATGGCCAAACCAGGCTCCGGCGGAAAGGGAACGAAGATCTTTAAAAGATATTTTGTTCACGGGACCGGTTCCATTTGTGGTTCGATTCAGTGTGCGGTCGTGAAGAGAAATTAGATGACCGTCTTGTGTTGTACGAACATCGATTTCAATATAATCCACTCGAAGTTGAATGGCTTTTCGATACGCGGCTAGCGTATTTTCCGGGGCAAACTGGTTGGCCCCTCGATGAGCGGAGACCTTGATGGGACGCTTTCCACCAGTCCGGTAATCAAGGTATTCCGCTAAAACGTTCTCACCATAATCGGTTTGAATCCAATCAACGCCCATCGCAAAACAAGTGCGCCAAATGTCAGGATTGTCGCGTTCTCCAAGCGTTTGCGATTGGACAATCACTCCTGCTTTGTGAAACGCTTGGACTAAGTCAGCCGTGAGTAAATTGGCATGAATTTCCACCGCTTCTGGATGGAGCGTCTCTACCCAGTACTCTGCGTCTAAACGCTTGTTGATACTTGGCATCACAGCGATCTTGCCATTGGACAACCGTTTGATTTCTTTCAATCGTTCGGGTGAATCAAAAACAACAACCTGCCGTTCCATCCTGGTTTCGATAATCTCTTTGACGATTTGCTTTGGATCAATCGCTTTAGCATCAATATAAAGGTTGATTTTGTTTTTACAATATTCTAACACTTCTTTTAGTGTTGGAATCCGAGTTCCTGCATAGCGAGGCGCGAACCAAGAACCCGCATCGAGATCCTTCAAGGCCGCCAAATCAATATCAGCGACTTGTCCGGCGCCATTGGTTGTTCGATCGAGTGTGGAATCGTGCAGCAGCGCATGACGCCCATCACGAGTTAAACGAACATCAATCTCTACCCATTCTATATTTGCGTCTATCGCGGCTTGCAACGCAGGGATCGTATTTTCCGGAGCGGATTTGGTAATCCCTCGATGCACAATCACCTGCAAATCTCTTGGTGGGATTAATGGTTGATAAAATTCAGGGGAATAAGATGTTAGCAAGGATAAAGTAAAAGTGATGAATAAATACTTGAACCGGTACATAAGAAGTATACCTTTAGAAAATTGATTTTTTGTAATTGATCAGTCAGTTGAAATGATAGATTCCTCCCCCAAGCTTGGGGAAGGTTAGGAAGGGATTGTTCTATCGATGCTCAATCCCCCTCTTACTCCCGCCAGGCTTGGGGGAGAATTCGCTCAGTAACGCCTTGTCTATTGATTATTGTTACTATATCACTTCATATGACTGACATGATACGATTAATCAAGGATAATACAAAATTGTATATCTATTCGTGGGATCTTCAGAGGTTTGAATTTCCCGTATCAAGGAACATATCCAAAAAGGCGGGCATCCTGTTCCAGTGGAGGATGTTCGTAGACATTTCGATGGGCAAAATTTTGAGGTGCGCATCCGCAAGCAGGCTCATACGCCTCTCTTGCTTGGAATCAAGAAACTGCAGAAACCGTTTGAAATCCTATGGCTGGAAGGAAGGCGCATTCGGATACTATATACGCCATGATCCCGCCTAATACCCGCCCAAATCTTGGTCTAATTATGACGGCTCCACACCCCGCGAAAATCGGTGTTCAAGATTATTAATATGTTCTTATACATAAGAATATCAGATATTTAGTCATATTCATTCAATTATTCATATCTTTTTCAATCATAAAAAAAGTAATAATTTTAAAAAAAGTTGTTGACATATATCATTTTTAGATTATGATCGTAATCGTTAGCGCTAACAGATAATCGTTATAGAGGTGTATTTATGTTGAATCAACGTCCCGAAAACCTGAGTGTTGCTGAATGGAAAGTAATGAAAATTGTATGGGAGTTACAAGCATGTGCGGCTCGTGATGTGTATACCATCATCCAGGAAAAGTACGGCTGGCAGCCTGTGACTACCAAGACGGTTTTAAGGCGCTTGGTCGATAAAAGACATCTTAAAACGAAACAGATTGGTAATAGTTACTTGTATGAACCTATCTCAACCATGAAAGACACCATCTGCGAAGCAGCGGAAGAACTGCTTGAAGACACACCATCTAAGATGTCGGCATCCTTGATGTTTCACATGGTGAAGAAAGGTAATTTAGACCATAAGGATGCTCGCAAATTGCGGGATATGTTGGATCAATATGTTGAAGAGGAGGAGGATGATGGAGACACTATCTAATTTTTCTGAACACTGGATGAAATTCATGGTCTTGCGTTCGTTAGACTTCATCTTGGCGTTTGGTTTCATCGGATTGGTATGGTTTTTCATACACAAGCGTGTCAGTTCCCAGTTTGGATATCTTCTCGTTTCTGCTTTTGATAATCAAACTTATTGTTCCCCCTCAATTCTCCTTCATAGATCATTTCATATCCATGAAAGAGATGCCAGCAAAACTTGGAGCGCCTATCCAATTCAATGGTACCTTAATGGACGGAGTGGCGGATGAATCCCTCAGTGATAACAAAGTGGTTTCAAAGCCTGAATCCACATTGAAGGAGGTCTCCCCAACTCCGGTTTCAGTTCCAACCATGTTGTTCGGAGTGTGGGGATTCGGTGTCATTTTGTTTGGATTGCGCCTGTTTTGGATTGAATGGAAATCTCTCTTCATGATCAAGAACACCATCCCATTGGATCGAACATGTTTGTCATTTGATTTGCAAGCCTTGCAAAAACAAACCGGAATTAAAAGACATGTGCGGTGGGTAACCGGAGATTGGGTTAAGGCGCCCATAATGTACGGAATTTTTCATCCTGTTATTGCCATCCCGAAATTGATGAATGAGCAATACTCCCATCAACAGCTGCGGTTCATCCTGTTGCATGAATTGGCGCATATCCATCGCTGGGATAGTCTGGTTTCCTTTTTACAAAACATCACACGGGTATTGTTTTTCTTCCATCCATTGGTTTGGTGGGTAAACAACATGATCGATCAACAACGCGAGTACGCCTGTGACGATGCCGCCTTGCGATGGAGCAAGGCGTCACGAAAGGAGTGTGGTGAGGGTTTTTTCGGATTGGTGATGCAGGTGAATAACCTGCCCGATTTTGCGCCCTCCGCACTTGGAATGATTGACTACAAAACGTTCATTAGGAGGAGACTCATGAGAATATTGGATAAAAACAGATCATTAGAGCGGTTATCGTTTACTTCAATGGCTATGTTATTCATGCTGTGCGCGATTGTTTCACTATTTGGACTGCATGTGGCGGCGGCACAAGGGCTGCAATGGACAGAACTCACCCCCGATACTCAACCATCTCCACGTATGGCTTTTAATATGGTGTATGACAGCCAACGGGACCGGAATTGTGTTGCATGGCGGGTATGTGTTACAGGGAGAGGGTGATCCTATTAATCAAGTTGGAAATAAAGAAAGGATTATTTTGTCAGATACATGGGAATACGATGGCGAAAATTGGCAACTAGTATCTGAAGATGGTCCTCCCATTGCTTTTCATGCAATGGCCTATGATCCAGCTCGCGGTGTGACGGTGCTCTTCGGTGGCGCTATCCCCTATCCTGATCCTGAGCAACCTTTTCGTTGGCAATTTAAAGGTGAAACATGGATCTGGGATGGCGAGTTTTGGGACAATTATACGAATGTTTCCGATCCTCTTTATCGGGCAAGCGCTTCAATGGAATATGATCCAGTATCGCAGAGTATCATTATGCTTGGAGGGAATATGGGAGGGAATGCAAGGAGCGATACCTGGAGCTGGGATGGTAGTCGATGGAACCAGCTAGTTGCCGAAGATGGCCCAATGTTAGTTACAGATAGAATAACATATGATGAGAACCGGCAAAAGATAACAGCAATGCCCTCTTGTTGAAGAAGGCGCTGCTTTCGTTCCTGATACAGACTATTCAACGAGAATCCTGGAATTGGAAAACAATCAATGGATTGAAACAGACGAAGGTTCCATCCAACCCAGACCCTCTCCAATTAAATTTTTTCCAAGTTTTCTTTATATCCCTTTTTTAGGTAAAAATTTATTATACGGAGGTGGAAGACCTAATCAATACTGGGAACATGGGCAAAATGAAGTAAACAAAGATGATTTCTGGACCTGGGATGGGGAACACTGGGAACATATCGAACTCTCTCCTAAACCAACAATACGGATGATGCATGGTGGTGTGTATGACTCCAAACGGAAACGGTTTGTAATATTCGGTGGTTGGACAGTGCAAGATGATCAAGCGTACTACGTGGAAGACATGTGGGCGCTTTCTCTCAACAAAAGTAGTATCGATGCAAAACTCTGGCAGATGTATTAGTCATAAGACACTACAGTCAATTCTGAAAATCGTTGTATCTAGAGGAAAGTATCATGAAACAACTCGATGGATTCACGTTAATTGAATTACTGATTGTAGTAGCCATTATTGGAATCTTAGCGGCCATTGCTGTGCCCAATTTTCTAAACGCACAGATTCGCGCAAAAGTAAATCGAGTCATCTCAGAAGAAAAATCACTCGCCAGCGCTTATGTGATGTATAAAATGGACAACAACAATTGGCCTCCTCATGTCGATAGGGATCCGGCTCAGCATCGCTATGTCACTACACCCATAGCTTATTTGACAACATCAATGATCGATATTTTTTCTCCAAAAGAAAAAGTATTAAAGGAACCAAACTGGCCTTACCATCAAGGTCAATATCATTGTGAATCAAGCGCATTTTGGAATAATGGAATATGGTCTATTGCTGTTAAGAACAATCTTGAATTTTATGAATCGAATCGAAATGCGGCTTTCTTTACGTATAGCTATGGTCCTAACCAATTATTTGATCAACCCCATCCCTATGCATCTTTATATGACGCGTCGAATGGAATCACCAGTAGCGGAGATATTCTTACCCCCATACAGGGTCATTTAACAGAAGGATATCCATATACGTTTACGCATTATGAATAATTTCGGTTTTCTCGATTCAGAGAAGCAATTCCCGTAACACTGACCGGTTTAGATTCAACGTTGATTGCTTTGACTTAGTGTAGCAGGCTGTGGTAGAAGCGGCGCCGTCGATCGTTTTTCACACCGGTCCTTAAAGAGTTTCAATAATCCCGATGCGCGATGTCATTTATGGAGTGGAATCCGAAATCGTCGATTAATGTAAATCTCTACATTAATTAGTCTAAGTTTGAATAGCGGAATAAGTTTTTTTCTACACGATATTTTGTCCACTTACGAATCCAAAAAAAAACCTCGTTCTCGCAGATTTCGAAGTAGAGCATTTTTTTGCTTTGGATCTTTCAATTCAACAATTGTATCTGTGATTAATTCGACTTTTCTTCCTCCAACAGACATCACTCGGCCAGCTGTCTCAGAATCTGGGCGCCGGATAAGGATAGAGGAGTGAACATGAATCCGCCGACACCGGTTTATCCAACCTTTTATTTCCCGTTCGACATTGGACGGAATTTTCTTAGTAACACACTCCTTCAAAATGCTCATTACATCCGATGATGTCATCCCTGAATAAGCCGCCTTGAAAATCGATTGTTGTGTGATTTTGAAAATCGCTCCGATTTTTTTTCCGGTGCGTACCGAGAACCGGCTTAACATAGATTCTGCTATTGGAGAAGGCGAAAGAAAGACTATATCGAAATTGGGTTGAACAATTATCTGTTTTTCTTCATCGACTCCATACTCAAAATCCGTATCGATTCCAAGTAAATAACGTCCTGCGTCGGTTAGAGAAAAACAAATCCTATTATTTTTTAGACAGCCTGCTTTCGCTCCGCCAAATGGGATCAACCTCCATTTTAAAAAATTTGTTACTATCAATTTCCATAATTTTTCTAACTCATCATCATTTTGGATAAAACCAATCCCAATTGATCGTATATGAAATTGATTTCCCTCGGCCACGCTCATTGAGCACAGAACCGTTCAACGTGTTGATTGCCCCATTTAATAATTATGTTAAAAACACTCTTCAGTCGTTTTTTAGGGCTTAAGGCGAGCCAATCCGATCCTTTTGCAGTAATTTCGAGTTGGAGATCTTTGCCTGCTTTCCCTTGCGTTCGAACGAATTCCATGCTGTTCACTATCGCATGAGCAAAATTGATGCGTTCTTCATTTGACATTTCAATTTCTTTTTTTAACCATTCCGGAATCGGTTGAAGATTAGACGCGATCTCTTTTTGCGCACTGGAAAACAGAGACTGATCATTGCCACGTAATCTAAGCGGCATTGATGAGCAGGCAATCAGGAGAGAACTCATGTCATCCATTTGAAACGCGGAATGAAAAGTCTCCTTTGGTTTGACGGATTGCTGTGGCTTCAGTTTAGGACGATGCAGACGTTTTGCGATATTCGGCCATATTCCCACGACCGGATCGCAGTCATCCTTTTGACAACCACACGAATACGAGGATATAGCGTAAACAGGCACGAATTGTAGAAGCCAATAAACGCCGGTCATGAATACCTGTGCAAGTGAACAGTTCACGGAAGGGAATGGGGCTTTTTCTTCCATTAAATATCGAAGTAAGGTCTTGGCCGAATTGAATTGTTTGGCGGAAATAAAATAGGATTCTTCTGATGGAAAGAAAAGTAAATGAAACGGTGACCTGATTTAAAATGTAAATGGATTTCCAGGACTTTCGAGATATGTAAAGGTGGGTCGCATCTTTTAATGAGTCACCAAATACCATATAAGCATATCAGTGAATTCACACTCAGCTAAATTATTGGCTCTTCGCTGAATCGAGTGGGTAGATTTGGGGAAGGCTTTCCTCCATCCTCCCGAAGATATATCGCTTACGTACCAATCCCGACGAGATAAACTAACAAGAAGGGCGGTGCTAGACCGTCCTTCGACAGTCTTCTTGGTCAGCACTCAGTTCGCGTCCCCGCAAGGTCCCGATCCTCCGCCCAGGCTAAAGGCAAAGATCCCAATCCCAAGAGAGAGAGAGAGAGAGAGAAGGAAGAGGAATGAAGAATACCAAGAATTATTCCGGTTAGCGTTAGGTTTGAGTGAGCCATGGCAGGTCGTCCAGGCCGAGTTTCCTGAGGAAGAAAAAAACCTTGCACCTCACGCTGGACTTTCCCGAGGGGAGTCTGTTTCCCTGTCCCGAATGCGGGAAACCTGTGTGGAGTGCATGATACGAAACGACGCACTTGGAGGCATCTGAATTTCTTTCAGTATGAGACGTATTTACACGCCCGGCAACCTCGTGTGAAATGTCCCAATCATAAAGTCAAGACAGTGAATCTTCCCTGGGCCCGTCCGGGGGCGGGATTTAACGTTGTTATTTGAAGCGTTGGTCATGGCACTGGCGGAGAATGGGGATGGACGGCCAATGCGATCAGCCGAGTGGTCGGAGAATATGACACGCTGATTTGGCGAGTGCTGACTCATTATGTGATGGACGCGCGAGAGAGGGAGGATTTTTCGGGAGTGAAGGCGGTGGGGGTGGATGAGACCTCAAAGGCCAAAGGGCACAATTATGTCAGCGTATTCATGGATTTGGACGAGCGCAGCGTGATGTTTGCCACCGATGGAAAGGACGCTCAAACGGTGGGGGCGTTCAAAGAGGATTTTAGAGACGCATAACGGAAAGGCGGAGCAGGTGGAGGAATTTTGTTTGGATATGTCCCAGGCGTTTCAATCCGGGATTGAAGCCAATTTCCCGGCCGCCGAAATGACATTTGATGAATACCACCTGATGAGGATTATCAATCAAGCTGTGGACGAAGTGCGCAAACAAGACCAAGCGATTTATCCCGAATTATTGAAGGGGACGAAGTATATTTGGCTGAAGAATGAATGGAATCTCACGGACAAGCAAGAGAAGAAACGGAACGAAATTTTTCAAGATGTACGAGGGAGCAAATTGAAGACGGTGAAAGCCTACCATCTGCGATCCGTGTTCCAAGACGTGTTTTCGTTCGACGATCCGGAGGAGGGGGAATCGTTTCTTAAAAAGTGGTATTATTGGGCGACTCACAGCCGGATTGAGCCTATGATCAAGGCCGCGAAAACGATCAAGGAGCACTGGGCTGGTGTGGTGCGTTGGTTTACTTCGCGAATCAAACAATGGTCTGTTGGAGGGGATGAATAGCCTGATCCAAGCCGCCAAGGCCCGTGCGAGAGGCTATCGCAACGTCAACAATTTAATCACTACCATCTATTTGATTGGAAGCAAGTTGGAATTCAATCTTCCCAAGGTTCTTCCCTCGCCCCACACGAAATAGTAATACGGCTTGAATCGTTCCCGTTTCTGCAGGCAAGCCGCCAAACTAAGCAAAAGACACCGGATGAAACCGGCTGAGTCTCTCCGGTCTGCGATTCATGATCAGTAATCCGAACGAGTGAGGGCTTGTGGATTCTGCCATCTTATGGACAAACCGCCGATACTCTGGGTGAGAAGAGAAAGTTCCTGCCGGTGTTGCCCACAAGATTTGGACAGCCACCTGCGAAAGATTAGGGGGAATGAGAAAGATTATTGAGGCGCCTGACCACAGACTCCACAAGCATGCGGCACATAAAGATATGGTTCTTTTTTCTTCGATAAAATCCAGACCCGCAAACGGATCGATGGAGGGCAATCCTACTGCAAAATACTTGTCGCTTAACAGATATCGAAACGTCTACAAGTTGATCGTAACCATCTGTTTGGCAGAGGAAAATTGGAATGTAATCTTCTCGAGGTTCTACCCTCTACCCACATGAAATAGCGAAGAGGCAAATTATTTCTCCATTGAAAAGCGGAATTCGTAGGTATCGTTTTTCCTCTCCTGTTTCGCCTGCATTTGAATCCGGTTAAGATGAGTTCCCCAAACGCTCTGTAATTTGGAATCCTCCAACTCGATTCGTTCAATCGCCGCTGAGAGTCTCTCTGGAATCGTATTCCATCAGCAAAGACACACTTTCCTCCCGGTTCCTTCAAAACTAGCGTTCCAGGGCCTTTTTCTATCACTGGACCTGCCACGATGAAATTCTCAATAATATCGCGTGACGCTTCTTTCAATATAAATGTGTCAACAATCCGCGCTTCCTCCCCCCAGTGAAAGCGGACGGAGCGTTTCCAAGATTCCACATCCGCCTGCTCTGGATACGCGGCGGCGATATCCATTTCGAGTTCCGCCAGCGTATCACTTTTCGTATACCTTACATCCTTCGCTTCATACCGCCTCCCGTTTTTTTGCTCAATCCCATTGATCGTCGGCAGATTGTGGTACTCGGATTGAAACGCCCATATCTCATACCGGCGGCTGCTGAATGTCTGGCGCGTATACGTAGGCCGTCCGATATCAATCAGGATAGGTTTTCCATCCGCGAAGAGAACGAAATTACCCACATCGTTATGATTGTGGCTCTGGGCGTTGTGTCCTCCCCAAGCGGCGAGATATAAACCCTTCCGCGCTGTCTTCTTTATCCCGCGCGGCCATCAGTTGCATATCCGGATTCCCCAGCCACACATCCCGGACCAGCGGTTGGGAAGTAGGATTATAATGGACGAGTTCAATTCCATCTAAAACAAGGTGAAGATACCGGTTCAAATCAAAGTTCCATTTGGCCTTCTCCGCTAAAGTTTCTTCCTTAATTCCATACGCCCCCAACGCCATCAAACGATTGTCCCCGATTCGTTTTCCAAACCGGTAGATCAATTCGTTTGATCGATTCGTAATCCGGGCGTCACAATCTCCCAAACAGACAAACCATTCATCAATGATATGCACGCGGTAAATAAACCGGCCGATCTCTTGGATCAAGGGATGTGAATACAGATCGAATTTCCCCTTCGTCGCGCTGTATAAATGCTCCAAGCCATCAAACAGGCTCGCTCCCGCCCGTCCCCAATAACTGGGGCCTTCATCACAACTCCCATCGGAGGGGTAATATGTTAAAAAGTTATCCAAACAATCCAGCGCTTTATGAACCAATCGCGCCCGCCGCGCTTCGTCTTTTTCATTCAGCAGAGCCGATAGAATCACGTTTGAACAAATCCAGGGATTCCAATTGTTGGGATAACTCTTATTCGCGCGGGCCGCATATCCCATCCAGCCGAATTCCTTTGTCAACACCGGTGTCAGGATCCTACGGTCAACTTCCCGCTCGATGCGGCGCCGGATCAAGGGGGGAAATTGTATCCAATTGTTCGCCGAGTAAATAACTCGTTAAAACAAGCGTATTCGATGTCTGCGCGGAAAACAGCGCGACCACTTGGTCGTCCACATCAGGAAGCCCCGTCCCCGCTTTCTGCGGGCCGATATGCGCGGGCCATGTCCACGAGGTCTCTTCACAGATCGCCCAGATTGTATCAACAATCGAGTCAAGGAAACGCCCCTCATTCTCAATACATTCAGCGGTTACCAGCGCATGGAGCCGTTCCCGCCGGTCATACCAGAGCCTTTCATAGTTTTGGCGGTTTCCATTCCGCTTGAATTGTAAGTACACCGAAGCGGGAAGACCGGTGATTTCCTCTCCTACGTATTCTTCCGCCTGATTGATAATGGCCTGTTTCACTACATCCGGAATCGATTCCCATGCGTCCCGTTCTGACGCTCTTGGAAACGGCCGCCACTCATTTTGTGGAATCAAGATCTCCCGCAATCGCTCCTCTGGAAACGATTGCGCGAGAGAAATATCATTCGCCTTCGAATGCGAATCAACCGTACACAAGCACGAAACAAAAACGAACGCCATGAATGTGTAAAAACGGTTTTTTTTAAACCACCATTGTGTATACATACTCTTATCCTTTCACTGGGATTTATCAAAATTCCACGAATTATATCGAGTCTGAATAATAAAGGATAAAAAATAAAAATGAAACCTGAAATCCATGTTCTTTTATAAATTGATTCTCACAAATCTAATAAATCTGATAAATCCTTAATTAGACAGTGTATAGTTGTCTCATGTAGTGTCTCATAAATGGATGTAATCCTAAATCCAATGCACGGTAGAGAATCAATCGCACTCGGTTTTAATTTCATAAACTTATTGAAAAATATAGACTTAGATTCAATTGTCTCATTTTCTGATTATCGTATGAAATTCTTGGCATATTTTTTGATATAGGAAGAATAAATGATTTGATATTACTATGTTTTCCTCCTTATTAATACAATCTTGACTGATGATCATAGCAGATTCTGCATTACTGAATCGGTGAGAAATCAACATGTGTTTTTAGTCGATTGGGAAGAAAACACTCGATACTGTTAGAAATTTGGATTCTTTCTTTTCAATTCGTATAATATTCTCTATGAAAATGTTACTCTTGAAATGAATAAACGGTTTGAAAAACAATCGGAAGGGAGGTAAAAATCTGTCTTAATCATTCATTTATTATGAAATGACGATATGGCTAAAACCTTTATTTGATCCGTTTGCATTAAAAAGATTAAACATTTTTTTACATCATTGACTGAACAGCTAGTGTTTCACAACAAAGATTAAACAACAAGATTGGAGATAAAATGTTTAAAAATATGAAGCTCAGGACAAAGATTTCCCTTGGATTTGGATGTGTGCTGTTTTTGATGGTCCTTTCCATTTTTTTCGGATACCAGGCGTTAAATGGATCTTCATCTGGTTTTACTCAATATCGTGAAATGGCTCGGGATTCTAATTTGGTGGGTCAGCTGCAGGCAAACATGCTAATGGTTCGGATGAATGTGAAGGACTTCATCATCACGGGCAGTGAGAAAGATCAACAAGAATACCAGCAATACATTGACAAAATGACGGAATTCTTAACCGAGGCGCAAACCAATATTATAGATCCCGAACAAGCGAAGAAGATTGATACCATTGATGAGGAAATCAAGACATATCAAACCGCATTTCAAAAAGTTGTCAACTACAGAAAGCAACGGGATTCCATCCTCTATGATACGCTGAATGTCAAAGGCCCTTTCATGGAACAAACGCTGTCACAGATCATGGATTCGGCGGAACAAGAGAACGACATGGCCGCTGCGTACCATTCTGGAGTGGCGATGAAACATCTCCTGTTAGCCCGTCTTTATGTGGTGAAATTCTTGGATACAAACGCGCAAGCGGAAGTGGATCGCGTTCAACAAGAATTTACGAAAATGGATGCTAGTCTCTCTACACTGGATCGGGAACTCCAAAATCCACAACGGCGCCAAAAACTCGCTTCCATCCTTCAAGAAAAAACGGAATATATAGCAGCATTCAATATCCTGAAACAAACTATTTTCGAGCGTGATAAAATCATTCAAAATACACTCGACCGGATTGGACCGGTTATTGCCAAAGAAACCGAAGATGTGAAATTTGATTTTATGAGTGTGCAGGATCAGCTCGGTCCCAAACTCGTCGCGTCCAACTCGAACGCCATCCTCCTTCTTTTTATCGTCGGTGGAATCGCCATCATTATAGGTGTAATGATTACCATCGCAATCACTCGCGCGATAGTTCGGTCCGGTGACAAAAGCGATGGAATTCGCGCAGATTGTCGCGGATGGAGATTTGACCCAGCAAATTGATCTCGATCAAAAAGATGAAATTGGGAGAATGGCCAATGCGCTTAATCTCATGTCGAGTAATTTAAATAAAATAATGCTGGAAATCAGTTCCGCGTCCGAGCAAGTCTCGTCCAGCAGCGAACAACTCTCGGCTTCGGCGCAAAGCCTTTCCAACGCCTCGACGGAACAAGCGGCGAATTTGGAAGAAACCTCCGCCTCTATCGAAGAATTAACAACATCGATTGACATGAACGCCCAAAATTCTATTCAGGCGGATGAGATCGCTCGCAAGGCCGCGAACGACGCTAACCAAGGTGGAGCCGCGGTTGTGGAAAACTGTCGAAGCAATGCGTAAAATCGCTAATCAAATCGCTATCATTGATCGCGATATCGCAGATCAAACAAACTTGCTCGCCCTGAACGCCGCCATTGAAGCCGCCCGCGCTGGTGAAATGGGCAAAGGCTTCGCTGTTGTGGCTGTTGAAGTGAGGAAATTGGCGGAACGTTCACAAGAAGCCGCGAAAGAAATCAGCGAACTTGCAATCAATAGTGTGGATGGCGCCGAGGAAGCCGGTAATCTCATCCAACAAATCGTGCCCGATATTCAAAAAACATCGGAACTCGTCGGTGAAATTACTTCCGCTTGCCAGGAACAGTCATCTGGTGCGAATCAAATCCGCGAGGCGATTTCAACTCTTGACCAAGTGACACAACAGAATTCCGCTACTTCGGAAGAAACCGCTTCCGCCAGTGAAGAATTATCCAGCCAAGCGATTTCCATGCAGGAATATGATCTCGCAATTCAAGATAAGTAGTGACGCGAATCGTGTATCCAATTTTGGGAACGCATCCATTAACAAACAACCGTGGCCTCCCGAAACCGAATGCCAACGCTGTACAGGCGTCTTTGGCCGATTCGGAACATGAACGTTTTGAATAAGGACATTGCTAGGACGAGTAGCAAATCTTTGTTCATTCAAAATAAGGTTGTTTTGCACAAGGTTGCCACGGAAATTTATAGCCCTTTAAGGCGAAGCGCTTTCATTATATTGACTTGGTTTATTTTTATCGAGCCTCGTTCAATAGCGCTCTTTTCACTCAATTTATCCTCATCACCCAACCGATAACTCCCCAATTTTGCGGCCTAATTTGTATTTACAGGGGACCGCAAGCGCGCTGCGGTCATCATCATCAAAGAGCGCTGTATAAGGAGCCTTTGATTCCTCGTTTCCGAATAGAGGCGGAAACGTGGAATCCTGGCGAATGGGCGGCATTCCGGGATAAAGAACCCACGATCCATCGCAATTCATGGATCGCCCGAATGAATCCAGTTTAATAAAGTATCCGGTGTGATGGTGGAGCAGACACTGGATACTTACTCCGATCCGATAGGCAGCGGACGGCGCTGGATTTTGGGTAAAACGAAAGTAACAGCCAACTCAACTATGACACAAACCCTAAAGAGTTGGGCGCCCAACGATTAAAAAAAAGGTAATTGGTCAGCCATCTGAAGTAAAAGATTCCTTACCCAAGCCTGGGGGAGTTTGAGAGGGTGAGCATCGATGAAACAATCCTTTACCTCTCCCTAGGCTTGGGGTAGGGCTCTGTCACTTCAACCAGCTGATTAACTGCATGTGTTATCCTCTCGACGTTTCATGTGGTTGATAGATTTATATTTTTATAAATTCTCTCCTTAATGCGAACGATTCCAAGCCAAGGCGAGAGGGCGCCACCGCCAATGGAGCAAAAGGCAGTGTAAGAAATCCGGCTGCGCATATCAAGAAAGAGTATTCAATTTCCAATCCTAATGGGAACTTACCTTTCCTCTAACAGAATTACATATAATCGCCATAGGGTATAACCTGCCAATACACAAAGCGTCAACCAGCCCAGTAAAGCTAGACTGATGGTTCGTATACTGATGAGATACTTTCGATACGCAAAATAAAAAGCAAGAATGGTTCCAAAGATACACAATAAACCGAAAGTCCAGACGGCCGTTTCAATGATTGGAGCGTATTGATTCGGCGTGATCATCCCTTGGGTATGGCAGTAAAGGAATGACAGTCCAATGATTCCAATCCCAGCGGTTGGCACCCAAAAGATCCACTGTCTCCCTGTCATGGAAGTGGACGCGGCTAAAGCCATATTCGTCCAGGAAAGAATCCCAATCCAGAAACCTATTAGAAGCCAGTCAAATCCAACCCCTTTTTAAAAAGCCGCCGAGAGTTGTGAAGAAGGCGCCGGAACAATCCGTGATAAGTGCGAAACATGACATCAGCGCCAAAGAAGTCAACCAGATCAACCATGTATAAAGAACACTCAATCCGCCGTTAAGCAGCATCACATTCGAAGAGAGCCTGTTGAGCTCATCGGACGGATCGCCCGGAAGATATCAATTTGTGAGGAATCGTTGGCTGATCCAAACGAGCCGGTCATGAGCCCGATAAAGAAAGGACATAAAAGAGGTAAAAACACGGTTCCAAGGATAAGATATGCCATCCCCACTCCATCCAACAAACCGCAGATACAAGCTGTTAATGTGAGGAATTGAATCAAAGCGTTGGCCGCTGGCAACAAATGGCCTCTCTCTCGCCCCTCAAACCAGAGCTGAGCGGTGGTTGAGTTGTAGAACGGTCGGTTTCCTCCCTGAAATCCGATTAAGATATCCTTCCCCAACCATTCTTTTCCCTTCTTGAATTCTAGGGATTCGCCCCGCCGGTCCATTGAAACTCCAACCACCGCGATTCCCATAAACGCCCGTCATTAACAATACGATCGTCAGCCATTCACTTATTGTGACATGTGTCCAGTATGTTGAAGGATGGATGGGCATGCTATCAATCCCATACCGCTTTCCGATCCACCAAAGAAGCGCGGCCCAAATCAGTATCGCAGGTAGTACTTTTTCGATTGACAGTTCCGGTCCGAGAACCAAAAGAACGTCATATTCACCGCCAGGAATAGCGCAATGAATAATGAAGGCCCAAGGAACGGCCATTGCGTTCCAAGGATTGTCCACGCCATTCCCGCTATGGCCACGTATGTGAACATCCCCGGCAAGCATTCCGGATAGCATCTGAGCGAAAACGAGGAAGGCTGTGTTGGCAGGTAAAACGAACATCCGATTGGGGAATCCAGTATTTGACCGTTCAATTCCAGTTGCAAGAATAAGAAATGTTAGTCCGAAAAGTATCTGAATGCCGATAAGGCAATGTAAGTTCAGTGGATCCGATATTCCATATTCCATCTCTTTTAGAAACCGCAGCGCGCAAAATACGGCGCTGCAACCTAGAATCACCCAAAACAATTTGATCCAAATCCGGCGCGCGAAACACAATATAATTTGAGCCGTCATGGAAAACACGATACTCACCTCCCCCAATCATCCTTGACCAAGGAGACAAAGATTTCGTTAAGAGACGGCCGCTTTGCCTGTAGCAAACTCGTTCCTGATTCTGTGACTCGTTGTTTTACCTTTTCCATATCTTCCTTACAGAGGATATTCCAGTGTGAATCGTTCCTCTTAGACCATATCATTCCTGGCAATGCGGGAGGACTCACCGGGAAAGATTCCATTCCCAATTCAAGGTAGCAATAGGCGTTTTGAATATCAGCAAGTGGACTGTCAACATAAACTTTCCCTTTGTGCATCATGACAACACGGCTGGACACTTGTTCGATCTCCTCGAGAAGATGAGAGGAGAAGAAGACACTGCGTCCCTCTTCAGCCACACTTTGAATGACCGTGGCAAGAAGATCGTGACGGACCACGGGATCCAATCCGGAAGAAGGTTCATCAAGCAGGAGCAATTCAGGCCGGTGAGCCAAGGCGTTGATCAATCCAACTTGGGCTCGTTGCCCTTTGGATAGTGTCTTGATTTTCTGCGCTGGATCGAGGCCGAACGTTTCGCAGAGTTTAAGGGAGTACGGATGATCCCATTTGGGATAGAACGCTTGTGTATAGCGGAACAGTTCCTGAATCCGCATCCAGCCAGGCAGGTCTTCCCGGTTTTCCGAGAGGTAACCAAGACGGCTCAGCACATATTCCGGATGGGCCACTGGATCTTTGCCAAAAACGCGAACCGTTCCTTCCTTGGCCCGAAGCAGGCCGAGGATATGTTTGATCAAAGTCGTTTTCCCCGCGCCGTTTTCTCCCACCAGACCTAGCACGATTCCCTCCGGCATGTGGAGGCTTACGTTGTTCAACGCGGTGGTCTTGCCAAACCGGCGTATGAGGTTTTCGATCTTGATGATCTCTTCGGTCATTCGCAACACCTCCCTTGATCCTGTTTGATAATGATGACCGGTAAGGAATGTAGCATTTTGTGGTGGTAGTGTCCAATGAAATGATTTATCATCAGATGAAAGGTACGAGAAGGTTATAACAGAAAAATCCCGCAGATTTCTCCACGGGATTTCACGTATAGTATAAACCGCTTTGTTCAGCGGATTGTAATCTGGCTCCCCCGGCAGGACTTGAACCTGCAACACATCGGTTAACAGCCGATTGCTCTACCGATTGAGCTACAGGGGAACATCGGTTCTTATTAGAACGGTTCGGCGTATACGCCAAACAGAAATAAAATTATATAAGCCCGTGAAATGAATTCAAGACAGGAAATCAATTTTTGTGAGATTTTTTTTAGATTCTTTCAAGGCCAATCTGCGAATTTGTCTCTCAGTATTCCTACATGTAAGACCGAGCAGCCGAGAGGGCTGCTTTAATTGAAAGAATTTGCAGGAACTTAATTTCAAATATATTTGGCTAGATTTTTTTAATGAATCCCAAACCATTATTCTGCTGAAAAGAACGCTTTATGAATTGGTCTTATCCGCACTCGATTTTGAGTGAGAAGGCCTGTATGATGAGAACATTCTATCTGAGGGGGATTCATAATGATACGGTTTATAATTCTATCGATTGGCCTATTCATGGTTGGGTTCGTGTCTGCGGATGATCTGGATGTCTTGCCGGATCAGATTGACGGCGTCAGCGTTGACCAGATGATGACACAGTATTGGCGCGGTCTTACGTATGAAGCCTTCGATCGCCGGGAAGAGAACTATGAAGCGCTTAAAACAAAGGAGCAATTGCTCGCGCATCAGACGCGGATGCGGAATTTCTTTCTCGAGCAAATCGGTGGTCAGCCCAAACGAACACCACTGAATGCCCGGATAACTGGACGTCTCCAGCGGGATGGTTATTCCGTCGAAAAGGTGATTTACGAAAGCCATCCAAACCATTTCGTGACCGCCGCGCTCTTCCTTCCTGATAGTGAACCACCGTATCCTGGTGTCCTCGTTCCATGTGGTCACAGTGGCAATGGGAAAGCTATAGATGTGTACCAACGAGCGTGCATTCTGCTGGCGTTGAATGGCATAGCGGCGCTCTGTTACGATCCGATCGACCAGGGGGAGCGCTATCAGCTACTGGATTCGAACGGCTCTCCTATTATTGGTGGCACGTTGGGGCATACGATGACCGGCGTAGGCAGTATTCTTGTCGGCCGCAACACCGCATCCTACCGGATATGGGACGGAATGCGCAGCATCGATTATCTTAACAGCCGGAAAGAGATCGATCCAAAACGCATCGGCTGCACAGGCAATTCCGGCGGCGGCACGTTGACAAGCTACTTAATGGCCCTGGACCCACGGATTGTCTGCGCCGCTCCCAGCTGTTTTCTAACCACATTGCGCAACCAAGATCCGCAAGACGCGGAACAAAACATTCACGGGCAGATCGCTTTTGGTATGGATCATTCCGATTACATCATGATGCGCGCTCCCAAACCTACGTTAATGTGTACTGCGACGCGCGACTTTTTTGATATCAATGGATCGTGGTACACGTTCCGCCAAGCGAAACGTTTCTATACCCGCATGGGATTCGCCGAACGGGTGAATATAATCGAAACGGACGCAGAGCATGGATTTTCCATTCAATTACGCACAGGGATGGCTCGTTGGATGCGGCGCTGGCTGCTGCAGATGGATGACGCTGTTACAGAACCGGATTTTTCAGTATTAACCGAAGAGGAAATCCAATGTACGCCGGACGGCCAGGTGATGCTCATGGAAGGCGCGCGCTCCGTTTACGATCTTAATCTGGATCGAGAGAAAAAACTGGCTGGACAACGCGAACGATTCTGGCGTGACACGGATAAAAAGAAAGCGCTTGACCGCGTTCGAACAATCGCCAAGATCCGCCCGTTGGATGAATTGCCTGAAATTGAATTCAAAGTTCTCGATTCGATTGAACGAGATGGATATCACATCGACAAAGTGGTTTTACTACCGGAGAAAGATAGAAAAGTCTGGCTTCCCGCCTTGGCGTTTATCCCGGATACCAATAACGGAAAAAGCTGCCTCTATCTTCACGATGAAGGTAAACACGTAGACGCGGCGCCGGAAGGACCGATCGAAAAACGTGTGAAAGCGGGGGAGATCGTTGTAGCCGTGGATATGCGGGGCGTAGGTGAAACCCATCTTCAGGAAGGGAGCAAAGGATGGGATCAACACTTTGGAAACGATTGGCAGGACTCTTTCTCCGCTTATTTACTCGATAAAACGTACGTAGGAGTTCGGGCCGAAGACATTCTCTCCATCGCCCGGCTGATGGCGAATTACGAGAACGATGGCGCTCCCCGGCCGGTTCATCTTGTTGGAATCGGTGAATTGGGCCCCCCCGCGCTTCATGCCGCCGCTTTAGAGCCGGAATTGATTACATCGCTTGAACTGCGCCGTTCTCTTATCTCCTGGTCGAATGTATTGCATTCCACGATGACGAAAAACCAATTGATCAACGCTGTCCACGGCGCTTTGGAAGTCTATGACCTGCCGAATCTCTTGGCGGTCTTGCCGAAGGAGAACGTCACAGTAATCGAACCTGTGAACGTGATGGGAGAACTCATCGATACAGAGTAAAAGTTTCTTTGTCAAATCAAAGTAGAATCTTGCGGTTTTCCCGGTAGGCGATATTGCTCCAATGACAGGCGGTAATGACTTGGTGCGCGGTCTCGATGGGAGAATTGGTCTCTTCCCTGGATTTCACGCATTCGAGGAAATTCCGCATGTGATCGATCCCCTCATCATTCATCTCCCAGGTTTCTACCGGCGTTTTACCTTTTTCGTGAAGATAAACCGTGATTGTAGGATGAACTTGAACGAGGGTTCCTTTCGTTCCATAAATTGTATGTCCGTATCCTTCAAATCCATTCACGAATTGCGCGGTAAAATCGACGCTGCAATGTCCGAAATCCATCGTTGTATGGCAGATATCGGGCGTCTCCCAGAAATCGAGATGATAGACGTTGCCATTAGAAACAACCGATTTCGGCGTTGTTGAGTCTGTCATCCACATCGCGACATCGATATTATGCGCTCCGATATCCGTTAAGAGGCCCCCGGCGTAATCCCAATACCACCGCCAGGCGGAGGCGCGGTCGGAATGATAGGGGTGTTTAGGCGCGTTGCCTTGAAATCGCTCCCAATCCAATTTATCTGGATTATATAAATTTTTATCGTGTCCCCGTGCTTGGTAAGGATCCCCATCGGCCCAATGGCGGCAGTCGTAGGTCCGCACCCATTTCACATCACCGATCACGCCTTCTTTGATGAGTTGATACGCGTCATGCCAATGTTTCCCACTGCGGCGGTGGTTTCCGATTTGAACCACCCGGTCCGTTTTTTGCGCCGCTTCGACCATGCTCTTGCCTTCTTCGATGGTATGAGAGAGTGGTTTTTCCTGGTATACGTCTTTCCCGGCTTCCATTGCGTCGAGAAAGATGTCGTGATGCCAGTGGTCAGGAGTGGCCAGCACAAAGGCGTCAATGTCTTTCCGTTCAAGGATCTTTCGATGATCGCTATACCGGTCCGCTTCACCTCCCAAGCTGTTCTGAGCCCGGTCCAGCATCAATTCATTCACATCGCAGAGCGCCACTACCTTTGCGCCCAGACGCTGAGCGGCGCGAAGCCGGTCGGTTCCCCGGTCGCCAACGCCGATACCTCCCATGCGAATCCGTTCGTTCGCGCCTAGGATTGGATGAGAGCCTACACTGACCAGTGCGGAAGCCAACACGGTGTGTTGAGCCGTTTTTATAAAATCCCGCCGATTCTGTTTCATGATCGATTCCTTCCCTAATAAGAATAGTTTTAACTCACTTTATTCTATCTTGGGAAGGAAATCAACGATTGGGATTAGAAGATTGGGAAGGGATGTTATATTCTTTTTTGAAACTTCTTCCGCAGCAGGAAAGCGGCGAGGGATGATATTGGCGCCTGCGATTATCGCGATTGCGATGATGAGACTGCCAAACATCGGATTGGATTGATTTGCGCCCGCGTTCGTTTTGCCCGTGAAAGAAACCGATGAACTCATTGTCTTCGCTTCAACATCTGGGGCGCCGAAAAAGCGGGCGATCTCTTCTTCACTGACAAAGGAGTTGTCCAGCGAAGCTTCCCAATCAACCGTCATTAACAGATCGGTCCCAGGATTGTAGTCTTTCACCACACAGGAACAAGGCCCCGCCATGAATTGGCACGCTTCGGAAATATTATCCGCGTTGATTCCTTCTCCAACCAGCGCATAGAGTAAGCGGCCGCGTCCGAACACTGGGAATGTCATTGGCTCCGATTGGTACTCTTTGAGATCGGCTTTCACTTTCGAGAAGCATTTTGATGAATACAGTTTCTTCTGGATTCTCTTTGGAGAGGCGCAGCATGGAAAACTCGATTTTGAGTTCTATGCCGCTATACAACTGATTGATCGGATCGTATGCCTCTTCTTCCTCCAATTCAGGTATTTGGAGAGCCTCATTGAGCGCGTCTAGTTGGATTTGCAAAGTTTGAGCGAATTTATCATCCTTTTCTTTATCTCCACATTCCAGAAACACCCAGACCGCCGTTTGTCCATCTGTAATCCGCCGGGCGATTTGCTGCCGTATTGGAGAATGTACCACTTCTGTTGCGATTGTAGAGGACAGGGGGCCTTTCCAGGCGATTGTCCGGTTTCTTCCATAGTGGAGGGGAGTGAGAACCACCGCCCATGGGTATGGATCTTGTCCACGTTCATCCAATAGAGTCTGCGGAATTTGGATCTCTGGATTTGTCACATCAATCGTAGACAACGCGTAATTGGATTTCGTAGTCTCATTGACGGCGTACTGCTTGAGTTGATCCAAAATGGTTTCTTCTTCCGGAGTGAATGGCTTTTCATGGAAGACCGCTAATTCAAAGATATCGGATGGCCAGCGTTCCAGCGCATATCGAAACACTGGGACGCTGCACGGCCACAAAGAATCTGGAAGGAACAGTCCGGTCCATAAAATCACTGGAAACCAGAAGCGATATTTCAATCGAGACGTGAGAGTTTTCATTGTAGAAGGCAACCTATTAATAAAGATTACTACGCTATAAGACCAGTTAAAAATCACAATGCTTACATAAAAGGGTATTGTATATATTTTAAATTACAATTATACCTCGATTGATTTGATTTATTGGGGATTTCTGTCGATGGATTGGATCTCTTCATGAAAAGAAAAACAGGACGCGCTGTAACACACGTCCTGTTGGATTTCAGTAGAAGGGATTATGTTCTTACCAGATAGACCATTCTAGTACAGCGGTTTCTGAACCGTATTCCTGCGCGCCAATATCAACGGCGGAACCGGCAAGGGCGGGCGGAACCATCGAGATCGAGGTCGCCAGCGGCTGGTTCTCCATCAACACCGGCGTCGATGGCGGGGGAGCCTTCAGCCAATTCGTAGGGCGTATCTCCGTTCATATCGAGATTGGCGAATTGGGGATCGGCGCGTGTCACGTCGGTCATATTCACTGTGCCCGCCGAAAGTCGTGTACCAAGAGGAGGATCGCCGGGAAGATATTCACCGCTGTCCTCTTCCGCGATGTCGTTTACGATGCAGTTGGTGACATTCAATTCACCGTTCCCTGAATCTGTGTAATTGTTGAAGACGGCGGATATGTTGCCGCCTGATTCAAAATTGGCGGAATACCAAAGGACATAAGGATCGGTTGTTTCCGGAAGCAAGCCCACTTCATCAATGGCGGGGGAGGCGTTGTAACCGATACGATTAAAGATACAGTTGCTGACATTCAAAACGCTTTCCGGTTTTGGACTATTCAACGTCACGCCGGAACAGCAGAGATCGAATGTGCAATGATTCACGTTGACAACGCCCGCGTTGTGATTGTTTACACCGCCGTAATACGCTTTTTTCGCATAGGCGCCGCCACAATTGACGAAGAGACAATTGGAGATATTCGCGTCGGGGATACGGCCGTTTTGCTCTTGAATGCGGATCGCTGAATTTTCACCATCTCCATGATTGCCCTGGCAGGCTCGGCTGAAAATAGAGCGTTCGACATTCAGCCATACGCCCCGGACGCCGATCTGAAATTTACCGAATGCGTCAAAATAGCAATCTTTCACATCCAGTGTCAATCTTCCCGCTCCCCCTGCGCGGTTGGAGAAGAAGAGACCCGCGTCGTAGGAATAACGGAACGTACTATTCTCGACTGTAATCGTCACCTGTTGATCGTCGCTATTGGTGAAATGGTCGGTTCGCAAGAAGGTCGCAAACTGGCCGTTTTCTTTCGAATTTAAGAAGCAGGTCATCCCATCAACGGTGGGTTCAGTCACTCCATCCGTAGCGACGCCCATAAAATCACAATTGCGGACGACACAGCCGTTGCAATTGCGTCCTCCCGCTTCGGCGGTTTCCCCAGCGCCTTCCTGCGCATAGAAAACAGCGGAGTTGGGATAATTGGTTTCTCCAGCCGTTCCTGCGCGAGGACGGACCAGGACGTTCTCCATCGTGACGTTATCCGCCATCACGAAAAGGGCGCAACTTCCGTTTGCGCCGACTCCCTGCGCATCTGGGTTGGCTTCTAAAATCACATTTGAGATTATGCTGCCATCGATGAAGAGAGCCACCCCAGCCAATCGGTCGGCTCGTTGCGCTTCCACAAACGGCCCTAATGTGGCGAGAGGTGAAATCACAGGACGATCGTCACCTGTCTGGGTCGATGTGAGTGTGATTGGCTGACCGGTTCTCGCCATGTCGCTTCCGATCAACACCGTCTCTTCATAGATACCGCTGTCGGTGATTGTGATGACACCGCCTTGATCGCCGATCTGATCAACCGCATCTTGAATCGTTGTAACGGGACCGGATTTGTTTACTTCCACATCAAGCGCCCAACCCGAGGCCGCCAATACTCCGCATAATCCTAATACTATAGTAATTTGTACTACTCTCATTGATCATTCTCCTTTGTTTATTAAATTTTGGTTTTTTAAAATCAAGAGAAAGCCCCCGGTTCACCTCCTTTATCCTAGAGTGATAGATCTATAATATAGATAGATAGCCATATATAAAGGTGAAAGAATTAAAATTAACCTATAAATTTATAAAACATACTGGATAGATCAATAATGATTCGATTGAAAGAGTGAAAGAATGGCCCTGATAAAATTCACTTTTTCAGCATATCCAGAGTGTCACGGGGGCTTCTGGGAACGATGAATTCTGGACTGTATGGATAGGCTTCGGGCGAGATGTGACCTTTTTTGATCTTATTTATATCGGAAAAAACATCACTCGGAACATCGGGCAGCGTATCAAAACTGAGCCGGTATGTATTCCTTCCCTGCTCATAATCTGGTTTCAAAGTTAAATAAAAGGGGATGGGCTGCGCGATCAAAATATCGGTCAGTGCGTTCATGAGATTATTGCCCGAAGTGTCGAGATCGATTTTGTAATCCAAAATGGTCGCGGGAAGTGTTTGAAAGATCGCGAATTGTTCAAAACCTTTTCGTCCTCGAATTCGGATACGATCGGGGTGCTCGAAACGGATAACCGTTTGTTGGTTTTGCTGATTGGCCTTTTGCACGACTAGGCTGACAGCATCGGCGATGGAGATTTGTCTTCTCTTGATTCGTTTAATCTTCGTTTCAAGAAGAATGGAATCAGTCATTTTTCGGATCACTAATACCCGGTCTTGGAGCAGATGACTCCGGAACAGGCCTTTTGTATTCTTGCAGAGGTATTCCAAGGAGAGTTTTGGGGAATCGCTGCGGATATGAGCTGTGAATGGAAGCTGATCGGCAGGAAATGGCGCGTATTCGTAGATCAATGGAATGCCAAAAAATCGCTGATCCCGCTCATCCCATCCCCATAAATAGTATTCGAAGAAAGAGATCAAGCGTGAGATGGCGGATTCCATGTTGTCCGCTTCCACATCGATGGTATATTTCCAATACCACCAATCCCGGTAAGCGATGGTTTTGTATGGACATTTTATCCGCCGGAGGGGATGGAGAAGGGGATCTGGTGTGGAAATCGCAGAAAAGTTGGTCAGGAGAATGAACCAGCCCGTGAGGAAGCAAACGATAACATGTTTCTTCATAATTACTTCCTAGAACGCGCGGGCGCCTAACGCCGGATGACGTCAATCGTTACGAAATATTCTCCTTCATTGTTAGATGACGCGCCTGGATAATCCAACATGGCAAGATAGAGAAAACGCGCGCCGCGCGGCGCCTGGATTCGAAGATGACGGCCGATGAGAAACGGCTGCCGTTTATTGCTGAACATGCCGACTAAAGCGCCGATTGAACCTTGAATCGCTTTGTATTCAAACAGGGGGCCAGCTTTGATGATGTTAGCGCCTCCGTCGGGATTTAATCGGATGGTTGAAACCGGGATATGACGGGCAGTTCCATTCGCATAGATATCCAAGGTTTCCCCGCCGGAGATAACCCCTTCCAATACTTTTATTGGAGAGTTTTCAAGCGCCGTGTCTCGTTGATCACCCATCGCGTATTCAATGACTGTGTCGCGGGGCGCGTCCGCTAGAAAAATATTCGTATTGGCCGGCACGGTTACGTTGCCTGTTCGCACGTGTCCAAATTCCTCACTGGGATCGATAAAACTGGGTGGTTTTAAAAAATCTCCCGGTTCGAGGATACTTTGGGCGCATCCCACCATAAGTAAGGAAAAAAGAATCCAAAGAGGGACAATTGATGTACGGAATTTATCGCTCCTGCCGTTTGTATATTCAGTATCCAGCATACTGGTTTATACTCCCCGTCCCGAATGCGCAACGTATACACGATCAATTCTGCTTCCTGAATTCACTTGTATTATAGCCTTATTTAGCTGATCGCAAGATAGACATTTTATTTGACGGAGGCCGGATTTTCTTCATTCATTTTATCCTTGTGTCTATACGATGGATTGTAGCAAATGTCACATTGGTTTGACCGTTAAATCATTCATAAGAATACGGTATTGTAGATAGAGTAGGAGAACCAGTTTATCAGGTATGTGAAGGAGTGGTTATATGGATAATCGGTTGAGCGCTGAAAGGGGCAATCCGATTTATGACTGAATTGTTTCCTCTTCTGCTTTCGCCTCCGGCTCTTTAAAGAAGAATAGGAAAGCAAATGCGCAGGCGACGGTCAGAAAACAGGGAACGAGGAATAAACTGCGATAGTTTATTACACCATCAATCGTGAAAAGATCCTGAATCCAACCGACGAACCAGCTCCCCAAAGTCAGTCCTAAACCAAACGTAATAATTGTCAGAAGACTTTGCGCGGACGCGCGAATGTGTTTAGGCGCGACTTTATCCACATAGATTTGCGCGACAATGAAGAAGAAGATGTAACAGATTCCATGCAGGGTCAATGATGCGACAACCAACCACCAGGGATATCCTAGGCTGAAAACCGCGTATCGGATCGGCCAAGCTAGCACGCCAACGGCGAGCGTTTTTCGTACTCCCAAGCGGGGGAGGAGATAAGGCATTAAAAGAAGAAGCGTCAACATTTCCGCGCCCTGCGCGAAGATCGTGATAAATGCGGGCACATAACTTGATGAGATTCCAATCTCAGCAAGAAAACCGGGTGTCAAGATATAAAAGAACATCAATTCGGTGGAAACGACGAACGCGATCAACATGAAAATGGCGAAGTTTGGATCTTTTAATAATTTCAGCGCGTCGATAAAAGCCCACGGGCTGGCGCTCTCCTTCGCCGGCGGCGTATGCGGGAGCGCGAAACAGAATAGCCCGTAAAGAAGGGATACGTACCCGGCGATTGTGAAAAGCATGCTCTCAATGTTGAGATATTGTGTCTTCACTGCGGCGTCAGTGATTTCATCCCATTTCATTGGGAAGGGCTGGATCTTCGACCACCAGAACGACAGGAATAAACCCGCCACGATCCAACCAAGAGTGCCCCACGCGCGAATCGTTCCGAAATCCCGTTCTGTATTTTCAATATGATGAAAACTAATGGAGTTGACTAAACCTAAGGTCGGCGCATACAGCAAGGAATAAATCAACATCACCCACCACATACTGCTGTATTCAGTAATGCCGGCTAATACGATAAGCAACACGCCTCCGATCAGATGAACGATCGCGAGAAAAATCTGTGTCGGCATAAGACGGTCAACCAGCTGTCCGCCAATAAAAGGAGAGATTAAACAAGCCAGGAAAAAGGCGCCGAAAATCCCGCCGATCTCTACGCCGCTGAAACCGAGATGGCCAAGATATGCGCCCAGTGTGATATTCCACGCCCCCCAGACCATGAATTGCAAAAACATCATCACACTCAATCGGATTCGAACACTCATACTCATAGCAGTCCTCCATAGAACATAGGTAGATTCTTTCCAAATCAATCAATAACGGCTTGATTGGGGCAGGAAAAATTCATTGTACGATGATCTCGTAAAAAAGCGAAGACGCAACGACCCCCCCCCCTTTGCTCGCTCAATCGTGAGGATATGACGAACGTGGAGATTCGCAGGCGCCGCGATGGATTAAAAAATCGTGTAAATAAACGGCGCGATAACAGAGGTCTCCGTCAATACGATTAAAGCTCCGAGCAATAACAGAATGACGACGATCGGCATGAGCCAGAATTTTTTTCGTTCTTTCAAAAACGCGATAAATTCGCTAAGCAATTCATTCATTCTCGTATCCTTTTTATGACGTGGATGAATCCAGCCAGCAATTTTTAATTCTCCAACAAGCAATCAAATACAATAGTAATACGTTTCTGACGAAAGGGAAGAACGCTGTGAGCGCGATTGTTTAAATCGATTTATCCGTAACAGAAGAATCGTTTTCACCGGATCTGAGAGCGAGAGATGGAAGAAAGTAAAGCGTTGCAAACTGAAAATGAGAGATTTTTTTTCTTTTGTTTTCCTCGAAAGAAAACTCTTGTATGCTTGACAGGACGTGTCTATACTTTTCTTGTATTTATTTCGGTCGTATCTATTGAAATGCGGTAATAAGGAATCCGTGGTTAGGGATGAAGAGTGGAACGGACCGAGGCGTAGGATGAGACTAGAAACGGAAAAGGCGCTGAGCTCTCATCGCCCCGTTCGAACTGACGTCAGTTAGACGATCCCTCGTTGTTACCTTCCGAAGAGGATTATTTGCTACAAATTGCCATGCGTTGGGTGTTGAGACCAGAATAGTCTAAGTGGATTCTGTGGACTGACACGTGTCCACATTGTCTCTAAAGGGAGATGCAATCCATGGCGAAAGCTTTTCAAGTCAAGAAGACGCATAATGGTTCTTTGAGTGTCAATGGCACAAAGATCCGAAAACTGATTGAACTGGAAGAGCGAAACGGGCGGTTAACCTACGATGATGTCAATCGTATGATCAGCGATGAAACTATCAGCGTGGATGACATTGATGATATCTTTATCGCCTTGAACGATCGAGGAATTGCCGTCGTGAATCGGTTCGAAGAACAAGAGGAAGAAGAGAACGAGGAGGAAGAAACTAAAAAACAATCCAGCCGGGATAGCGCCAGCGGAGAGGAAGAAGAACCGGAGGAAGAAGAATCGGTCGAAGAAGATCGAGTCCGGGTGGATGATCCTGTACGGTTGTATTTGCGGGAAATGGGACGTGTCCCGCTTTTAACACGGGAACAAGAGATTGAATTATCGAAGAAAATTGAAACAGGACGGTTTTTGGTCTGTAAGGCGTTGGCCCGCAGTAAAACCGCCTATCAAGAAATCAGAACTCTCCTTGACCGGTTGGAACGGGGAGATGTCCGCCTGGAAGAAGTGATTCAGAATTTTGATTTGAAAGAGCAGTTCACGGATAACGATCGCCAAACCATCATTGCGGATCTGCGTCGAAAATTTACGGAAATCGAAAAAGCTTACGAAAAAATCACCGCCTTGGAACGGCGGAGTAATAAAAAGAACCTTCCTAAGTTGTACGGCATGAAAGCCCGGCTTGGTGAAATGCTGATTAAGATGAAATTCGATCATGAATTAATCGGCAAGATCGCCAATCATCTCATTGAACTGCATCGAAAAGTCATCAACGCGAAAAAAGAAACGAAGCGGATCGAGGAAACGCTCCAACTGCCCGTCAATGAAATCTGGGAATTATACAGGAAATTAAAACATACCAGCTTCGGCCGGAGTGAATTGGAGAAGCGCACGGGAAAATCCCGCGGTGAATTGGTGCAATTATGCAAGTCTTTGGCGCACGCGAAAGAAGAAAAAGCGAAGGCGAACAAACAAATCAAAGACAGTCCCTCCAATTTCACTAGCATCGTCGAGAAGATTAATGAAGGGAATAATATGGCTTATCTTTCAAAGATGGACGTCGTCAAAGCCAACCTTCGTCTCGTGGTGTCAATCGCTAAAAATTACACCAACCGGGGTTTGCAGTTCCTTGATTTGATCCAAGAAGGCAATATCGGTTTGATGCGGGCGGTGGATAAGTTTGAGTACCGGCGGGGCTATAAGTTCAGCACCTACGCGACGTGGTGGATTCGTCAGGCCGTCACCCGCGCCATCGCCGACCAGGCTCGCACCATCCGGATTCCCGTTCATATGATTGAAACGATTAACAAAATCACCCGCGTCTCCCGCCGCCTTGTCCAGGAAAACGGCCGCGAACCCTCCCCCGATGAAATCGCGAAATTGATCGATATGCCGGTGGATAAAATCCGCGCCGTCTTTAAAATCGCGCAGCAGCCCATTTCGTTGGAGACGCCCGTCGGTGATGATGGTGACACGCACTTTGGCGATTTCATCGAAGATAAAACCATTCTTTCTCCGTCCGCTTCCACCTCCGATCATATCATGAGCGACCAGCTGGAAGTCGTGCTGCAAACTCTGACGGAGCGCGAAGAAACCGTTCTGCGTCTCCGGTTTGGTATCGGAGACGGCTATCAACGCACTTTGGAAGAAGTCGGCAATCGTTTCGGAGTGACCCGCGAGCGCGTCCGCCAGATTGAAACAAAAGCCCTTCGAAAACTCCGCCATCCCAATCGCAGCCGCAAACTTCGTGATTTTATAGAGTGATGGATTTCCATTCGACTGTGAGGCTCCTCGATAGAGTGACGCATCAGTTCACTTCGACTTCGTATCTCTGCAGCGTCTCGATTGACACTCTCCACTTGGTGTATAGTATTTCTTTTTTGAAACTTGTTGTTTCAACTCCGATAGTTTGAACCGGGGAATTCCATACAGGTTTGCGGAATTCTTTAAAAACCTTCGATGTGGAGATTCTTGAGATCTATCACTAGCCTTGAGTATCCGCACATAACGGTATAGAAATTTTTTGGAGGAGATCGTATGAAGCCATGGAAATTGCTTGAAGTCAATCAGAATTATGTTCGCCAACATCCCTATGAAGTCGCCGTCCTGCCCATCGGCGCGACCGAACCCCATAATCTTCATCTGCCTTATGGAACGGACGCGATCACGACGGAACGGTTGGGGGATTTGATCTGTGAACGCGCCCACTCACTCGGCGCCAAAGTGGTCCTGCTTCCTTGTATTCCATACGGTGTTGACAGTAATCTGATGGGATTTCCCATGACCATGTCCTTGCAGCCTTCCACATTGGATATCATTATTCAGGACATTCTCCATTCCTTGGAAGCGCACGAGATCAAAAAGTTTATCATTTTGAATGGGCACGGCGGGAATAGTTTCAAACATACGCTGCGAGAATTCTATAATCAGACCGAGGTTTTCGTCAGCTTAGTTGATTGGTATCGCGTCGCCGAAGATGTCTATCCACAAATCTTTGATGACGTGGGCGATCATGGAGGAGAAATGGAAACCAGTGTCTGTCTTAATCTATTTCCGGAATTGATCGATCTCTCGAAAGCGGATGATGGAGCGGAAAAGCCGTCCCCATTTGAAGCCGTCAACCGGGGATGGGCCCAGGTCACACGCCCCTTTCATCTTGTTACGAAAAACTGCGGCGTGGGTAATCCGAAAAAGGCCACAGTGGAAAAAGGGAAACAATTGATCGATATTCTAGTGGACCGGATTGGCTCCTATATCAAGGAACTCTCTGACGCGGAAATGAATGAAACCTTTCCGTACTGATTTATGTGAAAATGAGTTTCGAAGGCTTTCTCGTCCGCGATTTCTTCTGCCACTCATTTTCATTTGCAGTTGTGATCTCAATCATGATGGTTTATCTGAATTTATAATTTCAATACTTGGTATTCTATTTTTTCATACAATCATTCGATTGGTATCTGTTTCATCCATACTGATAATTGGCTAACAGACAGCATGTATAATCATATATGATTTAAGTTATTCGATCGTGCATTGTCTGCCCATTTTGATGGCGCGGGAGCCTCATGTTTGCTTTGTTTCTTTCTCATAGGATCACCACGCCGCTTGAATGAGAAAACGTAGAAAATAAACTTATAGATATAAACTAAGACGGTATCTCTATATCGTACAAATCCATTTCATTAACCAGGAGAATTTGAATGCCGGAACTAAAAGGTAAAGCGATCATAGCCCAAGGGGGCGGCCCTACGGCGGTCATTAATCAGAGTGTCGTCGGCGCCGCGCTGGAATGCCGGAAATTCACCCAAGTAACCCATGTGTATGGCGCCCGTCACGGCGTCAGTGGAATCATCAATGAAGATTTCCTTGATCTAAGCCAGGCCACTTCCCACAACCTCGAACAAATCGCCTTGACTCCCGGAGCGGCTCTTGGATCCACCCGTGATAAACCGGATAAGGAATACTGCAGCAAGATATTCAGCGTGTTCAAAAAATACGACGTTCGCTATTTCTTCTATATCGGTGGAAACGACTCATCCGACACATGCCGGATCGTCAACGAGTTCGCTGATGCGGAAGGATACGAATGCCGGTGCGTCCACATTCCGAAAACCATTGACAACGACTTGGTCGTGACCGATCACTGTCCTGGATATGGATCGGCGGCGCGGTACGTTGCGCTCGCCATCGCGGGCGTCAATCTTGATAACCGGGCGCTGCCGGGTGTCTATATCGCCGTTATCATGGGCCGGCACGCGGGCTTTCTAACCGCCGCCGCTTCCGGATATCGCCGTTTTCCAGATGATGGACCCCATCTTGTTTATCTTCCCGAACGTCAGTTCAAAAAAGAGAGTTTCCTTGCGGATGTCGACGCCATCTACAAAAAACATGGACGTTGCATTATCGCGATTTCCGAAGGCGCATGGAGTGAAACGGACGCGGATGGGAAACATGTTCCATTGATGGTCTCTCTATCTGACAAAGTGGAAAAAGACGCGCATGGCAACGTGCAGCTGTCCGGTATCGGAGCGTTAGGGGATGTGTTATCCGGTTTGGTGAAAGACGAACTGAAGATCAAACGAGTTCGCGCGGACACGTTTGGTTATCCCCAGCGTTGTTTCTTGGGAGTTGTCTCGGACGTCGACGCCAATGAAGCGCGGGAAGTGGGAGAGAAAGCCGTCCAATACGCCTTATGGCATAATATTGACGGTTCAGTCGCCATTAAACGAGTCGGAGATTACGCCGTCGAATACGACCTCGTAAAATTGGAATCGATCGCCGCCAAAACGAAAACCATGCCTGATGAATTTATCAACGCGGAAGGCAATAATATAACGGAAGCGTTCCGGAATTATCTATCGCCGTTAATGGGACCCCCTCCGGCCGCGACACGCCTTTTCGCTCCCTCTGTTAAGAAACTGTAATTGATCTTTAATAAGCCAATGAAAAAGGGGTACACTATATGTACCCCTTTTATGTTTTTCTTGCGGCGTATTTTCACAGCAACGTAATTACTTGTTTTATTCGATTCAATCATCCCCGATTTTGTCTATGATTACGTGACAATGTGTTTCTTCACTCGTTGGTTTACTATACAGCGCAACTCGTAAAAGCCGGAGAGTTTTGATGCGTTATTTCTTAATTATCCTATTCGCTTTTCTGCTGAGTGTGATAAGCGCGCATGCGAAAAATCGGATATTAATGTTGTATTATCCTCCAACGGGAAAGATCGTAAGCGAGAGAAGACTCGAATTATCCGGCATGGCGTCCGCCACGCATAAAGGCGAGTATTGGGGGCATGATGATTCTGGTAACAGCATCCAAGTCTATCGTTTCAATCATTCTGGACAGATTCTACAGTCGGTCGCTCTTAAAGGCGCCCAAAATATCGATTGGGAGGATATGACCGGCGATGGGGAAGGGAATTATTATATCGCGGATGCTGGTGATAATCTTTTTTGGAGAAAAACGTATCAAATCTATCACTTCGTAGAACCACCGGAGAACGAATCTGGAAACTGGGATTGTACATGCTACTCGTTTCAATATGAGGATGGCCGCTCATACGATTGTGAGGCGTTCTTTATTCTGAATGGAAAATTCTATCTAATCGAAAAAATGAGTATTGTTACTGATTCGAAACCGAAAATTTTTTGCATCGATACACTCGAAAAAGGAAAGATTCTCACTGCGAAAGCAATCGGACCTTTGAACATCAAACGAAAAGTGACCGGCGCGGAGTATTCACCACGCCATAATGTCTTAGCCGTTCTGACTTATTCGTGTGTTGTGTTTTATGATGTGAAAGAAGAATCTAACTTACTGACGCCTCCTTTGCTGTATACAGTTGGTCTTTTTTATGGGAGTGAGGCGCTGTGCTTTGATGGAGACGATCTCGTTATCACAAACGAGCGGGGGGAAATCTGGAAACACTCTCTTAAGGTGTATTTGGAAAGATGAAGATTATTGATAAATCTCCCACGCATCAATCGATGTGCCCGGCGCGGAAACGAAACGAGCGTAGATATCGCGGTCTTCCGGATTGCGATTGATCCCCGCTTCTTCCCAGACCACAAGGAATGAGCCTGTGTTCGTATTGACGGCGGTCACGGGGAGTTTGGATTCATCATAGTATTGTTGGTCGTTCCCTTCGTTAGTATTATCGTCTCCGGCGTCATAGATCAGAAAAATATCGCTGGCGAGAGGGCCGTCCCGGTTGATAAATCGACCGAAGATATCCGCGAACGCGAAATCTCCACTTTCATCCCCTTTCCATACAGCCAAATATTGCCCCGCAATTTGGCTGTAGTCTACATCTTGCCGCAACGTATACGCCGTGCCCGCTTCAATGGGAATAGGATCGCCTACCATTTGTCCATCGGCGCTGATCAATTGGCCGATCGTATCCGTCAGAGTCTGTGGATCAAGGACCGCTCGAAAAACCGATGCGTTCGTCCCAGATCACAAGGAATTGATCGTCATCTGGATTATACGCGATGCGGGGGTGATTCTTCTGCGAATTCCTGATCGCGGATCTTTATGATATCCCCCAATAAGATCACCCGTATTGGATATTAACTGGGCGCTTAGGTTTTCCTCTCCGGTGGCGCGTGTTTCCCGATCCTCCCAGGCCATTAGATAGACATTGCTGACACTGGACCAGGCGGCGGCTGGATTCGTGCCGTTTCCGAATGGATCGAAGGGGATGTCAAGAGAAAGGTCGGCAAAGACAATTTGGGCGCGTGGCTGATCCCCCAGGCCGATTAAATATTGATTATCTACCGCATTATAGGCGATGGATACGACGCGGGCGCGCGCCGCTGGATCGAAAAACGTAGGACCCCCGCTGCTCTCGATCTCAATCGGATCACCAATCGGCTGTCCCCTGCGCCGAAACGCGCTGCGCGAACGCCATATTATTATACCGGCTGCGGGCGACTAAGAGATATTCGTTATCCACGCTGTTATACGCGAGTTCCGGGGCTTCGATGATATTATCATCGACGATGAAAAGAATCGGTTCTCCTATTGGCTGTCCGGAATCCCCATCTAAAAGGATTCCGTATATATCCCGCGAGTAATCCTGTTCAACATGTTCCCACACGGCGAGAAATTGATTATTATGAGAGTTGTAGACAACATCGGGAAATTGCTGCGCATTTTCCTCGGTTGTTACTGGCAAAAGGCTCTCCCAATTCTTGAGCGTATGGAACGCTGGTAACCGCGCATAATAGCGATAGTAAAAGAAACGGTTCGGCTCAACATTTCACTGTCCCCCTGTTGGTACTGGAATGATAGTATTATCTTTGAATCATACCATCCATTTATTGATTTGTCTGCAGGGAATGAGGTGGAAGATCGATCCTTTTTTGGATTTTTTCGCTAGTTTTTGTTTTTGGGTGGGTATTCTGGGAATATGATTTTGTGACCGGTGATAATAATATCGGGATCGTTGATTTCGGGATTATGTTCTTTCACTAGATTGATAATCTGGCTGTGAGTGGCGCCATAGATCTCACTGCAGAGAGTGAGAAGATTATCCCCCCGTTTTACGATCTTGATTACTGGGAATTGTATTGGTTTTTTTGTCTCTGTTTTTCCACCGGTATTGTTGTCAGAGTTCGTCTCGTGCGCAGGCGTTAAAGTTGGAGGGATCACCGGCGGTGGAGTGGATGTCGGTTGGAGGGTTGGAACGAGAGTCGATGTGGCGGAAGGCGCGGGAGAGGGCGATTGTGGATGTTACTGATGGCGCTATTTCTATAGTGGTAGAAGGTGTCGGTCTATTGGCATGATCAGGAGCAGCGGTCGGATCATTAGAAATCACGTTCTGCGTTGGAGTATAATTTCCATTGGTTGGAACCGCTGATGGCTCTGGGATTGAAGAATTTGAAATAAGCGTTGGAGAAGGGGATGACTGTATCATTGCGCCGATTGTGGGTTCGTCCGGATTGGCGTTTAGGGGGGATGGTTGTGTTTGTATCATTACCCTTTTCTGTGATCAGCTGAGAATCACGGTTGGAGAATGGATTAAACAGCAGGAATGTGAGAATCGTTGCCGTTGCGATTGCTGCGCTCCCAGCGGGCGCGAAGCGGCGAAGCCAGTGTGGTTGTTGATAACCTTCCAGTTCTGAGATCGCTTTTTTGGCCAATTGCGCTGAGACCGGTTTCTGTTTATCGAAAAAACCAGCGAGGAGAGTCTTATCGCAGACATTGTTGATTATGCGGGGAATCCCATTTGAATATTTAATGATCTCTTTCAACGCGCCAGGTGAGAAGATTGTATGGATTCGATCTTCAGGTACGATAACTTGGGATAAGCGGTGCAGGATATAAGTCATACTCTGCTTTTTGGTGAGTGGTTTGATATTGGCGCGGATTTCAATACGCTGCTTTAATTGTCGGAGTTTATTAAGGTTCAACTTCTGATCCAGTTCCGGCTGCCCGACCAGTACAATTTGAAGCAGTTTCTCTTTACTTGTTTCCAGGTTGGAGAGCATACGCAGTTCTTCTAACGTTTCGACGGTCATGTTTTGGGCTTCATCGATGATAAGGGCGATATTGTATCCCTTTTGGTATTCATCGCTGAGTGCTTGATATAATCTCCGGACCATCACCAACAGGCTGTCATTCTCCACTTTGACGTCTAATTCCCGGGAAATTTCTTTTAAAAGATCTTTAAATGTGACTTCCGCGTTAAAAAAAAGGTAGATCGGTTTGATCCGTTTGCGGTCTTCCCTTGCCTTTGTTTGACGCGGACGATTGAAGTTTTCCCCTTTTTCTTTATCGTGTTGTACGTGGAAGTTGCTGCGGTTTTCCAAGTATGTGCGGACGATTGTAGTCTTCCCCGTTCCGGTTTCTCCTACAATTACAACAAATCCTTTTCGATCGTCGATTCCATAAATAATAGAAGTCAACGCTTCTTTGTGACTCGGACTCAGCAAGAGAAACGCCGGATCGGGAGTCAATTGGAAAGGATGTTGAATCATATGGTAAAAAGTCGAGATACATAATCATCCTCTGATTTACTCGGTGGTGAATAAAGACCTATAAAACTTACTTATGAATGGCTATAGAGAGTCAGTCAACATTTAAGTCATTGGGCGCATATTAAAAATATCATCTTTTTCCGCTTAGTCTTCAATTGCGCCGTTCACAACGATATCAATCTAATATAATCCATCATGATTTGAGATCACAACGTGCAAATAAAAATGAGTCGTGGAAGTGTTTACGAATGAGAAAGTTTTAGGGACTCATTTTCATATAAATAATCGTTGATATTGACTCCGGCGTCAACCGAATTCAAGTGAAAGAGATGGATTGGAATGAGAAAGAATGGAAAACCGCGTGAATTCTAGATCTAGAAAAAGCGATTTGAAATGACTAAAGGCAGGCGTGTACGTTTCGTTTCACAGAATCGCAGACGAGGGTAACATCATCTTCCGTCATGCCGGGGTAGAATGGAAGCGTCACTTCTCCAGCGGCGATACGTTCCGTGAGGGGACAGCGGACATTATTGACACGCTGCCGGTATGCGGAGAAGGAATGGATGGGTGGATAGTGGATGGATGTCTGGATTCCGTCATCTTTCATGCCGCGCATAAACGCTTCCCGCGCGTCAGGCTTGCGGAGCATGATCGGGAAGATATGAATACCCGTCGTATCCACGTTGTGTGAGAGAAATGGAATAAGGATTTCATCGATCTCCGAAAGGCGTTCCATATAAAGTTGATAGATGGCGCGTCCTCCGCTTTAGATTTTCATCCAATCGTTCGAGTTGAGACAAGCCCGAGAGCGCTACGGATTTCATCGATCCAGGTAATTAAAACCATATTCGGTCACATCGTAAGGAAACCGCCCGGCCTTCATGCCGGTCAAGGGTGAGTGTTGTCATGCCATGAGAGCGCAGGCGGCGGAGACGTTCGGCCAATTGGTCATCAATTCGTTAACACCATTCCCCCTTCACCCGTCGTCATATTTTTATTGCTGAAGAGGCTGAAGGCGCTGACATCACCGAATGTCCCACAGAATTTTCCTTCATGTGAAGAGAAGATGGCGTGGGCGCAGTCTTCGATCATCGATAAACCGCGCGAACGGGCGATGGATAGAATTGGATCCATCCGGCAGGGAAATCCCGCGTAATGAACGATCATCATCGCGCGGGTCCGGTCCTGTGATTTTTTGGAGCGCGTCATCGGGAGAGAAGGTCCAGTCTTCTTCCTCACAGCAATCCACAAACACGGGTATGGCGCCAAGAGAGACAATCGTGTTCGCGCAGGCGACGAACGTGAGCGATGGAACAAGGACTTCATCCCCAGGTTGAATTCCTACGCTTACCAAACCGAGATGCAATGCGGCGGTTCCATTACAAACGGCAAAGGCGTGCCGGGCGCCCTGTGCGGTTGATGAACGCTTGTTCGAATTGACTTGTCCGCTGGCCCATCGTCAGCCACGCGTCACGGATCGGAGCGCAGGCCGCCTCCCAGTCGGCGCTGGAGAAATCGGGAGTGAATAGTGGAATTTTCCAATTACTCATCGGGTAAATACCTTTTCCTATGTTTTTCAAATTCTTCGGCGGTATTTTCAAGATCGCCCGGTGTTCCCCATATCCAACCAAAGCCCATCGAATGGATATACGGAGACCGGTTCGTGTTGCCTCCAATAAATGAAAGATTAATTGATCGAATCCAAATGGTTGATCGGGGGGAATGTAGTCCATGATCCGGGGATCAAGGATGTAAATTCCCATGCTGACGTTGAAATCATACTCCGGTTTTTCGACGAAAGAGACCACCTGATCAATGCCATTTTTCTGAATGGTTTCGATTACACCGAGTTCTAAACGAACATGGCGTTTATGAGTAGCGACTGTAGCGATGGCCTTGTTATGAAGATGAAATTCAATGAGTTTACGGTAATCAATGTCGGTAAGCAAATCGGCGTTCATCACCAGGAACGGGGTATCTCAAATTATCGATCAGACGAAGAGGGCCGATTGTATTTAACGGCTTATCTTCAAAAGAGTAATCGATCTGGATGCCCCACTTTTCCCCGTTTTTTAGAATCGCCATGATGAGTTCCGCATGATATCCCACCGCTAGAGTAATATGAGTGAAACCATAATACGCCAATTTGCCGTACGACAATTTCGATGATGGAGATATCTCCGATCGGCACGAGAGGTTTGGGCACGATGAATGTATAGGGTTGTAGCCGTTTCCCTTTCCCCCCCGCTAGAATAACTGCTCTCATGGTGTATATCCTTCCTCGTTGAAATGGAGTTCGTGGTTTAGAAATGTAATTCTCAAATTTACCTACAATTTATGATTTCTTGTTTCATTTCGAATGAGAGTAACACGTTTCATATTTATTGGTTCCCATTCTGATAGATAATTCATTCCAGTAGACAACGAAAGCCTGCATTCGCTCTTTCTACAAAGCCCGCCGCATCGTCTTGTACACCAATGAGGATAGGTTTTCCGGCTGTCATTAATGCCTGGATTTTGGAAGGCAACGTGATTTTAAAAAGCGGATCATCATGTAGATGTACGAACAACACATCCACCAGATTGAAGATAGCGCCGATCTCTGAGAGAGGATTTTTAGGATGGGAAAATTACATTATTGAGGTTCAATGATTTGGTTTAATTTTTAAGATCGTCGACATGACGCCGCCGCCAATAAATACAAATTGGACATCAGGGCATTTCGATTGAACAATGGCGGGGTGTCAATAACAGCGCCGAGAGTGCTGGACGTAACCCATGTTGCCGGCAAAAACAATGTTAAATTAGCCTGATGGAAAGCGCGTCCACCAAAGCGGGATCCGCATTCTGAACTTTTAAAATCTATGAATCGTCACACCAATTAAAGATGACTTTGATTTTTTCTTCTGAAACGCCTTTTTCGATGAGTCTTGTTTTCATCCCAGGTGAAATAACAGTGATCTTTGTTTCTCCTTTGATCTATTGTTTCGACCAGATTGTCCGGTTTAGCGTAATTCGTATAACTTAATATGATTCTTACTACTTTTTTCGATACATTCGGAATGGTGTAATCCGATACAATTCGAAAATTCCTTTTTTCTTTATCGTGTTGAAATTCCAGGATGGAAAGCGCGTTCATGATTGTGTTTAAGTCAAGCCCTGTCATCATGACCGCTCCTTCCTCCATCCCTTCGGGGTCGTTCGTGCGCCTCTCGAATGTTCAAAGCCGGAAAATTTAAAATCGATGATTCTTCCGTAATGGTTTCCGCTATCGGATAACACGGCGTAGGAATTCATCTGTAAATGATTGTAATCGGAAAATCCAAACGGCTTTAACATGGCAATCAAAGGATTTAGCTGAACGTTCTCTCTTTCAATCCGTTTTCGAGTTCTTGGATGCGTGGAAAAAATCAAACGTTTTTTATACAATTCCGCAATGCCGTTGAGTAACGTGATGATCTTATGGAATGACTCATTGGAATCAATGTTTTCTTCGCGATGCAGACTGACAACAAAATAATCGTGTGGCGCTAACTCCAATTCCTGAAGTATGTTTGAATTCTCAATCTTCTTTTTTGTAATAATGGAGCACTTCATACATGGGACTGCCCGTTTTGATAATCCGATCGGGGGGGAGACCCTCCCGTAGCAGATATTCACGAGAAATCGAACTGTAGGGGAGGTTGATATCACTGATATGATCAACGATCCGACGGTTGATTTCTTCAGGCACTCGTTGATCAAAACAACGATTTCCCGCTTCCATATGAAAAATAGGTATTTTTTCTCCGCTTAGCTGGAAGGGCAGCCAAACAACTGTTTGTATCTCCTAATACTAAAAATGCATCCGGTTTAACTTCTTCGAGAAGAGGATCGATTTTAATTAAAATATTGCCAATTGTCTCGCTGGGGGTGTTCCCAACCGCGTGTAAAAAAAAATCCGGTTTTGGAATTTCGAGATCAGCAAAAAAAATCTCATTTAACTCGTAATCATAATTTTGTCCTGTGTGGACTAACACATGATCGAACACTTCTTTTAATTCACAAAGCACACGTGATAGACGGATAATTTCTGGCCGGGTTCCAACCACAGTCATGACTTTAAGTTTATTCATTGATTACACTTCGAAAATAAGTATCAGGATTCTTTGGATCAAAGATCTCATTCGCCCAAAAAAGAACGACCATTTCTTCTTGTCCAATGTTTTCAATGGAATGGGTATAACCCGGTGGAATATCCAATACTTTCATCTCCTCTCCGGAAACTGTGTATTCATGAATATCGTCCGAGTGGATATGTCTGAATCGAATCATCCCCGTTCCCTGTACAATTAGGAATTTTTCAACTTTCGTGTGATGAAAGTGATTTCCCCTTGTTATACCGGGCAGAGTGCGGGAGATAAAAAGCTTGTCCACTGCTGGGAGATTTAATAAATTCGGCTAGACAGCCTCGATTGTCCGATTTGATATCGAGAGGGTATGAAAAATCGTTCGCGGAAAGATAGGAAATGTAGGTTGCATATAGCTTCCGTAGAAATGGATCTCCAAAATTCGGAATGAGCAGCGTCTTTCTACTTTTTTTAAATTGATTGATCGCTTCCGCTAAGTCGTTTAATGAAATTGTATAAGAAGGAGTGACGTCACAATATTCTACAACGGGAGATTCGTTTGAATTCGTTAATTGATCAATAAATGACGAGATAACATCATCAATATAAATCAATTCGATGGAATGATCTGGGTCGGATATGTGAATGGGGATCTCGTTGGCAATATTATTACAAAATGTGGCGACAACGGAGTTATAATTAGGTCTACACCATTTGCCAAAATACATTTTTTAGACGATAAATGGATATCTGCGAATGCGTCTCTTTTCCAAAATCTTTTAAAGCGTTCTCGGCCGCCATCTTACTATGTCCGTAGGCGTTTTCTTTTCTTTCCACTTGTATGGACGAAGTAAAGATAATTTTTACCTTCCGGTTTAATGCGTTCAGTTCTTGACAGATATCCTCTGTAAAATCCGCATTCCCTGTCTTAAACTCCGTATCCTCTTTCGGCCGGTTGACACCGGCAAGATGATAGATCACCTCCGCTTGGTTTAAATAACGAGTTAACGTCTCCCGGGATTGACCGATGTCGTACGAAAGGACATTGATATTATCGATCGGTTTTAACGCCTCGATTAAATTTTTCCCGATGAATCCATTCGCCCCTGTCACTAAAACAGATTTCATTCTTATTGTTCCTTCAATGCGTCTTTCACGAAATCGAGTTTCAATAAAAGTTGTTTCAATTCTTCGACATTTAATAATTGCGTGTTTTGAGAATTGTAATCCGTTTGTGTGGAAACCGATGGTTCGCCGGAGGAAAAGTATCTATCATAATTTAAATCACGCTGATCCGATGGGATGCGATAGTAATTACCGCAATCTTCTGCGGCTTGCATTTCTTCTCGAGTTAACAGAGTTTCATATTTCTTTTCACCATGACGTGTGCCGATGATTTTAATCTCATTATCCGCGTTAAATATTTCCAGTAAGGACTGCACTAACACTTCGATTGTCGCGGCGGGCGCTTTTTGTACGAATATATCACCGGGATTGCCATGATCGTAAACATAAAGAACTAAATCTACCGCGTCATCAATCGACATCATGAAACGAGTCATCGTCGGATCTGTAATCGTGATAGGTTTTCTGTCTTTTATCTGTTGGATAAACAGTGGGATAACGGAACCTCGAGATCCCATAACATTTCCATATCGCGAACCGCAAAACACTTGATTTTTTGTGGCGGCGATCCTTGATTTCGCGACCATCAGTTTTTCCATCATCGCTTTGGATATCCCCATAGCGTTTATGGGATAGACTGCCTTATCGGTGCTTAAAACGATGACTCGCTCGACCGAATTGGACAGCGCCGCGCTCAACACATTCTCCGCGCCTAGAGAATTGGTTCTTAACGCTTCGATGGGATAGAATTCACAGGAAGGAACTTGCTTAAGCGCCGCGGCGTGAAAAATGAAATCGACTCCACTCATAGCGTCTAAGAGACTGTCATAATTTCGGACATCCCCAAGATAGAATTTGAGTCTTTCATCTTTATAGTAATCTCGCATGTCACTCTGTTTTTTCTCATCACGGCTGAATATGCGAATTTCATGAATATCAGAATTCAAGAAACGGTTCAAGACTGCATTTCCAAACGTGCCGGTTCCACCGGTGATTAGTAATGTTTTGTTCTTATACATTTACGCCCTCTTCTGATTGTTTTCTCGATAACAAAACCCGTGAATGATTCATTCAAGATGGAGCCGCAAAAAAACTGGTAAGACGAAACTTATCTATAGGCTGCAGATAGACAAGCAAATAAATATCTATCTATGTCTATGGATATTTATTTTAATTTCATTTAATACGTTTCGATGTTTAAGGATCGAAGCGTCCTTTTCTAGGTATGTTAATAACATTGCGCGCGATAGTCAGCAACCTATTTATTCACTTGTCATAAGGTAGCGCGAAAGATGAGTGATGCATGATTCTCATCCAATTATTGATATCTTATAGTGCCGTAAGATTTACGAGTGAACTTTTCGTAAAGGGATTCCCATCCCCTCTGTATTACACGAAACTTGAGCGGACATCTCTTCTCTGATTTCTACACTCTCCTCTACAATCGTAATGATTCGGCCATTGGGAACAGCTATATCGCCTTAAAAAAATCTACGTTCCACCACCGATTGATCTGAGGGATTCCTATGTTTTTGAATGAGCGATGAATTCCAAAGTCTTTTGGACAATGCGGGTGGACGCCCGTCCATCACCGTAGATGTTTTTAATTATGGTCATTTCCTGGTATTTGTCAATGCTGTTTAATAAATCAGCGGTATGGCGTAGAATAGACGCTTGATTTGCGCAAACGAGTATCGTGTTACCGGATGTTAATCCTTCCTGGCGTTCCGTGGTTTCCCGCATCACCAAAGTAGGTTTTCCCAGCGAAGGCGCTTCTTCCTGTACTCCGCCTGAATCGGTGAGAACAAGGTAGGATTGATCCATTAGCCAGACAAAAGCGTCGTAGGGCTGCGGATCAATCAAATGGATTCGGTCTTGCCCGCCTAACAAGCGATGAACCGGTTCTTGCACATTGGGATTGAGATGTACAGGATAAATGATACTGACATCGGGAAACCGCTGAGCGATCATGCGCAAAGCCTGACAGATTTGGCTGAAGCCCTCTCCAAAACTCTCGCGACGATGGCCTGTCACGAGAATTAAGCGTTGATTTTGGATCGATTCAAACAGCCCATCTGGAAGAATCGGTGGCTGTTTACGTACACGATCCCGCACCCAGAACAAGGAATCGATAACGGTGTTGCCTGTCACTGCAATAGTCGAATCAGGGATCCCTTCCTCCAGCAGCGCTTGACGGGCGTTTTCTGTCGGCGCGAAATGCAGATCTCCAATAACCGAGATCACTCGCCGGTTGATTTCTTCTGGAAACGGGGCCCGTTTGTTCTTCGTGCGGAGGCCGGCTTCCACGTGTCCCACGTTCACGTGATTGTAAAACCCAACCAGACTCGCGATCGCTGCGGTGGTCGTGTCTCCCTGCACGAAAATCCAATCCGGACGCAGATCCACCAGGAGTGTCTCCATTTTCGTCATTATCCGCGCCGAGAGCATAGCAAGTGATTGACGCTCTGCCATAATGTCCAAATCGTAATCGGGCGTGATTTGGAACAACGTTAGCATTTGGTCTAACATATGGCGGTGTTGACCGGTTACGCAGACAAGTGGTTGAATCGCATCAAGATGTTCTTTCATTGCCCAGATGACAGGCGCCATCTTGATCGCTTCCGGCCGAGTACCGATAACCACTAAGATTTTGTGCATGTTTATTTAAGCATATTTTTTTTGTCTCTTAGGATGTGAACTGTATATCGGATCGGTTATACCCTTCGAACAGGTAAAATGGTAAAGAAACGAAATTGCAAATTAAGAATCAGTTGAAAATGCAAACGTATCTGTGATACGGAGTTCGGTAAAGTATTTTGTTAATCCGTTTTTTTTAGTAAGCAATTCGTTAGCCATTTCAACAAACCGCGCGTTCCAGACTTCCGATGAAAATACCGCTTGTTTTTGAATGGCGCCCTCACGAAGACGGGCGAATAGCGCATCGTCATCGATCAGTGTTTTCATGGCGTTATAGAGCGCTTCTGGATCACGGATGTTAATTAATATGCCTGATGTTTCATCGACTATTTCAGGCAACGCCCGCCACCGTGTGCAAATGATGGGCAAACCTGCGCCATACGCTTCCATGATGACACCCGAATAGCCTTCATCTGGGAGAAATGTAGGAAGAAGCAGTGCGTCGTAACGACATAATGTTTCGTGCACGCATTCGGGTTTCACCTCTCCATGATAGCGAATTCGTTTTAATCCCTCTAAATCTTCTTTTTTAACATCCCAAAGCAATGGGCCGTATACATCGATCGTGATGTCTTCCCCGAAACGCTCTCCCGCTTGAATAATTTCCGCCACTCCTTTCACCCACCTGAGTTGACCTAGGAAGACGAATCGACGGCACGAACAAGAACGGCCGCTCAGGTCCAATGGAGTGGCGGGCATAGGACGGTTTGTGGGGAACCATTGAACGCGTGTCAGACCATCCGCCCGTGCGGAATCGAGCAGCATTTTGGTTTGAATTAGGACTAGCTGAGCGCGACGCGCTACAAAGTGGTTAATCGTCCTTCGAAATCGTCCGTATCGTTTGCGATCGTTGTAATCAACTCCCGCAAAAATACGAAGTAAGAATGGTTTACGAAGCAAAAATGAAAACAATACGATGAATGGACCAATGTAAAAAATCGCATCGGGGTGTATATGGACACTAATTACATCAGATTGGAGTGAGGAGATGAAAATTTGAAACACCTTCAAAAAAAACATAAATTTCCCTTTGATTCCTCCACTCCGGATTCCTTGTGTATTGATCACCTTAAGTGTGACATCTGGCCGGGTTTCTAGATAGTGGATCAAGTGTGTGAAAGAAACCGCGGTCCCACCCAGTGGGGGGGGAAGTGATCCGATCAGGAGCAATCGTAGTAACCGATCGTCTTCTGGTTGGGTTTTACTTCTCATAAAGGATCTCCATTCCTCTTGTTGCAGAATAGGGGCGATTTAAAAACTCACTGATCATTGGATGTGTGTACTCGCGAATGACAGTTGTGTGTTGATGATAAACCGATGAATGATGTTTGATTCAGTTGAAGCGGTGAAAATTCAATATATACAATAATTGAGTATTGATATCACTTAACCTGTAATACATCGTGTAGTGGTTCGTTTCGTCTTACTGTTTTTTTTTACCGTATCAAGAAAGACGATGTACTGTCTTCGGATTGCTGATCGCTAGCGTTTCTTCTGCCTAAGCCCTTCAATTAAATCAATAAATTGTGTAATAAATCGTTCTCGAGAAAACAGGGTTTCCGCCCTCTCTCTGCTTCGGATGCCCATCTGCCGCCGGCCGTCAGGGGGAAGCGAGGCGAAACGGATGATTGTGTTCGCGATATCATCGGCGGAATGAGGATCGAAGAGGAATCCATTCTCTCCATCAATTGAAAATCGTTCGTTGTCACATACGCGGCTTATTAAAATCGGCCGTCCACAAGCCATCGCTTCACAAATGACATTTGGGGTGCCCTCATAAAAAGAAGGCAGACAGAATGCGGACGCCTGCTGATATAAAGAGACGACATCTTCGACTGGATCATGCAAACGGAAATATTCCCTCATCTTCCGTGTTTCAATCGCCTTTTGTAATTCCATGTAAGACGCTGATAACTTTGTCGGTTTTCCATCAGTGAAAAAATTATTGCCGTACCAGTCCACTGTAATGTTGATGGCTGGAGCTGTTTGCTTGACTCGTTCTAATGCAGTAAGAAGTGTCATGAAATTTTTATGGGGATCGAACCGGGAAACAACGAGGAGGCGAATGGCATCGGAAGTGGGCTCTGTCTTGGGGGGGTGGAACAAATTGAGATCCACGCAATTAATAATCAAGGACAGACGAGAGGTCAGCCAGGGGGCGTGTGTTTGGATAAATTTCAGCTGAGAGTGTGAGTTTGTCCAAATCGCATCGGCCAGCCGGTGCAGGTAAAAACGCCCCTTAATTGATCGTGTAATCGCTAAATCCGTGTTGGCTTCCCCTACGATCACTGAAAACCGGCGGAATGGAAGACCGGAAAATTCCGCTAGCAAACTAGGTGTATTCATGTAGGCTATCACTACATCTGGTTGACTTTCTCGGATGGCTTTCCTCACGGCAAAAAGACGATGTAATTTGTTTTTATGAGGTACGATGGTCTGCGGGATTTGCGCCCGGTCAAGAACCGGTTTGAAAAAATCATGAGAGAAGTATGAAATCACTTGTACATCGTATTGACGCTGCTTGAGCAGGACGGCTAAAGTGGTCATTTCACGTTGCACACCACCAGCAATTAAAGAATCTACAAGGACGATAATACGCATAGGATTTTCTTTCAATAAAAAGATGACAATCAACTTTACGCCGAGAGCGCAGATTATGTGATTATCTTGTAAAATCAAGTGACGCAAAGTATGGGGGCAATACTATTTTTTGCGTAACACCATCTATTATTTTATACTATTTTGTAAGATGAAATAACGAGATCATTAGAAATGGAAAATATTTGTAGAAGATCAATTATATGTGATTGATGTGGATCGGAGTCCTAATAAAATTGTGTAAGCCATTGTTGTTTTGACTGAAAACAAACTATCGAGTCGAACGTTGGGATTGAAAATAATGATCTCCTGAAAGAGAGGTCGACGAAAAACAATAGGAGAGTAATGTTATTGTAAAGATAATGGCGTTAAATCGTTTATCAAACAGCCCATGATTGAACAGCATTTGAAGATAAACACAACTCAATATTAAGAGTATGTATAATCGGTTCGATATACGTTTGTACAGGGCGCCGTATAATAGAAGCGCGTTTATATAAACAAAGAAAAGTAATATGAAAAAACCATGGCGTTCCCAAATGAGGAGAAAAATATTATGCGGAGTGAATGTATAGGTATCTTCTTTTGTAGGTTCTTTATTGCCCAACCAAGGAGATTTTTGAATTATCGGCCACGCGTCTTCAAACCTTTCTAAGCGAGAGGATTGGAACGTATCAGACATACTCGTAAAATCTAAACTCAACATACCGATTATGGATTGAAAGCGTATTTGCTGATTGCTCTTGGCTATTAGATTTTCGACCTGCGGGCTTAAAATCTGTAAGGCGCCGATAATTGTGATTACAATCAATATGGCGGTCAGGATCAAGGTGTGGGGATCATTTTTGTAACGGCGTATAAAGGCCACCGCGAATCCTAGAAAAGCCAATGCTAGAGTTAACGCTCCTCTGCGGGAAAAGGTAAAAAAAATCGATACAGCGAAGATTCCAAGCAGAACAAAGCATAATTTCAGGGATATCCGTTTCATGCTGGATAGCCATGTCATCACAATCGCCGAAAAAGATATGGCATATGCCATTGCATTAGGATTCGAATAAAGACTGGACGTGCGGATTCTTTCTCCGAGGGTATTCCGGAGTGTATGGCTCATTCCGAGTGAGAATGGATAGAGATATTCCAAAATGGACGAGATGGCTGGGACAATTCCGCATAATGTGATTGTGTAAAGCAATGCAAGACCGGCGTGAGGGGAGGAGATTATGATCTCCGCTGTCACAAGGATAATCATCAAGTAAAAAACATATTCAGTGAAAAAATTAAAAAAAACCGAAAATGGATTATTGAGAAGGAAGGAGACTAACATCAATGCGAAAAAAAAGAGGATTAACCTGACAAATCGATTGGTTTGAATGCAGTGGAGAATCGCTCGGAGATTGAACGAACAATATAAAATGAACAAAGCCGCGAGAATCCATGATAGACCCCGAGTTGATTCCACTTCCATTTGAGTGATATCACCTTTGGTGTGTTTGACTAATGAGATGAAATCAATGTTTAAAAAAATAATGGCCAGTAGATACAATCCGATTTTGTGAGTCCAGGATAGATTCAGCCGCAAAACTGAACCAATAATGTAGATGATGCCGATTGGAGCGCACAAGACGGATAAGGAAAGTCCCAACCGTCCAACTGCTAAGGGAGTGAAGAATGATAGCAGAATAATAGAGACCACAACGCAGGTTGCTTTGATGTTCCAGTAATATTCCGGAACAGTATCGTTGTTTTTCATATCCGTGATTTGACAATGGACGTGTGGCGTAGTAATCATGGTGGAATCCCAACATTTTGATAATGATTATCCGAAATCTCTTTCGTAATTCCGTTTTGCTTCGGATTACGAGAACGCGATCCGTGGATAATCACAGTTCATATGCGGTATCAAACAACGTCTATTCTTATTTCCATCCACGAGCCGCTTTAACCAAGTCAAAGGACTTGGGCATGAATTTAATCCTCTGTTTTTCCAATCGAGCGAAAAGGCGTTCATCGATTGTTTTGATAAGGGTGTACAAACGCAGAGGGATGAGGCGCAACATGGGTCCTAAGGTATGGATCAGCAATGTCTCCCATCCGGTTAGAGTTTTTTTTCGTGTTTCTGCGTCTTTAAAACTCGTATTGACGGTGAATTTATCTTTCATCATATCCTCATGGAAATCAAGACCTAGAAACGCGGTGATTTTCCGTGTTACCAATTCTCTCTGCTCTCGAAGATGTTCGTAACGCACCATTAAAATCCGTTCTTTCATTTTGTATTGCTTTTCTATTTTATCATCAAAAACATAACTGGAGATCAAGCGCCAGATATTGACATCATCTTTGTTTACGCGTCGTCCTTCGGGTGTTAAACACAGGCCTTTTGTGGAACGGATTGTCGCTTCCATGTCCCGTTGAGTGATGATGAATTTCGCGTCTGTAAAGTGGGCGTACAAGCTGTCGATCGATCGGGGATTGGCCTTCTGTAACCAGTGTGCTTTTCCATTTCTTTGCGCGTACAGATTCATTATATACCGGAAGAAATCGTAATAATTGTCACATCGTTTTTCATACAAAACACTGGGATCGAGTCCTGTTAACAAGAAAAAATCAGTCTGCGCAAAACAGGCGAGAAATCCGAGATAGTTTTCATCGATTTCCAAGTCACCGAACGCTCGAGGCATATGGATAAAAATGTCCGCGTCCAAAATTCCGTATTCTCCTTGGCGTTGAATACAGGCGATGTCGGGATGGTTCGCAATGATATTGGAAAGCCATTTGGTTCCGGACCGATTTTTACCTATCACAAAAAATGGTGTCATTTTCAATTACCTTAGTTCAAAACAGTGATGTATAAATTTGTTGTCAGATCTTAAGCGACTTTCGTTTTTATTGGGAAAGGGGTGATGTCTTGTAGGAACAGTATCACGCGGGATGGATGGAAAATAGCGCGTCGATGCCATAGTCTTGCACGGTGTGTTCCCAGAGCATACGATTGACCTTCAAATCGAACAGAGCAATTCTAGAGGGTAGGGCTTTTAAGTGATAACGTTCGGCGTCAAATCCCGCTAGGTAAGCAACCCATTTTATATTTTCTCTGAACTTCGTCGTACGGAGCTGGGTGAAGCCAACAATCACGAGATGATCGTCAACGACATGTAAGCCCCGGCACCATCCCAACGGGCATGAAAGGCTGTAAATATCATTCAGGTTATATATGTATTCCATCGTCTCTTGTGGGTAGTTGTATACTGCCACATGTCCATTGACGGTTGTGAAATAGACATGGTCATTGTATAGGATGCCGTCATGAATTTTTTCGATCCCAATGGGAATGGTCTTCTTCGATGGGTTGGTCAAACAAATCGCGTCCTTTTGCTTGAAGCGGCTTACCCAATAGTCCTCACCAATTTCAAAGACATAGTTCGGATGGGACTGATGTGGTTTTGTCGTAACGATCTTCCGGTAATCCGTATCACGCGAAAACCGCGTCCAAGGGGGATTCCCCAAAACATCCCATTCTTGCAGAATGTTTCCTTCCTTATCTATTTCGATGGCCATATCCAATCCAGTCACCGCCACGAGCAGTGTTCCCGAAACCGTCGGATATACATGATGGAGATCGTTAAAACAGGGAAGAGTAATATAATTCTCCTGTTCGAAGTCCGGCAAATGATATACGAGAATTTCCGTTTGAGTACACACGTAAAGGCGATCGTCTTTGAGGGTAGCCGTTTTGAAGATATAAGAAGGATTATCCTCATATGCGCAAACGTCGGGTGGGGTGATATACTCCTTGCAAGTATCGCATTTCCCTGTCTGGATATCGATTTTTAGAATAATCCCTTTTTCAAAAAGATGCCATTCTTCCATGTTTGTTAATGTTTTTTTCTTTTTCCCACCAACGAGGTAATAGAATTGATTTTTAGATTTATCGAAATGGTTTTGGTTCATTGTGTGAATTATCCTTCAATGGGCAATCAAGACACTCGTTTAGGTTAGGTATAGACGTAAGCGGAAAGTAGATTTTATATTTCCGTCTCCCACCCAAAATCCTGGCCTATTAAATCATATAACTTTTGATTATAGGGCCTGAAAAAATCGGTTAATTGTTCGTATATATCCCCTTTTAATGGTTTATAACCTCCGGGATTATCCACGTAAAATTGTTTATTCGTAAAAGGGGTTAGTTCCAGATAGTCAAAAACGGTTTGCATCACTTCGGCAGTGTTGTTGAAGAAATCTTCACTTTTAAGAAATAGCATTTGTTCTTTAGGATAATATTCAAGCCAACGCTCGATTTGATTATAATAAATGCTGCGTTGAAGGATGGAGTTCAGATCAAATGGAGGTATAGAAAGGCCCGAACGATCCGGAGCCGTCTTCTGGAATATTTCCAGTTCTTGTTTGATTGTTTCTTCAAAAGAAATGGCCCGGCGCTTTTTTCGAACACTCATTTGGTAGTGAGAATACGAGCGTGTCACTGGATTTCGAAGAATCATGATAAGTTTCGCGCCGGGATTGATTTCCGCCATTTTTTGAGGAATATCGGGTACAAACATATAGGCCGGAGTCGCTTCTCCAGTGATAATCCGTTTCTCCGGTTTCGGGGAATCGGGAGCCACTTTAGATAAATAAGGAAAATTGGAACGGTACCAATCGATTCCTTTTGAATAATTTCGGTCAAAGTAATGAACTTCCTTTGTGTGTGCGTAAATCACATTGGGATGTTCCGCGATATAAAAATATAATGATCCCGTCCCACATTTCGCTGATCCGATTATAACAAAATGTGGAAGGCAACGATATCGGTATGTGAATCGCCGCTCGAAGAAAAGGATCGCTTTCCCAATTTTCCCGACTTGAGAAAAAAATGGTTTCTTATTAATCCATTTCAATGTTTTACGATCGATCATCAAATCATCTCCTACGTTGTCGTGCAAAAGGGGGAACGGATTCCAACTTGGTTCATTCCGCCTTGTTCTTCTCTTATTGTGGATGTAAATCGCTTTCTATTGTTCTATTTGCGTGTAGTAAATAAGGCCAATCTGCAAATTGATCTCTTGAGTACTGTATTGCATGACCGGGTAGCCGTATGGCTGATTAACTTCGAAGAATTGCCAGTAACCTTCAATTTTTAGTAGGGATGGATCGGTTTCATAAAATAATCTGTTTGAGATCGATAAGAAATTTTCGATCGAAATAGAACTCGAGCGCAGTGTATATCATGATCCCTAGACTAACAAGCAGAAACAGCAGTGCTCCATGGCTGATTGTAAGGGAGTGAATACATAAACCGCATCCATAAACAATCAGCCCCATTACGCAAGTAGACAGCGCTGGATGCGCCAGCGTATGGTAATAGGATTTCGATTGAAAGCCGATTGTCTTTGTAAGAATCCAGCTCATTAAAATGATCTGTCCCAAAGTGAGACCCACGTATGCGAATGCGATCGCATGGGCTCCAAAGCGTACGAGCGCCAAAAAAACAAGAGTGTTCGCAATCGCGATTCCCACACTTAACTTGAAGGCGATCTCCACTTTTCCTTTCGCCTGCATTAATGGGTTGAATGGGATTGTTAGGACCTTCAGAATCCCCAGTGGAACGAGTATTTGGGCTATAATGATCGCCGGTTTCCATTGTGGGCCGGAAACAAACGGGATGAGGATATCCGCAGTAACAGCAAGACCCGTCAGTAAAGGGAAAAAAACAAACGCCATCAGTTTAATCATCTCCGAATAACCACGGCATAGTGACGCATCGTCATTTTGCTTTTTGGCGAAGACTGGAAACACAACACTTTTAATAATAGGGCCGACCTTTAGCAGTGGAAATACAATGAGCCGATACGCGTACATATAGGAACCGAGAATGCCTGGGCCGAGGTAGCGGCCAATGATGATATAATCGACATTGTCAAATAATGTCGTGACACTGACTGTGCCCGCTTGACAAAGTCCAAACCTGAGATAGCGGCGGAGATCGGTGAAGCGAAAATGGAAACTTGGACACCAATCTCTCCAACCAATCCATACTAAAATGGCTGTTTTTATAATGGTAGTTGACAGTAATCCAAAGGCAATAGAATATGCGCCATAACGATAGCAGGCTAAAATAATCGAGATTACAAATCCAAATAATTCTGATGTGTTTTCTACAATCGCCGCCTTTTTAAAAAGAAGATTTTTACGAATCAATGTTTTAAATTGGATGCCTAAAGGATTGATAACATAAATGAAAGAGATTATTAGCATTAAACTGGAAAGCCTTGGTTCTTGAAAGAACCAAACAACGAAGGGGGTCATCAAATTAAGCAGTCCGAAAAAAAAGAATCCGATCAGGATGCTGAACCAATATAAAGAAGAAAGGTGGTCATCTGAGATGTCTTGATAATGGATAATCGCGCTGTTGAAACCCATGCTTGAGTAATTCGAAGATAACCGGATCACAACTGATATCATTGCCCATAAACCGAAATCTTCTGGAAGTAGAAAATGAGATAGAATGATAACTTGGAGTATTTGTAAACCGGATGATAGCAGTGAAGACACGCCAATCCATCTCAAACCGGACGCGGTTTTTTTACGAAGCGATTTTATCGTTTTTTCTCCTTTTCAAGTGAGGAATACAAAATCGATTCATTCAAAAAATGAGTGGTTTAGTTTGTTGAATTCTCAATCATGTCAGAAAAAAAATTAGTCGGCGTAGAGTGGTTTTTCCCAGAGAAATTGCCGTCGGAGACCTTCTTCGAGAGCAATCGCCGGTTCGTATTCTAAAAGACTATGCGCTTTTTCTGTATTGGCGGAGGTGTCCCGGACGTCCCCTTTAATGGACGGTTTATATTCTATAATTGGAGTCAATTGAGTAACATTCTCCAGTGTTTGCAGAACGTCGCGTAAAGACCGGCGGCTTCCCCCGCCAATGTTGAAAATCTCTCCTTCTACGGATTTCTCCGCCGCCAGCAGATTCGCGTGGACAATATCATCCACATAAGTGAAATCGCGTGTCTGGGATCCGTCTCCTAATACGGTGATCGGTGTTCCTTGCAGCATCGCTTTGATGAAGAGATGGAAGGCCATTTCAGGACGTTGGCGCGGCCCGTATACGGTGAAATAACGCAACGAAACGATAGGAATTCCGTAATTCGCATGATACAGAAAACATAAATGCTCCGCGGCGAGCTTTGTGGTTCCATAAGGAGAATAGGGCCGAGGGAGCGCGGTTTCCGATGTTGGCAGTTCTTTTGTATTCCCATAAACGGAAGAAGAAGAGGAATAGATAATTTTAATTTCTTTTCCATACTCTTTCACCGTTTCTAAAAGACGCTGGGTGGCCAAGATATTATTATGCGTATACAGATCGAATTGCGGACCCCAACTGCCACGTACTCCAGGTTGTCCCGCTGTATGGAAGATGCAGTCCACTCCATCTAATAAAGGATGGAGATCGATTGTTACTAAGTCATCTTCGAAAAATTGGAATCGATCATGTCCTATCAACCCTCTTAGGTTGTTTTTTTTGATCTCCGGATCGTAATACGGATTGAATGAATCCACACCGATTACGGTTTCTCCTTGCGCAATTAACCGTTCAGAGAGCTGACTCGCGATAAATCCAGCAGATCCAGTTACTAATACTGACATAGTTTTTTTACTTTTTTAGAAAGATTGACCGCCGAAAAGAACTTGTTATATAAAACCGGCGTTTTTTATTTCTTTATATCATAATACCATGAAATTTGGAAAAGTGGGATATGAATATACTTCTCATAATTCATGACTTGGGAGCATGAACCGTTTTAAAATAGGCTTCGCCCCCATCGCGACAGTTCTTTGTCGAAATTCTTCTTCCCTTTTTACTCAAGTTCCTATGTAGTATATCCACTTATTATTAAAAAAAATCAGTGATTTTCTATAATTCAGAAAAACAATAACAAAGCCGATCCAGAAAAGACGAAACGATAACAAGATCATTACTAAATTATACACACCCATATATAGGTGTGTATTGGATTACTGTATACACCATGGAGGTGTGATTCGCTCTGCAGAATTTTCATATCACCTCATTAATAAGACATTTCAGAATTTTAGTTTGTCTATGCTTAAAATATGCGCCGCTCATGTTTATGACTAAAATTCTTTTCGATTGCTTATTCCTTGATATTTATCTTGTTTAGGGATTATCTTGTTATTATTACACCGTTCAATTTGTATTTTATTAATAGTTAAGATATTTCTTTCTTTTTGTTGTATTTCGAAAATTTTTTTCTTGGTTTTATGAAAATAAACTGTGATATAACTAACTGATTTTATTTGAGTTTACAGTGAAAAGTATTATATATAGAGCAACTTACAATGTTTTTTAATAAAAGTCAAGTACATTTATTAAAAATGTAGGTAATTCAAGAAGGAAACATTCAAAATAAAAAATTCGATGACTCGAAATCATGCCATTTCGAGAGGGCTATCGACAGAAAATAATTATGTATCCAATTCCAGGACATCTCGCATTAGGTCTTACCGGGGCTAGGATTACTTCCACTCCATTATTTCCCGTTCTCGCGGCCACTTTTCTTCCCGATATAGTCGATAAGGTCATGACCGACGTTATTGCTTTGGCTCCCTATGGCCGCTGCTGGTTTCACACTCTTCTTTCCGTGGTTGTTTTTTCGTCCCTTTGTTATTTTTGGAAAGGGGAACAATGGGGGATCGGGTGGGCGGTTGGACATCTCTTACACTTGTTCGGTGATATTGGATTTATCCCTTGGTTCTATCCATTTTTATCCTATGAATGGCCAGACGCCCCAAATGTGACGCAAGCAAGTGTTGAAGTAGTACAAAATATCGTTGAAGGGAAGGAATTTTCCGGCTTGGTGAAGCAAGTATTTATTCCCTGGTTTCTTATCATCGAATCCATCATGCTGGGAATAGCCGGGCTCATGTGGTGGATTTCAAATGAGGATAAGCCGAAACAGGTTTTCTTGCTGGTTCTTTTTCTTTGTGTTTCTTTGTATCGAATTTCTTATATGTTTTCATTCTAAATCGATCCCAAAAGAAATGTTCAAGAGAGTAGATTCAACGTTTATTTCATCGTTGAAGATCCAGGAGAGATTGTTCTTGCAACGCGTCGTTTCATATTGATCGTTCCCATAATGGTCAATGAAAAACGAATACGTCGGCCATAATCCCCGCAGTGTGGAAGCTCGTTCGTTTTTTGAAAAACCAAATCCAAATTGATCGAGTAATTGATAGTGATCATTGCCCCGTTCATCAAAGAAGAGCGCGAACGCATTGTCTAGGCTGAATCCAAAAGAGGAGTTTTTTGCTTTGTAGGTATCATTTCCGTTTAAATCAGCGAAATAGCCAAGGGAGAGATCGATTCCAGCTCCTCCTGTCATGAAATGTGTGGCGATATATGTGTCATTGCCTGTCGCGTCGATTAAAAATCCGCACGCTTGATGCGCCGCCGATCCCATCCCATACCACGACGTTTCGTACTGGTCCGAGCCAGCGAAATCGGCCAGAATCCCTATTCCGAATGCGTAACCGGCGCCTTGTGAAAACACACTGGCTTGATAGGTATCGTCTCCAGAATTGTCGATTGCTATCCCTAATCCGCCTGTAATTGAAATTCCATCCCCCATTGAGCCCCAAAGACCGATCCCGAATCCCTGACTTCCTGAAAAATTCTGGTCAGGGAGCTGCGCTGAAGGATTGACGAGAGGGGTGGCGGAAGCGATGTATGTATCATTGCCTGCGCTGTTTAGAATGACTCCAATTCCGCCCAGTCCGCCAAAGCCCATTGAGGAATGAAAGGTTTCGTACTGATCGTTTCCTTCGCGATCGATCGAAAGGCTGATTCCATAATTTGCGGCGCCGAAACAGAGGGAATCGGCTTTGTATTGAGTATCTCCAGAAGCGTTGTAGATAACGCTTATTCCTGCGAAGGCAAATCCGAAGCAGCGTTTTCCTCCAATGTAGCAATCCGAGCCGGCGCCAAGGTCGATCAACGCGGAACATCCACAGAATGCGGATCCCGTTCCCATTGTTTCTGAATGACTCTCGTATCGGTCGGCGCCGTTGCAATCGATCACTATTGAGAGGGGAATTGAACAATCCGCTTGCGCGTATGCGCCTTTATAGTTGTCATCACCGCCTAAATCGAGAATTAGAAGTGGAGGCTTATTGAAATGATGTTCGTTATCCTCACTTCCGGTGATTGCGATATCTCCGAAATTCGTATGGATTAAATAATTTTTCATTATGGAAAGGTTTTCCAATAAATCTGGTTTTTCAATGTATAGAGTGATAAAATGAATGATCGAAAGACTTGCTCTTGAGAGCGAACGGAGATGAGATGAATCCACAAGATTCTTCATGATCTCTGTTTGTTCCACTTCCCACTCTTCCTCTTGAAGCGCCAGAGATTCCAAGATATCGAGAGCCGCCGTTTCCCCAATCCGCCTCCGGGCATCAAGCAGTTTTGGGAAGGACTCTAGGAGGACGCGCAGGAATCCATCGAGGAAAAGAATCAATTCGTCAGATTCCCCGAAGAGAGTCTCAATGTCTTGCATCCCAGTGTTTACTCCGGATTGAGACAAAGACTCTTTCAATTGTTCTAATGACGCGGTTCGATTGATTTTGAAATCATTTTTAAATCGTCCAACCGGTTGTTGGATGAGAATTGAACTGTTCATCAAAAGGTAAGTGAGATTATCTGGATTTTTACGGAGCAGGTCACAAAGCCTGTACACGATATCGATCGAATCGAACGGTTTTTTGAGCAGAATTTTTTGTAGGGGCGGTAACTCAATATCAGAGGAGAGTTGAATATATGAATCTTCGATACAGATACAATCTAGCTTATACTCTATTGCAGCGCCGATCAGTTCACGCAGTTCTTTGGTTATAATAGGTGGGGAAATCGGATCGGCATACACTATCCGGCTTATCAATAAAGTTAGGAAGAGTAATCGGAAGAGTAATCGAAGGTTTATTAAACTCATAATACAATCTTCTTGTCTCAATAATCAAATCAATTCTTTGTTAAAATGAAATGGAATCAGACCGAATGCCCTTAAAGCAAAAATGTAAACTTATTCTATATAAATCCGCTTTGTGGGGAATCCCTCTAATTTTATTGATTGTTCTTATTCAGCAATGGATCGCTTTTCGGAGTATGAAAGAGAGCATTGGTCAGTATGCGTATTCCTCTGGATTCGCCTGCCGGAATATCGGAAAATTGGGGCAATATATTGGTGTAGTAAAGGATTTTCGCTGGAATAGCCTTCCAGAACAGGAGGAGGATATTCGAGGTTTTCAACCCCGTTTTTTAATCGTTCGTGAAACAGAACCGGGATTGATGGAGGAACAGTGGTGGTGTTCCTATTTTTTTAGATTATCGGAAAAACCACCAAAACGCTATGATCCATCTCCCTTTCCAGACCTCGAATATTTAGATGGAGCGATCAAATGATGAATCGTTTTTTTCCGGCGGCTTGGAAAGAGAGAGAGTCCATACAAAGACTACGCCAAGGAACAGACCGGAAAAGTTGAGAAATACATCGTTGATATCCAATACTCGATTAGGTGTAAAAGATTGAAACCATTCATCTAAGATACAGGCTATCGCGCTCCACATCACAGCTAGAATCGCATCCTCTGGAAATGCGTTTAATAAAAGTATCGTAAGTATAGCAAATTGAGGTAAATGTATTAATTCTGTTGTGAGGAGTAACGAATTGTTTAGAACAAAAAATAATAGTAATAATCCATAAGATGCAATGATTATCTCTATTAAATTCGGTCTTTGTATCAGACAGCGGATTAAAATCATTCCGCATAAAACGCCAGCGAAAAAGAATAAAAAGGGATACAACCAAGCGTTAAAAGAAGGCCAATCATAATTTTTTATATAATTTTGGATGCTTTTCGTAACGTAATTCACTGCGAATAGATTGAAGAAAAAACAGAAGATTGATAATCCTATGAATATTTTTTTTCTCATTGCAATATTCTGATATTTATTGTAAAATGAATTTAGTGGTCATTTGCGATTTTTAAGATATAGTGAATACGATTTCAATAAAGAACATATAACGGTTGGTACGTGAACCCAACGTCGAGTTTCATGATTCTATTCTAGAGTGAAATACCTTTTCGTTAAATTTTACATGATGAAATTTGAGTTGACAATCTTTCAAGCCGATAAGACAAAAGAGGATAGCATTATTTGATGATGTTTCTACAGGACAAAGCTCGGTTAAACGGAATTTGCTTGTATTATTGTTGGTTACTGTTTGTCTCCGAGTCATTTTGAATGAATAAATAGCCGTTTTTTAATCTTTGTTATATATTGTTTTTGCGAAATTCTTAAAATGAATTCGTTAGATTCTTACATGGCCAATCTGAAAACACGCCTTGAAAGAAATTGCAGAAACAAAATCAAATATATTTGGCTAGTTTTTAAAAGGTTTGGATGAATAAAAACTTGCGTTGTATTTCTCTGATTTTATTTGTTTTATTATTTTTTCCCCATCCTATCGCAAGGGCTGGCGGACCGACCGATGTGCTTTCCGGCGTACCTGTTGTTTGGCCGGACCGTTCATTTCCGATCACATATAATGTGGATTTAGGCTCTTTGGGTCCATTCTCTCATGAAGAGGCGGTTGAATTAGTTGAAAAAGCCTTTTCAATCTGGACATCTGTGGATACCGCATCCATTGTTATTGAGCGTGGGGAAAATTTGCCCGTTGATGTAACGAATAAGAATTATTATGAACTATTTGGAAATAATGATCCAAAATTTAATGCCATCATTTTTGATGATGATGGTTCAATCATTGATGATTTATATGGAGATGGAGCCAAAGAAGAATATTTAGGATTCGCAGGGCCTACCTCATGGGGAGGGGGAGAGTATACCTCTGCGGAAGCGGTTTTTAATGGATATATTTTAAAAAAATACGAAATAGGTCCATCGGAATTACTATCAACGCTGATTCATGAATTCGGGCATTTCATCGGATTGGATCACGCGCAGTTTTTCCGTCATCTCGCGTATGATGGAGTCGCCGCCAACGATCTTTATGTGCCCATCATGTTCCCCACAGCCGCGGATGATGATTCCGTGCGAACTGAATTAACGGATGATGACCGATTGGCTGTCTCAAACCTCTATCCCGCGCCTTCAATGGAAAAGGGGAGAGGCAATATCTATGGGATTGTGTATCGAAATGGAGAGGAACTTCCCGGTATTAATGTTGTCATCCGGGAAATTGGCGCGGTCTCGAAGAAAATCTATTCCACTGTAACAGGTGTCTACGAAGCGAATATGGGATCATTCGAGTTTTATGGACTCCCGGCGGGGGAATATGAACTATTTATTGAGCCAGTGGATTTATATTTTTTTGGCGCCTCCGGTGTCGGTCCCTATACTCGTTGGTCGAGTGATTTTTCATTTAGAAATCCACCTCCACCGCAGTTTTATCACAAGGATTCTTTGTCTAATATTGGTCGTAGTGTTTGGGATCCGGTCGTGGTTCGCGCAGGGGAAACCACATCGGATATTGATATTCATGTGGGAGAAGAAAGTGTTTCCGATGACGAACGCGAAGTTCAAATCCTAGGTTTAAATACAATAGAGATTGGAGGGATTTCCTCAAAAAACGACGCGTTGTTTCAATATTTGTTTGTCCCAACTGGTAATGAAAAATCGATTTTGATAATTGTCGACACCCGGCAAACTACTGTTCCATTTGAACTCGTAGTAAAAAAAGGGAAACCCGTTTATTCCTATGATCCTGCAACAGCTTCCGGTAAGGAAGGACACGCGGAAGTTATCCTTGGACCAAGAGGTGATCTTGCGTTGGAATCCGTGTCGTATTTTATAGTTGTGCGGAATTTGGGAAGCGAGGATCTTACATTCACAATTGAAACGGTGTCTCAAGACAACGTTGATTCAACTCCAACTCCGACTCCAACTCGTATCATACCAACGTCAACAAAAACGCCAACAATGACTCCTCGTCCGACGAAAACACCAACGCGGAGACCTACAAAGACACCGACGAAAACGCCTACTGTAAGACCGACACAAGTCCCCACTAAGGCGCCTACATTTACTGTAGTTCCCACAAAAGCGCCTACGAAAACACCTACGGCGCGACCTATCACTGAGACGCCGACGCAAGCGCCAACTATACCTATTAATCCGACACCAGTGGATTCTCCTTCACCAACACCGACGGCGATTCAGGTCAATCCGGAATTGGGATTGGTGTCGTTTGACGAGATTGGTGGAACGTTCCCACGCGGCGCCGCGGTGCATAACTTTGATATAGGGATTACCAACGCGGAAGGAATATTGGTAGATGAGGAAACGCTGGATGGAATCCCCGATTCAGATGTTTTAGCGCCATTATTGATGATCGGTGGGGAAGCGTACCCCATTGCGCAGGACATGGAATTTTCTGGTGAAATTGATCCGGATGGGAATGGCTCGGAGGGAGTTTACTATTTAATGGGCGGAAGTCTTGGCATGTTTCTCCCACCGGTTGTCACGCGGTTAGGAGCGACAGGAGGGCCAAACAATGGAGGGATCGATATCAATAACAATCCAAATGATAATGTGAATTATCGATTCTATAAGGGGGATTCAATTCCGCTTCTCCCCATTTTTGAAAATGGCTTTGTTGTCTCTTATCTCCCTACTCTTATTGATCTAGAACCGGCTGGCAACGATGGTTTTTACGTACTCGACCGGTATGGGAATATATATGCGGAAGGAAGCGCGTCCGCTCTCTTGGAAGAAAACTCTCCTTCCGCTGATTTCACTGAAAATTCTATCGCCGTCGATCTCGAGATTTATCGTGGACGGCACATCACGTTAACCAACAGCCTCTACAGCCGCAGCTTGGTAGGGTGGGGCGCGTATGTTCTCGATAATCTTGGGTTTATATATGTCGTCGGAAACGCGCCAGCTCTCAATTCTGATTTTCTTCCACCTATTATCATGCAAGATGGGATGAGTTACCGGGACATGGAATTAATCCCGGATGCCCAAGGCAGTCAATTCATTGGATTGGGGATTATGAGAGGCGATGGGATCATTTCTTTCGTCCCATTCGCGGATGTTGAATACACAGATGAAGTGGAAGAGTATATCAGTTCTCTATTTCCGTTTGGAAAAGCGCAGACGGGTTTCTCGATGGATATCGCGCGCGATTTCGAATTGGAAATCAGTGAAACTCCAATTTATGGTTTAGATGAATCCGGCAGGACCGTTCCTACAAGTGGACGGCGTGTGGGGATCTTCTTGTTTGATGGCTTTGGAGGGATTCACACTGGCGGACAATCCACCCGGTACGCGCCCGCGTATGGGGACACTACGAGTGACGATATTCGTATCATTGACGGATTTCCCGCTGTGCCGTTCCCGGTCAACATACCCTACTACGGAACGGATTCAACCCGTGATGTTGAACTTGCGCCCCGCATTCAGCGTGTGGAATAAGAATTAACGTAAGATATCGATAGAGATCCTCCATTCATTTTCTGATCTTCATTTCACTTGAATCATTGTGATTGAGATCCCAACCGCAGATGAAAATGAGTCGCGGAAGAGTTTGCGAATGAGATAGTCCTAGAGACTTATTTTCATATAAACCAATTGAATCCATCACTCGTTTATTCCATTATTAAATGGCGCTCTCTCACTTTGCTATAAGTGATCGGGCGTATAGGAACGTATCGATTGGGGGGAATCATGTGTAGACTATCGGTGGATAAATCTATATGAAATGTTACTTACTATTTGATAATTCTCGGTTTAGGGAAGGTTTTTAAGAAAAGAGATGAGTTGTTGTTTGTTTCTAGGAAGGTTGAATAGTAAAAGATGAACAGTGTTATCTACAATCCTATTATCATGCGGGAATTGATACGAAAAATACGGCAGCCCCGTACGTTTGTTATTTTATTTGTTGTGTTGGGCGCCGCGTTGTTTGTTATCTGTCCGAATTATTATTCTATTGTAAAGGGTTTTTATTTAAATCTCATCAACTTCGAAACGATCAGCGGGCGCGGGATATTTTATTCGCTTGTTAATTTATCTTGTTTTTTAGCGCTTCCGATCGCTATGATGGGTTCTGCGAGTATTGTGAAGGAAAGAGAGTCGGAATCGCTTGATCTACTTCTCACGACTCCATTGAAACACAGAGCGATAATATGGGGAAAATGCGCCGCGAGTTTTCTCTATGCGCTTTTAATTTTAAGTTCATTGATACCCTTCTTTTCTATCTGTTTTATTTTGGGGGGAATAGGGCCACACGAAGTGATTCAATGTGTTTTGATTCTTGCTTCCTTTTATTTACTCGCTGCAATGCTGGGGATTATGGTTTCGCTTTTTTCAAGCAATTCCGCCACAGCGGGGCGGGTATCCATTATGATGTTGATATTTACTCTCTTTGCGCCAATTGCGTTTCGAGTTTTATTAGAGATTTTCGTTTTGAAAAATAATAGAGATATCGGTTTTGGAGTTGAATTTTTTCTCAATCCCTTCATTATTTTGGCTGCCATGCAGAATGGAACCGCATCGGTTGGCGCTCAGGTTTCATCGATTCTAATGAATGCGCCAGGTTATATCTGCGCCACGGTTCTCACTGTTCTATCGATCCTTATTTTTATTTTTGTCACCGTTATCTTCGGGTATGGATCGGGTTTATTTTCGAACCGGTTTTCTTGGAGTCAATTCCGATCGTGTACCAAAAAAACTGTGGCGAAGTCCTCTAATGAAAGGGAGTTGGATTCGTTTTTTAAAGAGAAACATTATCTCATTTATCAGAAAGAAAACATTAATGTCAACAGCAAGTTTCTCTCCCGCGAACGCAATGTGGTGATTGGCTCGTGTATTATCTCATTAATCTTATCTTGGATGATGTTGATCGTCTCGCCGTTGACCGAGGTGACATTAACGGTGACCTATGTGATATCGTGTCTGTTTGGATTTTTGATCGCGGGGCTATTCACACCGGTCGCTCCCAGTTTTACTTTTTGGGTGGAGCGGAATCGTAATACATGGCCGCTGTTACGAACAACAACGCTTCGTTCTTTGGATATCGTGTTGGGAAAAGCATTGAGCAATGTCCGGCAAGTCTCGATTCCCTTGTTTACCATTTTTTTAACGTTTTTTTTCTCTTCGATTGTGATCTTTCATTGGATTGGGAAACCACCCGATCATTATTATCTTCTTGAGATGTTATTTATCAGCGTGTTTTTTCTAGGTTGTATGTACCTTTATACGACTGTAGGGATTCATTTCTCCAGCGCGTCCCGGAAAGACAGTAACTTTCCATACCGGAAGACTATCAGCGTAGTCCTCGCCCATTTGTTGCTTCCAACCGTGTTTTTAATCCCTATGCTTGAATTTATGGGAGTAAAGAAGATAGCGAAGTTACAAGATATTTTGGTCTTAATTGCGCCGATCAGTTTGTTGAGCGTGACGCAATGGGATTTTGGGACTTACGCCGCCATTTCGATCCATACTTTTTTTCTCTTCTCTATTGGAACTACATTTCTTTGGGCCGCTGTGGCTGAAATAAAAAAACGGGATTAGATGACGCCTGATTCGAATTCATTTCTGAAGGATTCTCATTCTCCTTCCGCTCTCCAACGCTTCCATCGGAATCAACTCCACCTATCCTATCTTTAAAAGATTAAAACGATTCGGTTTAAACTATGTGATGTGGCATTCAAATTTCTCTTTTCCGCTTGCGAGCCAATCAGAGAACCGCATCGGAATGTGAGTACTAATGAATTGTTTAATCCGTTGAATAGAGGAGATGAAATGAGTGATTTGTTTTCAGACAATTTGCAGCATGAGAAAAGAGTTTTTGTTCATGATTTGACCATCGGCGCTTCGGTGGAATCCATGTTCGCCGTAACCCGCACGTCTTTAAGAGAATATGAACGTGGTAAATTCCTCTCTGTGCGCCTGGCTGATAAGACTGGAAAAATTGACGCGATCCAATGGGATCGGGCGGAGGTTACCTATGCCAGTATTAAAGATGGGGATCTGGTATGGGTGAGTGGAAAAGTCAATTCGTTCCGGAATACGCTGCAAATCGCGATTAAGACAATCAAGCGGGTGGAGGATACGTCTAATGTGGATCCATCCGATTTTCTGCCCACGTGCTCAATTCCTCTCGTGAAGATGACGGAAGAATTTGACCGGATCATCGAGGAATTAAACGATGAAGACTGTCGCCGTCTCCTCAAAGCGTTTCGAGAGGATGAATCGTTATGGAGAAAATTCAGCCATGCGCCGGCGGCGAAATTGTGGCATCATCCCTATATCCACGGTTTGCTTGAACATAGTATCAGTGTCGCCAAACTATGCCGCTTGATTGCGCCGTTCTATCCTCAAGTCGATTTGGATTTACTGATCTGCGGCGCTGTATTTCACGATATAGGGAAAATCGATGAATTGATGTTTGATTTCCGGGTTGATTACAGCACAGACGGCCGTTTGTTGGGACATATCTATATCGGGCTGCGGATTGTAGAGGAACTGATCCGGCGCTTGGATAGATTTCCGGAAGAGAAAAAACGCCAATTGCTGCACATGGTGTTGTCGCATCATGGGGAGATTGAACGTTCTCCCATCGTTCCTATGACGCTCGAAGCTACCTTGCTGCATCATATCGAGAATATGGACGCTCAGATGATGGCCATCACAAGAGAGATGGATAACGTGCGCGATGATGACGGCCGGGAATGGACCGGTTACGTTAATCTAATTCAACGTTATTTATATCTCGGTCAAACAGATTCAGACGGTGAGAATAGCGAGTAAAAAGATTACACCTTACATTGAAATAGGGTGGTACGGATAAAGGGGATTTCTCTTGGATTTAAATACTTATTCGAATGTGAACCGTATAATATATTATGTTGTTGGAATGAAGGGAAAGAATAAAACAGAAACGATTGAAACTCCCGCGATCGTATCAATGGAGTCAATGAAACAGGTGAACGTGTGAAAGCAAATTCCTGGAAAAGCATAGGATTCATTCATCGGCTCTATCGGCGTCATACAGTTCGTCATGCGCTCGAACTTGTGTTTCTCACCCTGGGAAGCGCTTTATTTCTAATTCATTTTCTTCTTTTCGCCAGGGAGATCTTCTCACTGGAGTCCGGCGCTGTGAATGTTCTGTTTACGGTGTCCGTAGGCGCGCTGTTGTATATTTTTATCGCTCTTTTAATCCACTGGGGGCGGGAGGGATTCCGCATTTCGACTTTCTTTCATCTTTGGGAACAAGGCCGGGACGAGGTCGCGAACCGGTCGTCGTTGTTGGTGTATGCGGAAAAAAATCCAGCGGAAATCCAGCGTCTGGGATATTCTCAGGAACTGCTTCATGCGGACGATGAATGGCTGCGGGATTATATCCAGCAACGGGCTGGTTATAAAAAACCTATTTTATTCAATACGAACACGTTGGTCTTTGCCGTTATCGCCGTATTTACTTGTCTTCTTTGGGGGATGCGCCCGGACACGATGACCACCCGGTTTTCACGGATTGTTGATTCGCTTTTTGTGAGAGGATTATCATTTGAACCGGATCCCCTAAAAACGGAAGAACAGATTGAAGTGAAGCGAGGGCAGCCCGTAATTCTGAAGACGGCTCTTTCAGAGCCGGTTGATGCAGATGAAGCGTACATCCATCTTTTAACTCGCGCCGGATGGAAAACCATTTCCGCCGATCGGTCGGCAAAGCAGATCTCTTTCAAGATTCCCGCGGTACGTCAGGAGATGGCTTATTATTTTTCCGCCGGTTCCCGCCTGTCGAACCGGGGGAAGGTGATTCCACTTGATCCACCATTTTTGGCAGAGGGCGCTCTGAAGATCACGGCTCCAGAATATACTGAAATTCCGCAGAAAACCATCAATCACCTGCGCCCCATCACGGTTCCAGAAGGCAGCCGGATTGAGATCGAAGCGCGGGCGAATGCGCCGATTCAAGAAGCGTCTTTTCAATATGGAAAAGACCGGAGATTGGCGCTCTTTAATGACGATAAGGTTTATGCGGATTTTACCGCTGATTATTCCAATTCTTTTTCGTTTGACCTTCTTGATTCTCATCATTTATCGGGTGTAAGCCGATCTTTTCAAGTAACTGTAATACCCGATGCGACTCCTGCGATTGAGATTCTTCATCCTAAATCGGCCGCGCCCTTGCCGGATGGGCGGATTCAGGACGTGCAGGTACATGCGATGGATGACTACCGGGTGGAACGGATCATCTTGCAAAGCCAACTCAATTACCAGGAATCGACGAACCAGCGCAGTTTGATTTATCAATATTCGCCCCAGGCCGCTGAAAAGATTGGCGCAGGGACGGAAATCTTCGCTTCATTTCCATGGAACCTGACAGAGATGGGATTATTTCCTGGTGATGAGCTTTCGTACTTTTTTGAAGTTCATGATAACGACGCTGTCAAGGGACCCAAAATAGGCCGCTCACAGACGTATGTACTCCGTTATTACACTCTTACAGAAATGTTGGATCAATTAGAGTCGTCGGAACAATCTCAGGTCAGCGATTTAGGTGAGTTGGTGGAAGAACAGCGTGAAATTACGCAAGACGCCCAAAAAAACGATTGAGAAGATCGCGGAAAAACGGGAAACCGAATCTCCCGATGAAAGCGGTGAAGATTCGATGTGGGCCGAAAAGAAGGAACTGGAAGAACTCCAAGACCGGCAACGTGAATTAGTCGAAGATGCGAAAAAACTTGAAGAAGAACTGTCCGAATATCAAGAAGACGCGCGGGATGAACTGACCGAAAACGAGCAAGAGGAGCGTGGATTTACGCCCGAAACGTTTGAAAAAATGGAGCGTATCCGAGAATTGCTGAATGAACTCATTGACCGGGACAGCCAGCAATTGCTTCAAAAAATCGAACAGACGATTAATGAAATGAGCCTCCAAATGCCGGACGAACAGCTCCAAGATTTGAGTTTTTCGTTCCAGGATTTTGACCGGCAGTTGGAGCGTACTCTATCGATGTTGGAAAGCACGTATCAGAATCGTCAACTGGACGCGTTGAAACAGATGGTGGATGATATGGCCCAGCGGCAGGATCATCTTCAGCGTGAAACCGGTCAGTTGGCCGAAGAGCAAAATAAAATTCAAGAGCAGCGGCAGGCTTTGGAAAATGAGCGGAATCAAGCCTCCAATGATCCGCAGGCGGATGATTCACCCGAAGCGGAGGCTCAGCGAAATGAACGGGAAAACGCGCTCGATCAAAAACAAAAGGAGTTAGAGACAAAAAAAGATATTCTGGCAGAACGGCAGCGCCAATTGGAGGAAGACGCCGGAAAGTTGAACGAAAAGATGCAGGCTATGCGGCAAGCGATGCGCGAAACCAGTCCGGAAATGGCGCAAAACCTTCAAGAGATGATGGAGCGCATGAACGAACAAGGTCTCCAACAACAATTGTCTCAGGCCGCTCAGCAGTTGCAGCAGAATCAGCCCCAACAAGCGATGAGTCATCAAGAACAGGCTCTCAATCAATTGCGGCGTATGTCGGAACAGATGCAAAATCAAATGTCCGGCATGGGGGGCATGGACATGCAAAAGGATACAAATGAGTTGAAACGCCTTGTGGATCGTGGATTGTTTCTTTCCTATAAAATTGAACGGCTTTCTGAAACAGAAGAAAGAAGACGGGATTCGACCGGATCGATCCGGCGCGCGCGTGCGTTTGCGCAGGAAATTGGGCGTATTCTCGGCGCGTGGTGGGAGATCGCGAAAACCAATCCATTCATGAATCGCGAGGTTGAGAGTCTCCTGCGGCGAAGCGAAGAACGTCTCCGGCAGGCCGCCGCCGCCGGGCAGGGAGCGGAGTGGATCGGTCTCCATGAAAACCGGCAATCCGTCATGGCGCTCAATCTGGCGTTGTACCGTATGCTGGATGACATACAGAATATGATGGAGCAAATGGCCCAGGCCTCTGGCCAGATGGATATGCAGCAGCAGATGCAGCAACTCATCTTCCAACAGCAAGGCCTGAATCAAATGCTTCAACAGTTGGAGCAAATGGGCCAAAATGGTCAGCAGATGCTGGAACAACTGCGGCAAATGGCGCAGCAGCAAGCTCGGATCCGTAAAGAGATCGAAAAGATGATGCGCCGCTACCGGCACGCGGAGCAACTTCGCAATCAATTGGATGGCATTTATCAAGAGATGAAAGAAGTTGAAGAAATGCTGAAATCGGGAGAGAGTGGGGAGGAAGTCCAGGAGAAACAACGGCGGATTCTTACACGTATGCTTGATGCGGGCACAGCGCAAGAAAAGGATGAATACAGTAAAAAGCGGAAGGAAGAAGTGGCGAAAACCGGTCTGGATGGAACCCATGTGGAAGACAACACCACGATTTCCATTGAAGAGAAGAACAAACTCGTCCCCAAACGTCCGCCGGATGAATCAATCCCCCCTCAATACCGTCAGGCGTTGAAGAATTATTATATTCGTCTCGCCGAACAGATGACTCAATAATAGTATTGATCCATTTTAGAAATAACAGCGCTTAGAGAGGAGTAATTGAATGAATATGTTCTCTACACGAGTACTCTTTATACGATTTTTTGTTTTGTTCGCCCTTCTTCCATTATGTCCAGGAATTCTGTTCTCTGAAATCCTGCGCACAATTCCTGTGGCGGAAGGATTGGCTTCCCACCCGGTGAATGGCGGCCGTTGTCTGATTTCGGATGGAGCGTATCAGTATCTAGCTTTTTACGACGGCGATCATCAAATGACCGTCGCAAAACGGAAATTGGGCTCTACGAACTGGGAATTCGCCAAACTTCCCGAGAAGGTCGGTTGGGATACACATAACAAAATTCTTCTGTTTTTAGACCGGGAAGGATACCTTCATATTACGGGCAATATGCACTGCGCACCGTTGAAATATTACCGGACGGCAAAACCGGGTGATATTCAAACTTTCCAAGCGATTCACAAGTGGTCGGGAAAGCACGAAACACGGGTCACGTATCCAACATTGATCCAGCTCAATGATGGATCGGTTCATATGATGTACCGGGACGGCGGCAGTGGGGACGGTCAGCGGATTCTCGTTCATTATTCAGAAGAGACACAGGAATGGACCGGAACAGGTGATTCATTTATCACGGGGCGGGATTCCGATCCTACCTGTAACGCCTATCCATTCGGTGGGATCCAGGTGGATTCATCCGGCGTTCTTCACATCGCCTGGTGCTGGCGTCAGACGCCCGATGTGGTGACTAATTTCAATGTGTGTTACGCGAAAAGTCTCGATCATGGAATGACCTGGAAACGGTGGAACGGGGAGGAATACACGTTGCCGATTCGGCCGGTGAACGCGGAAATTGTGGATCAGATTCCCCAGCGTCATGGATTGCTGAATGGTGGTTCGGTGGTTGTCGATCGGAACGGCGCACCCTACATAGGATATACCCGTTTTGACGAAGCGGGAAATAATCAGATCTTTGTCGCTACGCCGGAGAATGGTGAATGGCGGGTTATTCAGCTCTCGAATTGGAAAACGCGTTTCTGGTTTGAAGGGCGGGGAACCATTCCAAAAAGTCCGCCAGTTCCACGATTGAGTATCGATTCCGATGGGAAGATTCAGGCCGCATATTCAAACAATGATGTGGAACCCAAGTCTGGGCGGTTTATTGTAACGCGGGAAGAGTTGCTGAACGCAAAACCCGGTATGTGTAAAATACATCCACCATCAACAAAACAAAGCGGTGTCCCCAATGTTCGCGCGGTGAATATTGGCTCTCTTCCCGACGGACAGATCCATTACATGAGTCAAAAAACAGCGCGTCCGAACCGCGACCGCAAACCAGAGAATCCCACCCCTCCATCGATGATTTATCTTGTTGAAGTGAAACAATAATAGGTTGAAGGTCAAATGTGGATTGTGTATTACCCATTCTCTTCAGCTTCCGTATAAATTCCTGGAAACACTCGACAACGGGGTGGGAATATTGTATACTATTATTTCACATCTTGGGGATGTTGGCCTCACCCGCCCGCCCACGTTATATGCCGGTCATCATTTCGCTTCATTATTTTTTCTTTGGCAGGCGATGATCGGCTCCTAGAAGCGTTTTTTAATCCAAACACAGAAGGTTCATTTCCTATGGGCATTTTGGGAACGACTGAAATATTGGTGATTTTGGGAATCGCGTTAATCGCTTTTGGGCCGAGCCGTCTTCCCGAACTGGCCCGGTACATCGCAAAAGCGATGCGCATGTTCAATGAAGCCAGCCAGGAGTTGAAAAAGCAACTGGATTTGAACGAATGGGAAATGGAACTAGATTCGAAGAAGAAATATTCAACTTCAACGACTTACGCCGATTCCACGGGTGAGGGCTCGGACGGCTCCGGAAAGGATGGGAGCGAGTCTGATTCAGCCGACGGCTATCATTACGATGAATATGGGTACGTTCAGGATTGGGAGGAATCCAGTGGCGGCGATTCCAGCGATACCGCTGTGAAAGAGGATTCCATTGAATCTAGAGCGGAGCCTCAACCGGTTATTGACGAACCGGAAAAAACGGATGACGCGGCCCGGTATAACCGGGAGATGCAGGATTGATTTATCGATCCAGCCGCGTCGAATTACTGAGTAAAACCAACATCACCCTTGATTCCCATCACGAATGAGAAGCGAACGAGCAGGAATATTCTTTCATGAACGCGGATACAAACGAGAACAAGAAGGATACGCAATTAACACCTGTTGACGATAAAGTTATTAAGCGTCAAGAGGAAAAAAAGGAAGATGAACACGACGAGGAAGAGGAACTCGGTGGTTCCATGACGTTTTTAGAGCACCTCGTCGAGTTGCGCGGGCGTTTGATTCGGGCGCTGATCGCATTCGCGATCGCCTGTGTATTATGTTTTATTTTTTCCGACCGGCTAGTTGGTATTCTCTTAGACTGTATCCCTCAGAAAGCGCAGGATCTTACTCAGCAAGATTTAGAGAATGTGATCGCTGAATTGTTGGCGCAAAATAACGCTGGTCAGGGAGCCAGTGAATCGCCTGCGAGCGCGACGGCGTTGGAGTCTCCAAAGAACGCTACCTCATCGATAATCATCAAAGAATTCATTTCAAAAATATCCATTTTTTCAAAAGATGGAGAAAGTGTAGTTCCCATTGTCGCTTCACCGGTAGAGATGATCATCACGTTGTTGAAAGTCGCGATGGTCGCAGGATTGTTTCTTGCGTTTCCATTCATTTTTTATCAGGCTTGGATGTTCATTGCGCCTGGTTTGTATAAACGAGAAAAATCTTGTTCTCCCTGTTGTGATTACGTCTTGGATCTGTTTTGTGACGGGTGGTTTATTCTGTTATTTTGTTGTTTTCCGGTTTGCCCTCTCGTTCTTCGCGAGCATGGCGATGGGGATCGCCGCCAATATGTGGCGCGTGAGTGAATATCTGACATTCATGATCCGATTTCTTTTAGCGTTTGGTATTGTATTTGAAGAGCCGGTCGTCATTTTTCTGTTGGCTAAAGCCGGTCTTGTGACGCGGGAAGGTTTGTCGAAGTTCCGTCCGTATGCTATCGTAGCCATGTTCGCTTTGGCGGCTCTAATCACGCCGCCTGATCCATTGAGTCAGATCATGTGCGCGGCGCCGCTTTTAGTGTTGTACGAAGTGTCATTAGTCATTGTTGGAATCATCGAACGGAAACAGGCGGCTAATGAATAACACCGTATCGGATCGGCTGCGATCCCTTTTCCAAGATAAAATCGTTCTCGTCACCGGCGGCACGGGAACGATTGGCAGTGAAATCGTCCGTCAGATTATTCCCTTTCAACCTAAATTGATTCGTATCTTCAGCCGCGATGAATACAAACAATCTTTGCTGCGCTATAAGTTTAAAGAGTATGATTTTATCCGTTATCTCTTGGGAGATGTGCGGGATTTAGCCCGTCTCAAGCGCGCGTTTGAGGGAGTGCATGTTGTCTTTCATACCGCCGCGCTCAAGCGGGTAGAAGCGACGGAATACGATCCTCCTGAAGCCATTCAAACCAATGTTCTCGGCACACAAAACGTGATTACCGCTACGCTCGAAACGCCAACCGCCGAACGCATGGTCTCGATCAGCACGGATAAAGCAGTCAATGTCACATCGACGATGGGCGCGACGAAATTGCTTGCTGAACGGCTGGTGACGTGGGGATCGTTCTACCGGCGGGAACCGCACAAGACGCTCTTTTCGGTTCGATTCGGCAATGTGTTGGATTCACGTGGTTCGGTGATTCCGCTTTGGCGCAATCAGATTAAAGACGGTGGTCCTGTGACGTTGACGAATCCGGAAATGCGCCGTTTCTTTATGTCTATACGGAGCGCTGTGTCCCTGGTTTTGAAAGCCCTTGCGCATGCGACGGGGGGAGAGATTTACGTGCTGCGTATGAAATCGATCGCTATCCGGCATCTCGCGGAAATCTTGATTGAAGAACTCGCGCCCAAACACGGTTTCCGGCCTGAAGAGATTGAGTTGAAAATCACGGGGACGGCTCCGGGGGAAAAATTGGATGAAGATCTTCTCTCACCTTCGGAAGAAGAACGCACATTTATGGTGGATGATGATATGGCCGTGATCGTGCCACCTCATCGTATCGGTGAATATAAACTCGAACGCCTTATCAATTTCGGCGGATTTATCACGAGTACGAATACGCTTCCAAAAGAAACGCTTCGTCAATACTTGAAACAGGAAAAGATCATCTGAAGAAGCGCCTTTTTGTGGATCAATCCACTCATATCGCCTGAAAGGGTGGATCGCCGGATTCCATGCTTTATGTAAAATAACAAAATAACATACCGATATCCCTCCAATGATAACACACAATCAACTATACCAATCAGTTTGTCAATCCATTGAGAATTGTCGCCGTGAAAGAAGTCCTCAAACGGATTGGCGGGAACCATTACTCGGTGTAGCGCGGGTTGATGATCCTCTGTTTCGTGAATTGAAGCATGTAGTCAGCCCTAGTCACGCTCATCCACATGATTTTCTGCCGGATGCCAAATCCGTTCTCGCTTTTTTTCTTCCTTTTAAGAATACTCTCTCCAAGACCAACATCCGTGGTATCAACGCCTCCCGTGAATGGGCCGTCGCATATGTGGAGACGAATGAATTGATCAAAAGAATCTCAGAGGATTTCAAGATCCTTTTGGAAGAGCAGGGATACTCAACCTTCATTTTTCCAGCCACCCATAACTTCGATGAAGAGAAACTGATCAGTGACTGGTCGCACCGGCACATCGCTTATATCGCTGGTTTGGGAACGTTCGGTTTGAATAATATGTTAATCACGCAGCAGGGATGCTGCGGCCGTGTCGGCAGTCTCGTTTCGGAGATCGAACTCGAACCGACGCCAAGAAGCGATGTGGAATTTTGCCGGTATAAGAATGACGGTTCATGTGTCCAATGTGTCGAACGCTGCCCTGTGAGCGCGCTGACTGTAGATGGCTTTGACCGGCGCCGATGTTATGAGGTTTGTCTCGAAAATGACCGGGTCTATCCAGATCTTCCATTAACCGATGTTTGCGGCAAATGCGTGGCGGGGATTCCCTGCGCCCATACAAGTCCCGTTAAAATCGGCGCCGCCTCTATTGAATCGTGATGTTCTCAAACCTTTCATAAACTCACTCGTTCAACGAATCCTCCTCACTATGTTTTTCTTTACAAACTGAATTGTAATCGTGGGAATTATTGTGTACAATTGAGTGTGCGCGATGCGATTGATAATCAATTAACAATTTAGGATTATTAATTTTTTTTGTAGCAAAGAAAGAACGAAAAGAAAAAAACGAAGCCGTCATTAGGGCGCTGGCGTTCTTATAGACGTTCTCTTTCTTTCTGCGGATTTGAGATACTGGTTTATCCGATGAAAAACATTCACTCGAGTTCATCTATTAATTTAATTTTGAGGATAGTGGTTCTTACGTTCGGCCTGCCTTCTTCCGTTACCGCGCAGGATAAGCCTAGTTTTGATTTTACGTTATATGATTTTCCTTCGGTTTTGGGATATTACAATCCTGATTCTATTTCCGTTGATGATGAATCGGTTGGAATAATAACAAGCCCAGATATCTTGTTGAAACTGGGAACGGCGGGGAGCGCGGTCCAGGCCGCGGCCGCCAATGAAATCGCTAATCTTGCTATCTCTGCCGCAGGGACCCAGTACTTCTTTGGCCGGGATCGAATGTTCTACATTTCAGGGAATTTAGGGACCTATTTCATTGAACCTCCTTGGACGAATGGCGCCGGTAATTTCTCGTTTGGCGTTAATACAGCTTTCCTTGATTTTCAGACCATTCATGGGGTGGAACTGGATGATATTTTTGACTTTGTTTATGAGGAAGACGGCCTTTTTTTCAAGAAAGGCGATAAAGTATGGGATGGTTCCTATGATTTGACGGGTGAGATTACAAGTCTTTCCTTGGTCTATGGACTCACAGAGCGGCTTGATTTGGGAATTATCGTTCCTTTAGTCCATCTGGAAGGGGAAGGAACCGGTGATTACCGAATTGGCGTCACTGACATTCGATATACGGATTTTAAGAAATCCATAACCGATATCGCGGATATTTTCTTACGGCTGAAATATCAAGTGATGGAAGTAGAGGATCTAGATAATCTGTTTGGATGGACGCTGGGATTGGATTTCAAACTCGATAATGGAAACCAGGATAAACTCCTCGGTACGGGGGATCTAGGCTACCGTATTCGCAGCGCTGTGGGAAAGCGATTCGGGCCTTGTTATCCAGTCGTTGAAGTGGCCTATAATTTTGCTGGAGTAGACGCTCGCAATGCGATTAACATTATTGAACCAACGGATGTTCATGGACAATATCAACTGGTTTCTGCGTCAACTGGTATCAAGGACAGTGATTTTGACGCGTTTGAACTCCGGTGTGGTTTGCCGGTAATGCTGTTTGAAGAGCGATGGACTATGAGTGTGGAATGGCTCTACTCTCATTCGAATTTCGCCACGACGAATGATCTAGGCGTAGCGGCTCGCGTGAAATTAACGGATCGATTCTACATGCAGGGAGGCGTCCGTATCCCATTGGATGACGATGGATTGCGGACGGATTTCATACCCACCTTCGGATTGGAATACCGATTTTAAATATACGCTTTTGCAGTCTACGGATTTGGAGTATGTGGAGAAGTCATCATGAATGCGCGAAATCAGTTTCCATCTTTATGTTTAAGACTATTTATATCAGTTCTGTTTGGAGTCTCTGTATTGGGGATACCAGCTCGTGCGGAACATTGGCGGCAGTTTGATTATGGGGGACGTATCAAGTGCATGAGCGCTGGCGAAAATAGCGTCTGGATCGGAGGGGAGAAGGGCGCGTTGCGATACGATGTGGACCGGGAACTATTCCTGCGCGTTGAAAAAGTTGTGAATGAAGAGGATAAATCCATCCAACTGGCGGGGGAAATCGTCCGCGATATCGCGGTTGATCGGCGGGGCCGCGTTTGGTTCGCGTGCTGGGATAAAACAAGAGGTTTGGAAGGGAAGGGAATCACCGTCATGAATGAGGTCCGTTTCGCGTCGTTCTCGCAAGGGACATGCGAACTCCCTTCCGATGAAGTTTACACTCTTTGCGCCGATCCACAGGGCCGTGTCTGGGCCGGAACTGAAAAAGGCGTTGCGATTTTTGATGAAGGCCAGTGGACCACCTATACAACGGACGATGGTATTGCGCAGAACGACGCCCGTGAGATTGCCGTTGGGCCTTATGGCCGTGTCTGGTGCGGTTTTTGGCGTGGAGTGAATGTCTACTATGATGATCAGTGGTGGTCCTGGGAACGCAAGGACTCTAATTTGTTTAAACGCGTTCTGCAGGGAAGAAACAGCCATGAAGATTATATTTACAGTATTGTTCATGGCAAAGACAACCGTGTCTATTGTTCCACAAAAGGCGGAATCTCAATTTACGATGGAGAGCGTTGGACGTTCGAGCGCGCGCCTATCAAGAAATATATTATTTCCAGCATGGCGATCGATGAGGAGGGGAAACTATGGAGCTCCTGGGGTGGACAGGATCAAGGTGTTTCGATCTTTAATGGTTCCAAATGGACAAAAGTCACACAAAGAAATACAAAAAAAGGCCTTGTCAGCAATCGAGCGATCGCTGTCGCGTCCGACCGATACAATCGAATATGGATCGGGGATCGGGATGGCCGTATCTCTGTGCGTATTCCGGACGGCGCGCCGGATGTTGTTGACCGGGCGCTAGAGGGGTGGGAATCCAATTCAACGTTACGTGGGTATCCTGCTGGTTCCTTGGAGAATCAATTCAGTACACAAATTCAGATTATGGAGGATGAGTGGGAGTACTCTTCTTACGATGATATACCATCCACACAGATTATCGCCGCTCTTCCGGAGGATGCGGTAAAAACGGATGAAGCGCCACATTCTTCACCGCCGGTTCTCATTGCCCAAGCTGGAACGAATCCGGCGGTGAAAATTACAATCACCGTGCCGGAAGAACTTGAATCCTCCATCGCTGGATCTCCGTATGAAGCCACACAGGAGTATCTTGATATTGAAGGTGTTGTAACCATCGCCAAGGACGAAATCGATAAAATCGAAGCGAATGGATTTGAAGCGAAAGTTCCAAAACCTGTCGATCTTGGCGGTACGCTGATCTATACATTTAAAGCCAGTGTGTTGGTCCGGGATATCGATCAAATTCCGATTGTGTTGTTCGATCGGAATGGGAATATACTCGGTTCAAAGGAGTATCCGGTCACATTGAAAGAACCGGAACCTGAATCGACGAAACCCGATGTCTATTTTCTCCGGCCTGAAGTAACAGAAGATCAAATGCTAATTACACGTGGACAGGGAATTCCGATTGAAATTCAATTGACCAGCGCGAACCGTGGATTGGTGCGTGGTCTGGCCCAGGACGACACTGGGATTAAAGATGTGCGCTTGAATAACCAGACCGTGGAATATATGGTTCCCGCTTCCCCCTCTCATTTAGAAGAAGCCGGCTTGGAAAAGACAGGGCATGATATCTATTTCGATCAACGTTTTACCCTTCAGGCGGGTGATAATACGATTCTCATCCAAGTTGTGGATTATTTTAATAATATCACCGAAATTCCTTTTAGTCTTCGCGTTCAACAGGCTTTATCTGATTCAATGTTCTATGGGAATAACTACGCCATGATCGTTGGAATCAACGACTATCAATACTGGCCCAAATTAAACAACGCGGCGCATGACGCGGAGGGGATACAGGAACTTTTGATCGAGTATTATAAGTTTCCGAAAGAAAATGTATTCTCTGTCTTTGATAATGACGCAAACCGGGAGGGGATCCTAGACGCGTTTCAAAAGGTTTCCAGGGCAGAAAAAAACAGCCGCGTTATCATCTTTTTTGCGGGACATGGCCACTCGACCTCGACACGCTCTGGTAAGAAAACAGGATATATCATTCCCGTTGATGGGGCGCTTAGCGCGTCTAAGACACCTTCCGCTGACGAGCGCCGCACATGGCTTAGCATGAGGGATATCAGCGATCAAATCGATGAATACTTTCAAGCGAAACATATACTTTTGATTTTTGATTCCTGCTATTCCGGTTTGTTGCTTGTGGATCGAAGCGGGGGATTCGAGGAATTCGGGGGAGATGACGCCGCCACGGCGGATTTCCTTGAACTGGCCGATGAATTCGCGGTTGAAGTGATCACCGCCGGGGAACAAGATGAGAAAGTGCTCGACGGGGGGCCGGGGGGGCATAGTTTTTTCACCGGCGCCTTGATTGAGGCTCTTCAAAAAGGGGCCGCCGATACAGGTCCGAATGACGGAGTGATCACCTCACAGGAACTGGGCGCATACCTGATGAATGAAATCCCTCAATTAACGGGAGGAAAGCAACATCCCAAATACGCTAAGTTACCTGGCTTTGAAGAAGATGAAGGACTGGTTCTCTTCGCTATAGGCGGGGAGGAATGAAGGTTTAACTATATTCTTTCACGCCATGTATCAAATATCCGCCTAATCTGATCATCGTTAGAT
>CAXXSM010000090.1:0-5539 GCA_963663405.2 bacterium | reverse complement strand
TGGACGATCTGCGGGGCCGGGAATGCAACGCGCGGTTAACCCTTCTCGCCAATTGTCTTCAATATCTCGCCGAACAAAACCATACGCAGCCCGGTGAAAAGATTTGTGAATATTTCGATCTAAACGAACTGTTGGAAAAAGAACAAATTGGCTGGGATAAGTGGGGCAAACCGCAGGTCAACGTGAATACGATTTTTTATAAAGTCGGCGCCGAACCGGACTGCGCGGATGTCGGAGATCATACATTTTCTCTGATCTTGGGCGCCGACGGTAAAATCATTCCACCCAAATGTTCTCTTGCTGAAGGTCCGAAAGGAGAGAAATACCGTAGGTTAGGATTGCATGTTTGTGACATGTCTAAAGTCGATGGAAAAATAGGGCCCCAAGCAAGAATCAATCAATCCCAAACGGGGAGCGGCGCCCCTCAATAATATCTTATTTCTGCGAGAAAGGGATACGGATGGCGGCGATTCTTGTAGCGGATGATGAAGCCAAAATGCGCAAGATCCTTACCTTGACTCTGATGGAGGAAGGGCATGAGGTTCTTGAAGCGCAGGACGCGCGTGAAGCGGCTGAGATCATTAAGACGACATCCCTTAGTCTCGCGATTACGGATTTGCGGATGCCGGGGGGGGGAGGCATGGCTGTGCTCCAGGCCGTCAAACAGATCAATCATTACATCCCCGTCATCATCTTAACCGCTTATGGAACCATCGAAAACGCTGTCGAAGCGCTGAAAAACGGCGCGCACGACTATCTGTTAAAACCCTGTGACTTGGAAGAATTGAAAATATCCGTCCGGAAAGCCCTGCAGGTTCAACACTTGGAATTGGAGAACCTGTATCTCCGGCATGAATTGGACGAACATCTTGGCGAGGGAGAACTGATTGGAAGATCGGAAAGTATGCGGCATGTGTTCGCGATGATTCATCGCGTCGGACAGGGAGACAGCACAGTTCTTCTCCGGGGTGAAAGTGGAACCGGTAAACGGCTCGCCGCCCGGGCGATCCATCGGCGCAGCGCTCGCAGCAAAAGCCCGTTTATCGCTGTTAATTGCGCCGCTTCTCCCGCCGATCTTCTTGAATTGGAACTGTTTGGTTGTGTAAAAGGACACACGGCCGCCACCGACGCGCCCGCCGCCGGAAAGTTTGAACTGGCGTCCGGAGGGACCATTTTTTTAAATGAAATCAGTGAACTGCCTCCCCGTTTGCAGGGGAAAATCCTCCGGATCATGGAAGAAGGAGTGATCGATCCCGTTGGGGGAACCCGGAGTCAAAAAGTGAACGCGCGGATCGTCACCGCCACTAACGCTGATCTTGAAGAAAAGGTGAGGAAAGGGGAGATTCGCTCGGATTTATACTACCGGTTAAACGTGGTTCCAATCCTGATGCCTCCCCTGCGGGAAAGAAAAGAAGATATCCCTTTATTAGTAGAGCATTTTCTGCGAAAAAAAACAAAAGGGCGCAAGAAAATTAGTTTTACATCCGAAGATATTGAAGCCATGATTCGCTATCATTGGCCGGGGAATGTGCGGGAATTAGAAAATGTGGTTGAGCGGGCTATTGTGCTTGAACGAACGGATATCGATGTTCTGCTGCCTTCTCTTCATCCCCCTCTTTCCGCCGAAGGACAGATGGGTTATCACCGGAAAGAATTGTTGAACTTGACGTATAAACAAGCGAAAAAATTTATTCTTGATGACTTCGAAAACGCCTATTTTTCAAATATCCTGCGTAAAACCAAGGGCAATGTCACCCGCGCGGCGGAATTGGCGAATGTCCATCGTAAAAACTTCCATGTCAAGATTACCGAATTAGGAATCGATCCACGGCGATTCACTCAATCCGATGCGCCGGATGGTTGAGCGGCGCTAAGAATCGGTTTCATCCGAATTGTCACTATCGTTCCATCAGAAGGCAGTTTCGATAGATCCGCAAGGAATTCGTGGTGATTTTTCACTTGATCGCGAATGGTGTAAACCGCGTTGCTTGTGCGTCCACCCGGACAGGAGAATAAACAGGTTACGCACCCCGACCGCCAGACCGGGATCAACGACGCGTGTCCACCCAAACGGATATCAAAATCCTCTTCTTTCCCGTTTTGAAACAGCTCATGCAGAGGCCTGGTGGAATCGTTCCATGAGATTGATATCTCTACAGGGGTTCCAGTGGTTCGCTTATCCGGTTCGGGAGAATCCTCATTCGTACGTTCCATCCACGTTTCGACGGAAAGATTGTCGCCGGGAATGGCGCCCAGCGCCTGCAATCCATCCTGTATGGTTTCATCGGGCACGTCGGTCGTGATGAGCGCTTTCTTCGCGTTTCCTCCTTTTGACCAGACGATGAAATGGTGTCCGTTCTCGCGGTCGGTGTTGGTATTATATTGTTTTGGATGGATCACGCCTTTGAATGTGATCACTTGATTGACCAAATCGATATTCATCTCTTCCATATTGATCTCTTTCGAGCAATTGCTAACCAATAGAATTCCCAGACATAACAGTAGCGTCCGCAGACGGCTGTAATTTGAAGCGGTCATGTTTCGTCCTTTAACTACGATCCATCTATAAGAATTATTGAATGATGATAGCATATTGGTAAGAGAGGCTAAGCCAAAGAGATCGATAAGCCGTTTCTGTAAGACGAAGCGGTGTGAAAAGCGGGAATTGTGATTGCGGCCTGTTGGTTGCGATCATGTTTTTACATTAGAGGTTATTTGGAGAATTGGGGAGAGCGCGTTGAGTGGCATGGATTACCCGTTAGACGAGGGTGTGAGACGCCGCCGCCGGTGGATTCCTTGGCTGCTGGCATTGTTGTTTATTTGGATTTTAACCGGGCTGATCGGCCGTCGGAGCGGATACACTGTTGACGCGAAAGCGCCCTTTCATCTGACGCAGGAGATTCTCGCAACCGGCAATCTGTTTCCCGGCGTTTCCGTCAAACAAGGTTATCTCTATTCGATTGTTTTTATCCCTTTTTATAAATTGGGCGATTTTCTTCATATGTGGCTGCCCGCCCCGGAACCGGACTTTTTCCAGCGCAAATGCCTCTGTTGGATGAACACCGCGCTAACCGGCGTCACGGTTGGATTATTGTCGTTGACTATCCGGGAATTGGGGTATTCTGTGAGGGCGCAGGTCTGGCTTCCACTCTTGTATGGATACACGACCCTTGCGTTCGCTTATGCTCGCTATGATTATAACAAATGTCTGGCGGGTTTGTTGCTGCTCGCATCACTCTACTTTTTTATTCGCAATGGGCGCCAAGGAAGAGTTCATTGTTGTTTTGCGTGTGGATGCTGCCTTGGATTGCTGGCGGCGCTGCGGTTGGAGATGGCGTTAGTGGTCTTGGTTTATTTCTATGCGATACTGCGCCGTCCTACCTCTCCGGTCAAGAAATGGAAGCAATCGATCTGGCTGTTGTTTCCATTCACCTGCGGCGTCGGTTTTGTAGTTCTCTACAATATTTTTCATTGGGAAGGAAGCATCGCGGGAGGCTATGAAGGCTCATTCCAAATTAATCCCTTTCCCGCGCTGATTGGTTTCCTCTTCTCCCCTGGCAAGAGCCTATTCCTATTCAATCCAATTTTGCTGCTTCTGCCATTATCTCTTGGAGCGTTTATCAAGCGTCATCATGATTTTTCGGCTTTGTTGTTTGGCGTTCTGTTTCTCTTGTTTCTCCTGTACAGCTTTTGGGGAAACTGGTGGGGGGGATGGGGATTGGGGCCGCGTCACCTTGTGCCGCTGCTGCCATTGGCGGTGATCCCTCTCGCCGCCGGGATTGACTCGAACTCACGAAAATTTAATGGATATCTTGCAATTACGGGAGGCGCAGGGCTCTGTATCCAATGGGCGGGCAGCGCTATCCCTTTCACGGATGTGATCCATACACTGATGGGCCGTTTCGAGTTTATCGAACAGCAATTGATCTGGGTTCCGCAATGCAACGCGCTTTACTATCACGTTCTTTTCCTCTTCTTCAATCCAGTCGCGAACTGGGATTATGGGCTTCTTGGATTGACCTACTGGTTACCCCTGGTGAGCGCCTGGATCGTTTTTCTGCTCTGGTTGGGGGGCGCCGCCGGAATCGCCGTTTTGCTTGCGCGTTCAATGCGGGATGTATACTGAACGCGGGTATAATCTGAGCTTTTCAATCCATATTTTGCTTTCAATGGGCTGGTTTCTGTTGATGAATAACGAATTTTATGATCGTACAGAGTAGCTGGGTAGCAAGGGGAAAGTTTTTTTCTCCCCTTGCATAATTTCAGGAAAGCAGCCAGGGCAGAAAAAAGCCTTGCCCTGGGTACCCTTGCTCCCTTAGTTTTGATCTTCAACGGATTGCTTTTTTATTTCAATCCCCCCTTTTTTGTTGAAATATCCTTTAGTTAGTATCTCAATCCCGTTACAATGGATTGAGAGGCGCAACGAAGGATTCACACCGTTACTGTTGAGAATGGGCGTGAAGAATAGGGGTAAGAAGAATGATAGTAGAACGTTCCGATATTGATCGAAAACTCGAACAAACCTACGTTCTCATCCTCGGTGGGGGACGCGGAACCCGGTTGTTTCCATTAACGAAGGAACGGGCGAAACCCGCGGTGCCGGTGGCGGGCAAGTTTCGTTTAATCGACCTGACACTGAGCAATTGTCTGCATTCCAACTTTGACCGTATCTTTATCTTGACGCAATTCAATTCTGATTCCCTGCACCGGCACATTTCCCAGACCTATCGCTTCGATCATTTTTCACGTGGTTTCGTTCAAATCCTCGCCGCTCAACAGACACAGGAAAATACGGACTGGTATCAAGGCACCGCTGACGCCGTCCGTCAGTCTCTCCGGCGCCTGATACGCCATACACCACAAAATGTATTGATTTTAGGCGGTGATCATTTATACCGGATGGATTACAGGCGTTTGCTGCAATCGCATATGGAGCACGATGCGGATGTCACGATCGGGGTTCTCCCGGTTGAATATCATCGATGCAAAGAATTTGGGATCCTGCAAGTCGACGAGAACGCCCGTATTGTCTCCTTTCAAGAGAAACCGGATAATCCGGAAGATCTGGACCGGCTGCGAGTTCCTCCCGATGTGTTTGAAGACAACCGTATCGATGGGAAAGGCCGCGAGCATATCGCTTCGATGGGAATTTACGCGTTCCGGACTGAAGCGCTCTTTAAAGCGCTGCAGGAAAACAAGCAACCGGATTTCGGGGGCGACATTATCCCATCTCTGCTATCGAAAATGCGGGTGTTCGCCTATTTCTTTGATGATTATTGGGAAGATATCGGAACGATTCGCTCCTTTTATCAAGCGAATCTGGCGTTGACCGATGTAAAGCCCGTGTTTAATTTTTACGATGAGAATTGGCCGATTTATTCTCGTCCCCGGTTTTTGCCGGCGACGAAGATAAATGAAGCCAGTGTCCGTTCCACCATCATCAGCGATGGCGCGATTGTATCGGGGGCGGTGATTCGGAATTCGGTCATTGGCCTGCGCGGAATCATTAGTGAGCAAGCCCAAGTGATTCAAACGGTCA
>CAXXSM010000089.1:0-93112 GCA_963663405.2 bacterium | reverse complement strand
CATTCAGTCCCCTTATATGGGTATATATTGTAAAAATTAGTCCTCTTAGAAAAAATTGATCTTTTTTTATCCCTCCAAATCCAATCTCACAAAGCGAACCTCCCAAAAAAATTTCCTCTCTCAAAGCTTTTTTACCAATATTTATTTTTTTTAGAGAAGGAACTATTGGGATGAATCCAGGGAAAAAAGGCTTAACAAGTAATTTTTTTCTTACCTATGGAATTTTTCCTATATAGAAAAAAGTGGAGGTAAAAAACATGACAAAACAGGAACAAACCCAGTTTTACCAGCAATTGGAACCGCTTCTCCAAAAAATCAATACCACTCTGGAGAAATTGTATTCACTTCAAAAGTCCGATCCGGTCTTATGGGAGGAGATGAAAACTGATTTCGAAACCGTGAATCGGTTCCGAGACGATCTTTTCGCCTGTTCCAACCAGATCCTTGCCGTGAATCTCTTATGCGCGTTGAGTTCGAGCCTCAAACAGAAACTCGACCTGATCTCGCGGCAATCCAAAAAACGGAATGAATACCTGGCCATTCATGTGACTCTTCTTGAAATCATGAATCGCCTCGGATGTGAAGTGCTTGGCTCGGACGAATTGGTGGGTGAACCGTTCGATCCCTCCTGGCAATCCATGCTGAAGGCGGTTTCGGCCGACTCCAAGAAAGCGCCAGGAACGATCGCCAATTTCGTTTTTTATGGAATTCGGATCAATGACCGTCTGATCAGACCGGCGGGGGGTGGTTGTCGCCACCGAACCTAAGACAAAGGAGAAAGAAGAAGATGAAAACGAAGATCATCAAGCTTGACGCAATCCAGGAATTTAAACGAAACGAGTTTACAATCGACCATTCGTGTGTTTGTGGGATTTGATGGCGGGAATCATTCCACAACGATCATGCTGGCCCGCATCCAAGACGGCAAACTGGAAAAACGAGTTGTGCCGATTGATGGTTCGCGGACCTTCCCAAGCCGGGTCGGGATCTCCCCGGAAGAAGGCTTGGTATTCGGCCAAAAGGCGTTGAATCTGGCTATTGAGGGGAAAGAGAGTGTGTATTCCATCGGCAAAGATCAATTGAGTGAACGCGAGAGCGCGTGTTTATATGTCGATGGAAAACCGGTGACTCCTCTTCAGATGTTAACACGTTTTTTTGAATACGTCTTTAAAAAGGGCGTCTGAGTTTGTCCAGTTCCCCATTCAGGATTTACCTGTATTCGCTTCCTGTCCGGCGAATTTCGACGCGCGGGGAACATGCGTTGTGGCGCCAGGCGGTTAAAGACGCCGGGATCAACTTGTGTGGCTTGGATAATGAACCTAACCAGGCGCTCAAAAATCTGGTAACCCAAGCCCCGTTAGCCGGGATCGGGCTCGTTTTTGACAACGGGGGTGGAACTACGGATATCTCCATTGTCAAAAAGAACGAAGCGGAAAATGAGTTTGAAATCAAGGCCACGCGCGCCTGCGATGTGGCGGGTCATGATATTAACCAGTTGATCGTATCGTTGGTAAAAGATCGATCGTTTGGTGGCGTTTTACCCACCGATCCTGTGGTTCTTTCCCAGTTATTTATCAACGCTGAGTCCGCCAAACATTCCTTGTCTGAATCCGATACGGCGGTTATTCCGGTTTGGGACGGGAAAAACTACACCACATTTCAACTCACCCGCGAAGAATTCAATCGACTGGGAAAAGAATTAATGGAAAAGGTGGTAACCAGCATCGATCAAACCCTTCAGGAAGCGAATTTGGATAAGGAGCAGATCGATTACGTCTTTTTAACAGGGGGATCGTCTCAAACGGAGATGGTTCAATCCACGATTGAATCCCATTTTCCCACCACAGAGATTATGATTTCCAGCGATCCACAATTTGATGTGGTACAAGGAAACTGTCTCTCGTCGATTCAAAAACAGAACGAAACAGGAAACCAGTTTTCAGAAACACGGTATCTTCCCGATATCAAAATCTGGAAAATACTGCCGCATGATTTATGTGTCGCCGCCTGCCATGGCGGCGATCAGCTGTATAACTCACTTATTATTCCGAAAGGAACGCGGATTCCCACGAAAGCCATGATGGGCCGCTTCGCCCCAAAAAGTCGAAACCAACAACAAGCGTTGATTCAAATCACTAAAGGCAAACCGGACACGCTGTTTTCCCCGGATGATAAAATCGGGCAATCGAGAATCAAATTGAATCCGGATAATCCCAACCTCCAAGAACAGGTCGAAATCAGCATGGAAGTAGACGAGCAAATCATCCTTAAAGTCTTAGGGCGTGATTTGATGGGTGATGGCCAGACGGAATTCGAAATCTCCGTGCAATACGAAGAACAATCGGATAGTTGAGTTAGTGACAGTGGGATGGGGGGGAACAAAGTTCCCCCCCCTATTCCAACGAACGGGAGATCGATAATGCGTGGCGGAGATCCGAAAGCGGCTATGCGAAAAGCCTTGAGCGTATTTGGCTTTACACGCCAGGATTTACCATTGGATCTGTCAGCGATCACGAGCCGCTTTCAAAAAAAAATTAATGAAGCCAACGCGACTTTCACGAATGTGAATCGGGATCGGGATCAATTCAACGCCTTCATCCAAGAAATGAATCAATGCCGGGCCATTCTTAACGAGCATTTCGACTGGATCAATAATAATCCTTCCATTTTCCGGTATACGGGCTCCCCATCAGCGCCCAAAGCGTCCTCTCCCAAACCCGTAAAAACGAAACCCGCAAGTTGGGATCCGGCCCAGGTCTATGAATTTTTTTCCACGATAAATCAATGGATCAAAAAGTTTGGATCTTTTCTTCAACAGATGGGTTCATATGCGATCCAACTATATGAGTTTGGGAAACGATTGTATGAAACCGGCCAACGATTCTGGGCGATCTATCCTCAAATCAGCGCCGCAATCGTTGGTGGATTCGTAATGACCATCCTCTGTTCTTTCTTGCTTTCATCACGTTCTTGCACCAGTGAGAAACCGAATCGACATGCGAGACAATCCAGTTCCTATGAATCCAACAGAATCGATTCACCAAGGGAACCGGATCGAAGAATTCGAACGGGAAAAGGAGAGTTGATTGTGTACGCTCATTTTTCAAAAGAACAGAATCCAACTCCCTGGTCGGTAGTCACCATTTACAAAAATGGCGTCGTCAACAGAAAAATCATCAAAACCACTGCGCCGATGGTGGATCCCATTCGAGTTTCTCCCGGTGAATACAGTTTGATTTTCGATATGAATCCCCACCCGTTTCGTGTTCCCGAGGTAACGGTGCAGGAAAACCGCCGGTCAGTTGTTCGAGTTAAGGATTTGAATTTCACAATTACCTTCGAAAGGATATCGCCATGAAAAATTTATTCGCCATGATTGGATTGAGTGTATTCATTGTGATCGCATTTTCCGCCTGTTCCACAACAGGTGTGTTCACACCTTTGGGAGTCGCTCTGGATGATATACTGGGCACAGGGCCAAAACCCACTCCCACCAAAACATCATATAATACGCAGACGCGTTATACGCCGGTCAAGCGCCCCACACCAACCCCGAAACCAATTATGAAAACGGCTGGCTACTCTTTAATAACCAGACAGCCTCAAGAAATCAGAAACACAGGAAGCGATTCAAGGTCTTCTTCATCAAAGTCTTCCTCTCAAAACACAGAGAAACAAAAAAAAGATATCCTATTATTGAACAAAAAGGCTGGTCAACTGATGAGAAGAGGAATCGAGATTTATGAAAAATCGCAGTTCCAATTAGCGTTTAATGTTTTCTCTGACATCGAAGAAACCCACCTCAATCAAACCGATCGGGAAAAGACATTTATGTATATGGCCGTCTGCGCGTTGATGTGCGGCGAGCGATATAAAGCCAGAGAGTATTACGACAAAGCCCGGTCTCTCAATCCACACGTGTTATCCACGTCCATTACGAACCAGTTCTCACCCAATCAACTTTCATTTTTCAAGAATCTTTAATCACCGTTCCGGTGAAAAAGGAGCGAAATTGGATCGAAAAAAACAGAACAAAGTGAAAACGCAGTTGGCCCACAACAAGCCACCGAATTCACAACCCAGTCCAAACGCCTGATTGACTCGATAGGTTTTAAAGAATTGAGATCAATCATGGCCAAAGATAAAAAAAGAAAGGACATCAACCATGAACAATGCGCGAAAGATCATCGCCGTCTGTGAGAAAAAGAATGGGAAGGAAGGAGAGGTTTATTACAAAACCTCACTAAATCCAACGGTCTTAAAAACCCTCAAAAAAGAGGAGGTGGATCTCTATCTGGTATCTGGCGATCAATTACCGGATAGTTTTCACATCGCGTTTGGGAATGAGGCAGTCAGCCGCGAAGGATTGATTGTTTTCGCGGGGGTGGATCAAAACAAGAAGCCTGGCCGCCGGACCACTCTCAAAGAAGAAGGCGCGGCGCTTCCAAACAAAACCCTGTCAGATTGATTTCCGATTTGTATGTTGGCCGGTGAATCTTCGCCGGTCACGATACCAACCGGAATACCATAAAAAGTTCACTGGATCTTCGGTATAAAGAAGAAATACAATGACAAGTCCATCAGAGAAAAAATCGGATTTACGCCCCGTGTGTCACGAAGAAGAAGTACCGCTTAACATGAACATTGAGCAAGCGGCGCGATACCTCAATACGACATCTCGTCAGCTGCGTGATTTAGTGCGAGCCAGCGTGATTCCGCATTTTCGAGTGGGCCGGTTAATTCGGTTTAATAGAAAAAAATTAGAGAAGTGGATTGATTCCAATACAGAAAACCCGATTTTTTAAAAACAAAAAATCAGACAAAAATCAGACAATGGAGTTTTTGGTTTTCAGGACACAAATGTAAGTCCAGTAAAATCAATACACGCCCGGCAGGACTCGAACCTGCGGCCCACTGCTTAGAAGGCAGTTGCTCTATCCAGCTGAGCTACGGGCGCATCGGTTGATTTTAGTTGATTTTATATTATAACGCGATCACGGTCTCTTTTAACCCTCGAATGCTTAGAACGCATGATTTTATTCCGATCAGGCTTGATGGGGGTTTGCCAAATCCCGGTTGATTACTATAATTTAATTTCTGTAGTCATGCGGATATCGAGCAGGCTTTAAAATATCTTCCGCATGATGATGATAGTGATTGTAAACACCATTGGGGCGCTAGCTCAGCTGGGAGAGCACTACCTTCGCAAGGTAGGGGTCGTGGGTTCAAGTCCCATGCGCTCCATTTTTCTTTTTTCTTCCAAATTTTATCTTCCCTAAAAAAATGAATCGGGGTATTGTCCAAAAGCGATCTTCCAATCGTATGTGTCCGTGCTTTCATTGAGCCGGTACGATTTCCAGATATCTCCATTTGAAATCAGGCCATTCGATGGGACGTAGGGGATGGAGGAACTCGCGGTCGACCAGGCGATATCGTAGTTATCCCGGTCCGGCCCGCCCGCCATGAATACCCAGTAATAACCCGCGTTGTTCGGGCATCCACTCGTGCCATAGGCTACGAAAAGCCCGTTCAAGAAGGGATCGACGGGGATGCTGTTCATATAGGAAACCGGTGTGGTCAGTTGAGACAACACACGCCCATCATGATATGGATCGTAGCATGGATCCAAACCCGCGTCGGCGCAGGTTCTGCCCCACCGTGGTCCGAAATGATCCAACGCGCAGACATCGTCCGGTGACACCTCACCGTTGTGATTGGTCCAGCCTTTGTCATTTCCATCCGGCATCCAGAGATTCGTATCCAGCTTGCGCGTGATATTGAGTTCGAACAGCATCCGGATATCTGAAAATGATTTCGCGGCGTTGGCCCGGATACGCGCGTTCATAAAGTTTGGAACCGCGATCGCCGCCAGGATACCGATAATCGCGACAACGATAAGCAATTCAATCAAGGTAAAAGCGTTGGTCTTCATGGTTTCCCCCACAATTGTGGATGATTGAGAACTCTAACAAGATACCGTTCGTTTTAGACTCGGCTTGAATAAGTATTGCATGAAAATGAGATTGCTTTCAAGTCTTTTTTTTGCGGGTGATAGGAATCTCACTCTTTCACGGGCGGGACGCCCGCGCTCCATTGGAATTACCCGCATTCATTTTTGGGATGCTCGCGGTCCATTGGGTAGTTCATTTAGGATGCCGCGGGTTATAAGATGTTGTTCGATGCGGTTGCGGTGGAGTCTTTGGGTAGTAATGATAGATTGGAGATCAGTTGCCGCTTGTTCTATGGTGTCGTTGATGATGATGTAGTCGTAAAGGCCGATGTATTGAATTTCGCGTTCGGCTTCTCCTAAACGTTGGTCCAGGTTGTCTCCCTCTCCTTTGTCGCGGTTGAAAAGGCGGCGTCTCAGTTCATCCCAGGATGGGGGGACAATGTAGACGCCGATCGCGTCTTCGTACAAGCTTCGTACCGCTCCCATGCCTTGAACGTCGATGTCCAGAATCACGTCACGTCCAGCGGAAAAAGATTCATCTAGCATACATTTCGGCGTCCCGTAATAATTCCCATAAACCTCCGCCCATTCGACCAGTTCATCCCGCTCGATCGCTCGTTCGAATTCATCACGGGAGACGAAAAAATAATCCTCCTGGTTCCGTTCTCCAGGCCGGGGAGAACGGGTTGTCATCGAGATAGAAAGTTTCGGCTCCGGCCATCGCTCAAGCAGCCGGGCGATCACGGTTCCTTTCCCAACTCCGGAGGGTCCGGAGACGACGATTGGAATCCCACGGATGTCACTCATAACCTTAAGTTATTACAACTAGTATGTATACAACGAATTTACTAATAAAAATTAGTTATTTATTTTTTGTTATTATACATATATTCAATGCAAGCCTAAATTAAAATGCAATAGTCATCATTCATTCATAAAATCCAAAATTGGTATTCAATTAAATGATAGGACAATACTTTGTTTATAATATATAAAATCAATCCGTATTCAACATTCTATTTCTTCATTCATTTTCGTTTTTGTTTGCTACGCTTCTTCGCTTGCTTCTTACGTTTGCGTATATGTTTAGGATCTTGAAGGTTTTGCAATCTTGAAACTTCTTGTTCTTGTTTTCTTTTTTCCCGTTTTTTCCAAGCTTCGTCTTTTTCTAATTCAAGTTGCTTAACCCTTGCTTCCGCTAACTCAGCTCGACGTTTAGCATCCTGCTCTCGTTTTTTGGCAAATTCTTCACTACGTTTGGATTTCTCTGCAATTTTCCATCCCATTTGTGCTACAAAGAATGGCTTGTCGAGATCTGGAGTATTATTGAATACTTCATCAAGATTTCCGGCATGATTTTTTTCAATTTCAGAAATATATTTAGTTTTCTCTTGTTCATAGGATATCTTGGCAGTATTTATGCTTGGACCGAAAAAGCGAATATAACGTTCCTTATCAATAAATGAGATACCCGCGTAATAATATTCATGGAGCATACATTGTTGAAGCAAATCAGGATTTGTTTGCTTTCCTGGTAGAGCTGTCACATATCTAAATAGAGCTTCTGGTGTCCATGTCGAAACATCTCTCGGTTGGAATTCCCGATCCAAGATTCGGCTTTGTGATACGAAATAAAATCTTTCAATCTCATCATCACAGTTAGATAACGAATACTTTCCGGAACGAAGATTTTTTAAAAAGATCCAAACTTCAGCTTCTGCTAAGACTTGATGTTTAGTACGAAAAGTACCTTGTTCCTCACGATGATTCTTGATTTTGGTCTTCGCCTCTTCAATTTCTCCCCAGTCCTCTTCAATAAATCCATCTATGTCGGAGACATTTATAACACGCAATCCAGCCTGTGTAATGTACGCTTCAAAAGAAGATTGGTCTTTTCCTTGTGGAAAAATCAATTCGAGATAATCCTTAAATGATCCAACCCGACCTTCTGCGCTGAGTCTTATATAACCATCAAGAAAGAGGTTTTGTTTATAACTTCCCTTCACAAGCGTTGCTTGAAGAAACGCTGATGATCTTACATCATATGTATTCATGAAATCCGAAGCCCATCGAAAATGATCCCACGCCTCTTTAAGAAGATTGGGTGTTGTATACAGTACGGCTTTTGCGTCAGTGAGCATCTTAAATAGTTCAGAAGCATAGTCATAGTTATGACAACCTACTGCTAAAAAGGGCAAGAGAACACTTGAATCAAAGAGCCAAAGTGTTTTATTAAATATATCCCGACGCAACTGTATACATTTCGGATCAAGTCCAAGAAGGTGATAAAGAAAAAAACCTTGAGAGACTGAAGCGAGATATTCTCTCTGTGGATGGTTTGGCTCAACCAAAAATGTATGCATTGCTTCCACAAATGCGGCTTTAAGTTCCATTCCATCGAGTTCACGTGCAATGTCAGAAACATAGCCAAATATGTCAGATAATTCTTCATAACTCGCGGATTGACCAGCAAAAACTTGGTTGGCTATAGTCAAACCCCGACTATCGAAACTGGCGACTATGACCTTTTCGGCCAATTTCCTACATTTATCCAACTGTTTGTCAGTTATACCGATATAACTACTCTTTAAATTTAGACAGAACTGACCAAAGGCTTTATCCTTTTCCGTTTCCCTGACTGTTTGACATTCTTTGACTCGTTCTTGGCCGCTTTTACTAACCAAGAATCTTCCATTTGATTCGATCACTAAGCCTTGTCTTACAAGAGAATGCAAGGATTCATCTATAGCATCTATAGCATTTTTTGTTACGGAGAACTTTTTCAATGTTGGAAGAGAAACTATCTCTTCTTTTGACATTTCTTTGTCATTAACAAAAAAGAGATCAGTAAGAATGAGTGGTGATAGGTTATCTGTATCCTGTATTTCATTAAGCCGTCTATAAAGATACAATGCGGTAGTGGTTTCTAACTCTTCTTTGGACCTTGTTTTTATTTCTCCTCTCTCTTTACGACGACTCCGTGATACAATGAATCGATCAGTAGCTTTGAGCATTCGTTGAAGTTCAGAGTGTGTACCATCACTGTTCGAATATCGTACAAGAACGATATTGTATTTCTCGAGATATTCTCGTTCATCTGCATTTGTGTAATCTGCAGCGGCCATGTATATAGGATGTTGTGGACTTGCTGTTTTACGTGCCAGTTGCAAAACGTATTCGATATCAGGATCTGATAAACTATGACCAATAATGAAGAAATTAAACATTTCAAATACTTGGCGAAGTTTATCGCGGAAATATTGCCCAGCATCCTCTACATAAAAGAGTTGGTAATCGGAAGACGTAAGGACTACCTCATCGATGTGATTGAGGTCTGAATGTATCTTTTGAATAAGGTGATTAGCACCATCCCGCAATAAAGAGAAATCACTTTTTCTATTTCTAATGACTTCGAAATGCTCATATTTTTTATTGAGATATAAGGCTATTTCATCATCATAGTTTGTTGTGAGATAGCAGGCGAAAGGCCATGTACAAATTAGTTCATAAAGAAAACTATTTTTTTTGGTTGATGGATTTAGATGTTGTTGAATGATATCAATCAGTTTTTGGCGATCTCCAATATCTAACTCCGCTTGTCTAAACAACTCAGGATATTTCTTCTGCTCCAGATATTTTTTGTATGAATTTTTATCTAAATTATAGTCTCTCTCTAAGAGAGTTTCATAAGTTTGTGAGGCAAGACTGTGCCAGGAGGGGTATCCAACTTCACAGGAGGGTCCTGATCCAACGAGAACGAAACAACGACCACTATTAATTGAATGTATTAGTCGTTTATCTAACATATTATTATCCCCCTGCCATTTAGGTAGATAAGACTAATCAAATTCTCTAAACCTATAAATCACACAAATACATCAATATTAAATCTCGATTTCCATCGTTCCTTCCACACGGGCGGAGCCATCGCCGATCGCGAGGGAGTTTTTATTGACAGTGTTTCCACTGACCAGGTTATCGCTGCTTTTTCCGGTTACTTGAATGGAAGCGGCCGCGGCAGGGGGTGTGCGCCGGTCAATCGCCGTGCAGCCCATCACTTTGCAGCGTTTGGAATCGGTGATTGTGATTCCCCGGTAGCGGGGATCGAGAACCTGGCAGTGGCTGACCGTAACGTCACGGCTTCGCTCAATTTCTATAGTTCCACCAGATTCTTTGGAGCCATGAAAACTATTTTCGATGATTGTATCGGAAAGATTGACTCCATCACAATCCCGGATTGTGATTCCATCGATTGTCTGTTTCTGGTTATGATCGGGATTCCAATCGCTGACGTTTGAGCCAATCACCATGTTGGCGCACCGCTCCAGCAGAATCGTATGATCCCCGGCGCTGTAGATTGAATTGCCGCTGATGGTCACTCCCCGGCAATCGGCGAGGTGGATGTTATCCGTCTGGCTGCCGATCAGGTTGCCCGTGATCGCCATTAAACCCGCCGTGCGCAGTCCGGCGCCACCGAGAATCCGGATATTCGCGCCGCCGGGGGGTGAGATCAGCTTGAATCGTGTTCCCTACGATCGTTCCTTCCCGGAAGGAATCGCCATTATTGCGCATGTCGATAAAGATATCCGCGCAGCCATCGCGGCCCGGATCATGGTTGTATTCGATATCGTTTCCCACGAACTGGAAGTTGCGCATCGATCCACCATTCAACCAAATCCCGGCTGCGGCGTTGTAGCTGATATGGGAATTGGACACAATCGCTTGATGGAGGTCGACATGGTCGAAGAGAATTCCCGTTTCGTGGTTGTTATAGATCTGGCAGTGATCAATGAGGAGATTCCGGTTCCGTTCCACGAGATGAACGGCGGTTTTTACACCTTCGGATCATTACACCGGTCAGAATCGCCTGCATTGTTTTTTGCAGACAAAATCCCGGCCGATTCGGGATGTTCCCCACGGATTTCCCAGACCGCTGATGAGGGGCATTCGTTCCTGGTTCCATACGCCATCATCGAAACTGATGGGATTGGCGGTGCGTTCGTGCGAACCGAGAAAATGAAACGCGGGACCAGGGCCGGCCATTTCGATCCGCGCCGTACCATCACCGAGTAAGGATTTGTATCCGGTTTTGGCGAGATCGATCGTTATGGTCCGGCTGATCCGGTAAACGCCTTTTGGGAAAAACAGCGCGCCCTGCGTGGAATCAACAGCCCGTTGGATGGCGGCGGTGTCGTCCGTGGTTCCATCGCCCTTCACGCCGGTTTTTTGTAGATCAACCGCTCCTGCGGATAGAATTCCGATACCGGACGTGAGACCGATCGCCGCGCTGGCAAATTGTCTTCGATCCATTGTTATATCCTAGATATTGATGTAGAAGAAAATAAACGCGTAAAAGAGAATGGTGAGAATCAAAGCGTACATCAACGGCCCGTTTGTGGAACTCCCAACCATACATCTCGTAAGGAGATTCCTCCCGCTCTTCCAATGGGGTACGCTCATTGACGGCCCTTTCCAAAACTTTGTTTTCTTGTTTTTCCATAATCACCTCTTCGATGGAATCAATGGAATTCTAGTTTTCGAACCTTCGTTTCCGGATTTAAAACGCGGCTGGCTTCCATGATGATGGAATTCCCTTCGCCTGCGTCAGTAAACTCTTGTAACCGCATACGCAATACCCCTCCCCAGTTTTGGATCGTCCAAGGCGATCCATTTGGCTTCGCTGGTATTGCTCAAATTGGCATGTGGCTTAGTCAGATGATCCCCTAAAATAATAATGTTGAACCAGTGAACCAATAGCGTTCGTTTTATTCAAATCGTCAAAGACATAGCCATACCGCCATCAACACACATTCACTGGGGATCACGCTAAGCAGCGTCTGCTCGTAAACGGTCTCTGTCGCGGCGTGTAAAAGGTCTTTGTTCCCTTGTGTTTTGGCGCCGTGGATTTGTGGATCAACGATTTGCATGGGAAATGTCCAGCCCAAGCCTTCTCTATTATAAACCCATCAAGTAACGGGTCAACGCTCTGTGTTACACCAACTACAGCTTCCTCACCGGTCCATTCCTCCCGGCGCGCCCAGTGATATTTTTTTTTCACCTTCGAACGCACATTTTGATCCAGCGACAGCGATGCGCCGCCGCAGGATATACCTAATGATGTCAGTACCAAACCAGGCGCTGTCTGCAGCCAATCCCGGCGTGTCCAATGATTCAATTTGAGTGATTTCATAAGTTCCTCTAGCCGCGCTGTCATTCCACAAACCAACGGATTGTTCAAACAGCGTAATAAGATAACGGCTCGTTTCTATAAAAAGAACGCGGCGCATGCTGCGAAGAAGTGTTCCGCTGAGATTTAATGTTGCAGATACTCCTGCCGCTTCTTCCATCGTTTCAAAGACGGGGATGAACTGATCCATTTTCCAATCGCGCAGTGTTTTGCGCAAATTTGGATTCGGACCCATGATGGCGATTTTTCCGTTTTTTGTCTTCAATTCTTTTAAAGTAGCGAATAACACGCCCAATGTGCTGCTAATCAGCTGATCGACTCCCGATACATCCAACACAATGTAGACTTTTCCTTGATCGATCAGGCCGATCATTTTCAACTTCAACTTCTCCGTATCTTCATACCCGACCAAGCCTGCCAACTTCAATAATACCAAATCTCCTATTTTCCGTATGAATCATGAACGACCCTCCCGAATTGGGAATCGACAAAACATTAGCACTATACGATGTTATAATACATCTTTTTAGTATTTCCACAATAATAGTGGGAAATAGAAAGGAAGGAATTGAAATCGTGGTTCCAACACTAGGCAAGTTTTTCATCGTCTTAGGCGGTGTCTTTATTCTCCTGGGATTGGCCTTCCTTCTGGCGCCACATATTCCGTTCCTGGGCAAAACTGCCGGGGGATTTCTATTACGAAGGTAAGAACACGCGGGTTTATTTTCCCCTCGTCACTTGTATCCTTCTATCCATCTTAATCACATTGATTCTCAACATTTTCGGTGGTTGGCGATAAACTGAATAGTCTATGGATCTTTCTTTGTTTGATTATGAATTACCCCAGGAACTGATCGCTCAAGTTCCTTCGTCCGAGCGGGATCAAATCCCGTCTTCTAGTCGTGGACCGCGCAACGGAAACACTGCGCGAAACCGTGTTTCACGAGATCGTCCATTCTATACAACCCGGCGATGTCATCGTCGTGAACGACACCTGCGTAATCCCAGCCCCGCCTTCATGGAATCAAAGAATCCGGCGGCGCCGCGATCGAAATTCTTCTACTTGAAGCGGGCGCCGGAGAAGAATGGGAGGTTCTCGCGTATCGCGCGGCGCGGCTGAAAGAAGGAACGCGGATTTGTTTCTCGGATGCGCTCCATTGCGAGGTAGTACATTCTATTGGATGGCGGGCGGTTTATCGTCCGCTTTCTTTATGAAGGATCGTGGCAAAGCGCGCTGGACCAGCATGGACAGATTCCCCTCCCCTCCCTATATTGCGAGGAAGAACGGGGAAAACAAATCGCTGGATAAAGACCGTTATCAGACGGTGTTCGCGCGGGATCAACGAAGCATGAATTCCGCCGCCGCGCCGACAGCGGGACTGCATTTCAACGCCGCATTCTCCTTGAAACGGTGAAAAACCGGGGAGCTGAAATCTGTCCCGTTACGTTGCGGATCGGGATTGATACGTTTCTCCCTCTGCGCGTCGAGCGTGTGGAAGACCATGCAATGCACTCGGAGACCTATGTTATTTCGGAAGAGTCAGCGGTAAAAATTCAAACCGCGCGGAAAGAGGGGCGGCGGATCATCGCGGTGGGCACAACCGCGGTCCGTGTTTTGGAATCCGCCGTGAAAGAGAACAATATCATCAAACCGGGGGAAGGCAAGACGGACCTATATATTTATCCTGGATACACTTTCAAAGCCGTCGACGCCTTGTTGACCAATTTTCATCTCCCCCGGTCATCGTTAGTGCTTCTCGTTTCAGCCTTCATGGGGAACGAATTGCGGGAAAAACGCGTATAGATTCGCCATACAAAATCGCTTCCGGTTTTATTCCTACGGAGACGCGATGTTGATTGTATAGAGGAAATCATTTTGAAATAGGCTAACACTGAAGCGTATTAAATCATTTAAGGCCGCAGGCCGCAAAATAAAACCTTTCAGTCTTCAGCCTTCAACCTAAACACCTAATCTATGGAGGTTTATAGTGACACGACTTCTTTCCCGGCGTTCGATTGACAGCGTTCTTCGCGATTTGCCAGTTAATAGTTTGAATACGATTGAAGAACGGCGCCGTTTATGTAAATTCATCGGTTACACGTCCGTCCCGGATGTGCGCGTTCAAGTGTGGGATGTTACGCCATCTGAAGGGGAATCATTCGCGGTAGAAAGGATACGTCTCTTCACCGAACACGCTCCTTGCGTTAAAAGAAAGCCAGTGAAAATTTAGGAACTGAGTGTGATACCAGCCGGGTGGCTACGCTTCCGGATCCCCAGCTGGGCGATCAGATTTTTGGCTTGGTCACGTGTGAAGAATGCCCCCTCTACGCCACCGCGCCGGAAGGAGAATGTTTAGATACAAACCTCTATGGAGATTCGCTCGTTATCCTCCGGCGTGGGGAGAACCCACTCACTCGTTCAAGTCCCAAACGGCTATATCGGCTGGGTCCCCCAACGATACATTCCGGACACTGAACACCGCGGAATGGATTCAATGGATGAAGCAGGACCGGCTGGTTTTTGTGAGTGAGATAAAAATGAATGGGATTACCATCCCACCGGGCGCGGAACTGCCCCTGCTCTCTTCCAACGAAAGTTCTTTTGCCTACGAACGAAACCATCCAGAAGCCGGAAATGGGCGCCATTCATGTTACCCGGCAAATGAATCATCAGCGCAAAAGCGCTCTGCTCGATGGCGACTTCGCTCAATGGAACCAAGTATGTGTGGGGCGGTGTTTCAAGCAAGGGAATTGATTGTTCAGGATTAACCGGCCGCGCGTACCGGAATATTGGAATTTACCTTCCCCGCCGACGCAAACCAGCAATGCCTAATGGGCCGGATCAGCGCCATTCCCGGCGTCACCCAGGCGCTGGAACCCGGCGACCTGCTTTTCTTCTCCGGAAAGTATGGTGGAATCACGCACGTCGCCATGTCCCTCGGCCCCGATCAATACATCCACGCCGGAGACAACGGCGTCTCGGTCATCACCGTGGAACGTCCAGAGGATTATGGAGAGCGATTTCTTTTTGCGAAACGGTTGATTCGGTAATGCGGTAGAATTTACTTTCTATCAATCCATGACGGTTGTATACTGCTAAATGAAGATTCATCCTGCTTGCCTAAGAGAAAAGACATGATTTCGGAATACATCTCAGCTCAGATCCAGGAAGCGTTAAATCGCGCCAAGTATGATCTGATCGATGATGACGAACCATATTATGGTGAGATTGCGGATCTCCAAGGTGTCTGGGCGTCAGGAAGAACGTTGGAAGAATGCCGGGCGAATTTGAAAGACGTTTTGGAAGGTTGGATTCTGCTTAGTATTTGAAAGGGGCTTCCGATTCCCCCATTTCGATTCTTGCTGGGACTAATATCCGTAGAAAATGAGTATTAAAATGGACCAACAATCCATCCGATAGAATTTTAAGTCGACATCATGATGAATTGAATGAACTGGGAATTCATTCTTTAGCGGTTTTCGGCTCCCACTGTCCCGAGGCGGCGCGGGTAAAGAGAGCGATATTGATTTGTTAGTGGAATTCAACCGTCCGATCGGACTTCTTCATTTTTCCAAGGTTCGCTTGCGTCTTGAAAAACTGTTAGGCCGCCCCGTTGATCTTGTCTCCCGTAATGCTCTCATTGATGAACTCAAAGAGGATATCCTTTCTGAGGCGGTTAATGTGTTCTAAACACGCAAATGGAAATTCCGCATTCAGCATATCCTGCAGGCGATTGAGAAAATTCAATCGTGTACGGCTGGACTTTCCTGCGAAGCGTTTGAAAATAACTGGATCATCGTTGACGCTGTGCAGATGAATCTACTTGTCATTGGTGAAGCGGCGCGCCATATTCCTGAGGTTGTGATCTCATCTTTTTCAGAAATCCCCTTGGGCGGAAATGCGGGGATTGCGCAATGTTTTAGCGCACGAATATGATCGTGTTGATTGTGATATTATTTGGCGAGTCATCCAAGACGAACTTCCTTCCCTTGTTCCAAAACTTCGACAAGTTATTGAAAAGGGAAAAGAATAAAATCTGTGGACTTCTTATACTCTATCGATCTTCTTTCTCCAATCGATCATATCCCTCCCGTTTTTTCTCTCAACAATCTTCATCGATTTTGACAAAAAAACATTCCCGTATATACTAATTGTTCTATGCTTATAGAATTGGTGAACGTGATGAATGATTCAGAAAAATGCCGTGTGAAGATTGTTGGGGGCACAGGATATACGGGGGGAGAACTCTTTCGGATTCTCCATGATCATCCCCGTGTGGAGATCGTGTCCGTGACAGCGGCTGGATTGGCGGCGCCGTCCGAGCCACTGTATAAACATTGGTCCTGGCTGCGGGGGATTACGGATATGCCCGTCAGCGAAGAGACGGAATGCGACCGGTGTGGGGCCGATGTGGTCTTTCTCAGCACACCCCATAATGTCTCCATGAAACTCGCTCCGGCGTATCTTGAGACAGGATGCAAAGTGATCGATCTATCGGCGGATTACCGCTTCCCCGATCCAGCTGAGCGGGATCGTTGGTATGGAACCACCCACGCTTCCCCCGATCTCTGCGCGGAAGCCGTTTATGGGCTGCCGGAACTGTTCCGGGATCAGATCAAACCCGCGCGGTTGATCGCCAATCCGGGTTGTTATCCAACCGGCTCGATTCTCGGCCTGTATCCAGGTCTAAAAAGCGGTATGCTGAAACCGTCAGGCATCCATATCAGCGCCGCGTCCGGCGCGTCCGGCGCGGGGAAGAACGCGAAAATCCTTTTCCACCACACCGAGATGACGGAAAATTTCTTCGCGTACCGTGTCGGCAGTCACCAGCATCAGCCGGAAATCACGTTGGTGCTTTCACGCGCGACGGGGATTAATGTATCAGCGTCGTTCGTTCCTCACGTGCTGCCGATCCGGCGGGGGATTCTCTCGACGATCTTTTGCGCGAAAGCGCGTGATGTGTCTTTGGAAGACATTTGGAATGTGTATCGTGACATTTACGGGGCCGAAACGTTTATCCGCTTATACCCATTAGGAGAAGCGCCAAACCTTCAAGCCGTTCAGGATACGAATTTTGTCGATATCTCGCTGCACCAAGACCAATCCACGGGTGAAATCATCCTCGTTACCGCGGAAGACAATTTGAAAAAGGGGGCCGCAGGACAAGCCGTTCAAAACATGAATTTGATTGTGGGATTTCCAGAAGAAATGGGGCTTCTTTCCCTCTAAAAGTCCTCTTTCTTTTCCCACCCCAGTACCATATTTCACTGTTGAGGTAACGAGGCATGAAAAAATTCAGTCTTTGTATGGGGTATCTTTGTGGATTGATTCTGGGATTTTCTCATTGTGTATACTCGGAGCGATATTATCCTGAATACACACCCTCTCATCATCCCAAATTTCAATTGATCGAATCCGATTCCAGCCACGCTGTAATCCGTTATAATCACACCGAACAGTCATTTATCACAGAGAAAGATTATATCTACGTAGGAATTCCCACCGGAGCGGACTATACCTATACGCTTCGTTCGTGGGACTATGAAGTGACGGATAGAACGGAAACTCTCGAACATCATACAGGCTCTATCCAGTCGAGTTCAGAAGAAATAACAGCCGCGCAATCGGATTTGGAATCCCATATTTTAACCAAGAAACTCGCCGTGCAGGAATTGGATGTGATCCGCTTCCAAGTCCTTCCTTCGAAAGATGTCTCGGTGAAAGACGCGACCCGTACTGCCGAGAAAAAAAGAACTCTCCTCTCGATGCTCGAGTTTGCTGTGGAATGGGACGGCGGGAATGCGAAAAAAGCGAACGAGGTCTCTTCCCTCGACGCCGGTTTTTCCCGCATGTACCGGAGCCTCGTCATCAATTCGGACCAGGCGCAGACGTTCCGCCGAAAACGAACCCTGCCCGAAACCGAAGCGGAAAAAGGTTTCCATCCCCAGGTATCCGGCTTCAAAGAAGAGGATAAGATTATTAATTACGCTCAGGGCCCTGTGATCCACCGGAAAGACGCGGCGATTGTCCGTGTCCGAAGAGAGGGAATCACGGCCATCCGCGCACAAGACCTTGTCGAACAGAAAATCAATCCCAGTTCACTGGATATGAACCAAGCGCGCATTTGGGATCGGGGAAAAGAAAAACCTCTGTTTGTGAAAGATAACGGCGACGGTGTCTTCGGAAACGGTGACGCGCTCTATTTTATGGGGAAAGAATCGGACTCCGATTTCTCAAAAGATAGGATCTATTATCTCACATGGTTCCCCCTCGATACCCCCCCCCCCTTCGAATCGAAGAAAAACCAATGGAGTGGCAGGTGAAGGGCATCCCCACGTTTCGCGCCCAAACGATCGCAGATGACGATACAGTTCTCGTTTCGAAAAGCCGGAATCTATACGGCTGGTATTGGAAAGATATCGAAAAACAAGAGACCGTCATTCCTTTGGAATTGCCCGGACTGATACAGGATGGAACCATCGCCATCTCTCTTGAGATCCTGAATCGAACCGGGGTGGATTGTGGATTTACTTCGATTGTTGGCAGCTGCACGGAGCACATCACGATTACAGTCAATTCAGCGACGACAACTGTCATTGTCGCTTCCGCGTCGCAGGCGCTCGCATCCCCGGAATTGATTATCCGGCTCGATCAACCTCCACGGCATTTGAGTTTGAAAGAAAGAACAGCCAGTGAAAAAGTCGGGAATGTGCCACATCTCTTTTTCGACCGTATGGAAGTCAACTACCCCCGCGGCGCCACGTTCGAAAATGATCCGATCATACTTGAGCGGAGCCTAATTCCAAACACGATGTTCAATCTCGCGCTCACCGCCCCGGATCGGCCGAAACCGCTGAGCGCATGGGTGATTCATAATGAGAATCAAATCATGCGCCTTTTCGCGGAAGGAATTCCCGAACAAACGAGCACAATGCGTCTGCCCAGCGCGACATGGGAACGGATCGAAATCCTGCAGGACGAGGATATACCCGGCCCCCGAACCATCGATTTGGATTATCCTTCCACCCTTCACCGAACGGATCAGGGCTTTAATTATGTTATCATCGCGTATCCCACTCTAATCCAATCAGCCCGGAAATTGGCCACACTCCGGAATGCGGATGGATTCAATGTTCTTTTAGTAGACGTCCGGGATGTTTACGATGAGTTCAATTATGGGTATCCCGATTTTGACGCGATCCGGCGATTTCTTCGATACACACAATCCGAATGGGAAGGGCTTTCACCTGAATTTCTCACACTGATCGGTGATTGTTCCTGGGATCACCGCGACAACGAGCAGACCGGTGTTGTCGACCAGATTCCCACATACGCCCCCATCCAAGATCCACAGCGCTATGCGTCGGATGAGTACTATGGATACCTGTGGGAAAACCAGACCGATGATTGTCCAGATTTAATCGTTGGACGGATTTCTCTTGCCAACGAGGAGGACGTGGATAACTATCTCAAGAAATTGATCACCTATAGAACCGAAACTCCAGTAGGGCCATGGAAAGCCGAAGCTCTCTTTGTCGCGGATGATATCTTTGAGCGTTACAGTGTAAAAAGCGCAAATCTGAGTTTGGGTCCGAAGTTACAACCCCGGATGATCAATCAACGGGACTTTCCGCATGTCACCAATCCCTATCTCTTTCACGGTTTTGTCAATGATCCCGATCCGGAAATAAGGGAGGAATATACAAATAAAAAATATTCTCCCGAAACCGCATTAGCCATTATCAAAGCGTTTGACCGGGGCGCATTGATCACCCAATACTGCGGACATGGCGGAGCGCAGTTGTGGTCGGACGAACGGATTTTTTATGGCATGGACAAAGCGACGAGTAATCTTCTTGAGTTACAGCCGAATACGCGATTTCCACTCGTGCTTAATTGGTCCTGCTTGACAGGATATTTAAACATCAATTTCAATCCCTTTACGATTTGTTTAGCCGAAGAGTTGATCCGGTATCACGATCGGGGCGCCATCGCGGTCTGGGGGCCGACCGAGCGGGGATCGCCCGACGATCACAACATTATGAGTCACATTATCACACGCAGTCTCTTCTATGATGGACTTACCCGTGTAGGCGAGGCGGCGTCGTATACGAAATTGGAATATCTCCAAGCGAAAACGTATCAAAAGATGGCGGATCAATATATTCTTTTCGGTGATCCGGCGGTCAAATTGGCGCTGCCCCAAGAGGATCTTGCTGTCCAAGTGGAACCAGCGGTTTTCTATGAATACAGCGATGGAGAATTTACGCTTAACGCAGAATCTAAGACCATACCCTCCGGTCTCGTTCAAGTCTCCTGTTCCATTGAAGGAACCAGCATTTATCAAAGCGAACCATTTTCGTATGAAGGAGGACGGATATCTCACACCTTCCCCCTTTCATTCAACACGGTGGAACACGCCACCGCGTACGCGCGTGTTTATATATGGAATACGGAAGAGAACACGGATGGCTGGGGAGGCGCCGCATTGAGCAAATTCCAACCGGAATTGGAATTGACTGACGGCGCTGTATCCAAGGAAAATGGAAAAACCCATATTACATTTAAACTGGAGAATCACTCCGTTTTTCCCGTTGAAAACGCGCTCTGTCATTTGTATGTCGAGGATGAAATACACGATATCGAAATTCCCTCGCTTCCCGCTCACAGCGCGCAGACGCTGGAATGGACGGGAACCACGTCCGAATCAGCTCTGTTCGCCTACGCCGGGATCGAAGCCGATCCATTTCAGAGCATTTCCGCCACAGAGAATGAAGACCGGTTGGTGATCCAACTCCGGGAGCCGGATGAGATCCCCATCGCGCCATTGCTTGGTTTATTGGCGACTTCACCCCCCGATGTGATCGAAGCGCATCCGATCAGTTTGAACATCCCGTTTATCAATCTATCCGCGGAAGAAACCGAGTCGGTGACCGCTACCATTAGTGGACCGGGCAGCGCGACAAAAAGCAGCGTGATTACTCTTAAACCGTTACTGCAGCGGCGGTTTGACTTCTCCATCAAACCGCCCCGGCCAGAGGTTCTTGAATACCAGCTGCAGATGGCGTATCAGGATCATGAAAAAACCTATCCGATTACGATCGAAGCGTTGGAGAAACCTGATTTGGCCTTAGCGGAAGATGATGTGACCTGTACGCCCGAAATTCCCGTACTCGGTCAAACCGTTACATTCCGCACGACAGTGTACAATATGGGTGGCGCGCCCGCGCGTGATGTAAGTGTTGTCGCGTTTGACGGTGATCCCTCGCTTAAAAAACGGATCAAGCCGTTCAACGATCAAGGGGTAGCGAAGATCAAATACCTCGAACCCGGTGGAATGCAGGAAGTGGAGATCAAATGGGATCCACCCGCATATGACGGTAAAGGCTCCCATCAAATTCATATCGTCGCGGATCCATTCCAACGGATTCTCGAACTGAATGAGACGAACAACACCAACCGCTTTTCATTCACGTTCGCCGATTTGCCTGATTTGGTGGTCAATCCTTGGAGCGATCATAACATATCCATCTCGGCCGAAGGTGGATTACCAGTCTGGGGACAGCCAATGGAACTCCGCGGACGTGTGTGGAATGAAGGAGATTCTGACGCCGATTACGTCCGTTTGAGTTTTCTCCATAACGACGACGAACTGACCCGCTTTTTGGATCATGTCAAGAAAAACAGCCGGAACGAGACGAGTATTGAAATTCCTTTAGTCTCCGCGAAAAACACACTCATTATCCATGCGGACAAATACGATCTCATCGGCGAGAAAGATGAAAGAGTCCAACCGGGCAATAACGCCAGTAAAAAACGGCGATTGTGCGTACAACTCCAAATGCCCCCCGCTCCCATCGCGAACAACCGCCGCGTCTACCGGGTATCGGAAAAAGATGAATTCACCGCCGGTTTAGGGGAATATCTCATCTACGATCCGAACTCGAAAAGTTATACCATGCATCCAAACATGGAAACCGCGACTCATCGAATCATCCCGACTTTCGTGCAGAATCAGGATTGTTTTTCAACCCGTTATACGGGGACGAAATGGCATTGGAGTTCAAAATACAGCACTTTTTACACACCGGATAAAGAAGAACAGATCTTGCAGTTGTCCATCCCCGCGCCGAATGGAAGCTACGATGTCTGGGCCCAGCTGTTTTCTCCGGCGCACGACCAAAACACATCCGCTCCGATTCAGTACAAAACACCGAACGATTCGGAATTTATACTCTTAAAGCATTCTAAATCTGACGAGACTGATTCCTATTTCAAACTGGGAACCTACGATATTAAAAACGACGAATTCAACCTCGAATTCAACGCTGTTCCCGGCAAGTACGCGACGAACTTAGGATACATACGCTTTAAATGCCCTACACGGGACACTCCCATCTCGGCGGGCTATCTCTCTCCCTATTTCCCCGCGGAAGGATCCGGTCAAGGACAGGCGGAGATTAAATGGGAAGCCGATATTCCGGAACGGACAAGTCTTTCCGTGAAAGCGCGGTGGATTACTCGAATGCCGTCAGGCGAATTGAAATTTCTACCTTGGGCAAGGATCGCGGACGGCGCCAAAGGACAATTGCAAATTCCAGGCCAGGGAACATACTTTCAGTATTATATCAGTTTCACCCGGCCGTCCTATTCTGGTTTAACACCGTCTCTGCGCAGCGTTCTCATCAGTATTCCCTGCCGGGAAACGCAACAGCGGAAAACGGCTCCTTCCACGCGTTGACAGAAGGAAACACTTTGCGATATCGTTGATACATAACGATTTCGGGGATACAGACAATGGACGTATCGGAATACCTCAATCGCGCGCGGTCCGCTTTGAAGGATGGGGAATTGGATCTGGCGAATCAATATTTCAACCAGGTGCTCCGGATGTTTCCGAATAACACCGACGCGCTGGAAGGTCTAAAAGACCTTGAAGTAGCCCAGGCCAAAAAGAAATGGTCCCCGGTGACAAGGGCGGTCAAACTGGGCGCCGCCCTTTTATTAAAAACAATCGGAAAGCCGGACAAGGCCTACAACGACTTGAAATTGATCCATCGGATCAATCCCAACCATATCGGCGCGGCGATGGCGTTCGCTGACTGCGCGCATCGAATCGGCAACGACGAAGAAGCGCACAAAGCCTATACCCGCGTGCTCTCGATTCAACCCCAGAATCAGAAAGCCCTTCAGGCCGACGCCGAAATCCTCGCGCATCTCGCCCGCTTTGAGGAATCCCAAACCCTCTTCACACGCCTGCAGGCCCTGCGGCCCAATGATGATAAGATCTCACATCGTCTGCGGGATATCACTGCGCAGGCCTACGCGCGCGTGGGAATTCCCGAAGATCTAAAAGCGCGCCGCGCCGCGATGGAGAAAGAAAAACTCGAATCGCCGATTCCACCGGAAATCCTGGAACGGGTGGAAAAACTGCTGCAGGCCTATAAACGCAATCCCGATGATAAAGCCACCGGTGTAGAAATCGCCGCTCATTACCGGGAGGGGAATCTTCTCGAAGAAGCGAATCGAATCCTCAGTTCCATCCTGGACAAGGATCCACAGTTCGAACCGGCCCGGCGCGAACAGGCCCGTGTCTGGAGAGAATCGGGTGAGCTGGATATCGCTGTAAATCTATACGAAGAACTTCTCGCCGCGTCGCCACACGATCAACCGCTGAAGGATGAATACCTGGGCGCCCGCGTGGACCAACTTCGGAAAGAAGTACACGCCAATCCACAGGATAAAGAAGCGCTGATTCAAATGGAACGCGTGATCCAGGAGCGGGAGAAGAACCGGATTGTCATGCTCCGCCGGCTGATCAAAGAACGCCCGGAAGCGTATAAAGAACGGGCGGAATTGGGAGAACTGTTCCTCAAATTCGGGAAAATCGAAGAGGCGATCACGGTTCTTCAACGCTTGGTCCATGAACCTTCCTGGGCGGGCCGGGTGTTTTATCTGCTGGGACAGTGTTTCCGCGCTCAGGGGGATTATCAACTGGCGGTCGGTCAATTTGATAAAGCCTTGGAATTCTTCAAAAATAAAGGCTACTCCCATGTTCCGACGGAAGAATTAAAGGCGGTCTATTATTACCTGGGATTATCCAAGGAAGAATTGGGAGACAAAACCGGCGCCCGGGAAGCGTACGGGCAGGTCTATTCGACGGACATCCATTATAAAGATGTCCGCCAGCGATACGAAAATACCTTTAAATAAACTTCATTTATGTTATACGCTGCACAGTCAGAATCGCCACATCGTCTACAAAAGGGCGTCCCCCGTTGAATTGTTTCGCCTCGGTGACGATGGCGTCAACAAAGGATTGCGGCGCCAAAGCATGATATTTTTTAACGACTCCCTCTAAATGTTCCGGCGTGAAGATCTCCCCATTTTCATTCAATATCTCAACAAGGCCATCCGTGAAGAGAATAATTTTATCTTCCGGTTCAAAGAAGGTTTCTTTTTCATCGTATTCGTTCGCCTCTTCCCACTTGAGAGGAAATCCGTGGCTGGTCTTAAGATACTCAACCCGATCTTCCCGCGCCCGGTAGAGCATCATGGGCTCGTGACCGGCGGAAGAATAAACAAATTTCATCGTAACCAGATTCAGCGCGCCATAAAACATCGTGACGAAAATGGATGGGGAGAGAAGAGCGCTCAATTGTTCGTTCGCGGTTTTTAGAGCAACGCTGGGATTGGGGAAGGATTTAAGAACCGTATTCATTAAAGTATGTGTCACCGCCATGATGATCGCCGCCGATGTTCCATGACCGGTTACATCAGCGATTAACAAACCCCATTGCGAATCATCCATCTCAACGACATTGAAATAATCCCCCCCTGCTTTTGCGCATGGTTCGTAATAATGACCGAACTCGATTTCTGGATGACCGGGAAACTGAGAAGGCAGAAAAGACCGCTGGATCAACTCGGCGCGTTCCATATCACGATCGATCTGTTTTTGAATTTGCCGCAGCCGTTCGTTGGCTTTTTTAAGATCCTGTGTCGAGCGGATGAGATGCTCCTGCAGATCCTGAATTCGCAGCAGGGCGCGTATCCGGGCGAGAAGTTCCGCTTTACGTGGCGGTTTCACCAGATATTCATCCGCGCCCGCGTCCAGACCGGCGACTTGGTTTTCAGCGTCAGCCAAATTCGTTAACAACATCACAGGTATAAACCGGTTGGTGATCGTTGATTTAATTTCCTGACAAACTTCGAATCCATTCTTCCCTGGCATGCAAACATCCATAATCACAAGATCGGGTGGGGAATCAAACAGGATCTGCAACGCTTCCTCGCCCGATTCGGCCTGCACGATCTGATAGCCTTCCGGTTCTAACATCAAAGTTAAAAGATTCAGATTGATTCTTTCGTCATCAACGATGAGAATCATTCGTTCGCTATTTGTTCTGGTTTCATGGGTAAACATACCCGCCAATCCATTCCGCCATGCGGAGAAAAACGATTTCGGATTTTCTTATTCCGAATCCTCTTCGATCCAATCTCCGCATGACCCATCTTTTTTTGGATTTATTCGTTTTCGACCGGCTCCTCATTTTTTTGAGCATCCGTTTTTTCTAACTCCGGAGGGCGCATATTGACGACAAACGCGTCGATCACAACCGCCACTTTAGAAATAAAAACCTGAGCCGCTTGTGCGGAAATCAGGCTTCGATTGGTATGTTCCGGATCGCGATAATCCGTCAAATTCTTTTTAAATTCCTCAAAATCAAAAGGTACTGGATCCATCGTATCATCCGGATCTCTCTGAACCCGCTCTTCTCTCCATTGATTGAGATCAAAGAACCATTGGAAATAGGCTTTGGCTTGATCTGCGCGCGCGGTATCCTCTTCCTGTTCATACCAGGAAAGAATCTCGGCGGTGATGATTTTGGTTAGATAGACGTATTCCTCCATCGCCATCTCCGCCTCCCGCAAAAATGAGACTTGTTCGAAGCCGGCATCGATCACTTGTTGCGCGCCGGTATAGGTATGTGAGATTAATCCGAAGATAGAAAGCTCATCGCGTTTTTCCTTGGATTCCGCCATCTGAAGAAACCACGCCAGTTCTTCCTTGCTCTGAACAGCGGCGATCGTTTTCTCCCGGATGGCTAGAAACTGGCTGAAACGGGCTTCATCGATTTGAAACTCATTGGGGCGTGTAAATGGAAAATCCTCAGCCAGCTGTTTATACTCCTCATTGAGCGCTATCATCTGGGAATCAATTTTCGTGAAGAAATTCCTCGCCATCCAGATTAAGATTACCAATCCAATAATAAAAAGAACGGTCACCCCTAAACAACCGCCGCATCCGGCGTAAATCCATTTTTTCTTCAACATAATGATCCAACCTGATTATTGATCCGTATGATTGAAGGCGTTCTATAAAATGAGGAACAACCTTCCAATATATTTTCATGTATAGGCCGGTCTTATGACAATTCAACCAGCGCAGCCGGTTAGGCGCTCATCTACATGTAAATATTGTTCACTATTGTAATCGGCAAACGGGCTCTCCCATACTCCCATTGATTCTATTCTTTTAAATCGCGGCCGATGTTTCTCGATTGGATTCTTCTGATTCGTAAGATGTTTTTTGGAGATCGAGGGATTGTAATCGCTTGATTTTCGAAATGTGGAGACTTGGTAGGTATAGTGGTGTCTATGAATGTAGGATGAACCCCGCTTTACTTAACTCAAAGCAAGGCGCTCTTCGAGTGTGTTACTCGGTGTTAAGTCTTTATCTATCAATCCGGGAAAATCCCGCCCATACCGACGAACAGTGAAGATACCCATCCGGTATCCTTGTGTAGTGGAAGATACGGATTCCCCGCGATCATTAGGAACAATATAATTCCACACGATCTCCCCACTTTCCGTCACTTCGAATAATACGCCCGATGTCCCATTGCAGAACAAAGTGTTTCCATTTGGCAATCGCTGTGCGCCTGACAAAAAAGAGGCGTAAAAATCCATTTTATCCTGCGTGGCGTAGATCCATCGTGGTTTGACTGGATCGAATGGAAGACCTTGCGTGGCTGTGTAATTTCCATTTTCATCAACAGGTGCCTCGATTTCGATCACAGTAGAGTACTCTCCATCCCATCGGCCACGTCCATTATTAAATACCAACAGATTTCCCGCTCCTTTTCTCCCTTTTGGAATCCATTGTACATCATGCTGCGCGAACAGTTGCTGATCCTCTTCTGTCCCAACGCCATAAGCGATTGAATTCCCCCAGCGGTAGAGAAGATCGCCGCCTTTTCCTCTCTTCCCTCCAGAGTGACCGGCTGCTTCGGTGGTTGTCGTTCCATGATCAATGATCCAGATTTCATGGAATCCTGGAGCGCTGATCGCAATCTGGTCGAATTCCGCATTATATGACACGGCGTTTAGGTGGGTCCAATCGATGTTGCTTTTATCCGGCTGGGTATGACTTGAACCTCCGATATAGCCCAACGCCCTCAGATTTTCTATATTATCCGGCGCCAATTGTTCTTCCCAGCCCATTGGATTGACATTGATCCGTTCCGGATGGCTGGTGAGGACGCCATAATTTTCACAGTTGGCGTCGTAATCTTGAATCAAATGATCCCAAACATGCCATTCCCAAACGATTTCCCCGCTTGATTTCCCTGTTGGCTTGACTTCGATAATGCAGTCGGACCAAATATCTTCATTTCCGTTGACCAGAAGCGGCCGGCCGGCTTTGACCGCTTCTTCAGCGTCTTTGCGCTCCCAAGCGATCATCAGAATGTGACCATTGGGCAACAGTTCAATCCCATGATGAAGAACGTGGTCCTCATTGCAATAGGTAAAATCCCAAACCACAGTTCCATCCCAAGTGAGTTCCTGAACGCGCCCGGTGGCCCCGCCAGCTAAAAATCTACGGTTGACTGAAGTGTCGGCGATCGATGTGCGAAGCAGATGGCCGTTCGGGAGCAAGTAGGCGGAAAACCCTGGATATTCACTCTTCCATTCATTGACAATCCGTCCGTCGTTATCGATCAAATAGGCGCTGGTGGAATTAACGGACGCGATTAACGTGTATCCCTCAAACGATCGTGGATCGCGATGGATTAAACCAACTTGACTTACTTCTCTGTCATCGCGTTGGGCTTCAGTATGAGAATTTTCATTGATTTTGCCGAATACTTGGAGAATCGGCGATTTTCCATCAATTGCATTCAATACGGCCAACAAGATTAAACAGACAATAACAATTAGTAATACAATACCATTCCTCTTTTGTTTTAATGTCAATGAATAATTCCTAATTGATATAGATTCACTTATAAAAACGAATTCTGTAATTGTTTATTGTTGAGACAATATGGAATTCTGTATGATTGATGGAAGAAAATAGGATAGGGAAGGCTTTTATGAAAACGTAAGATGTAACATTCTATACTTCCAATTTCCATGGTTTCCGATAAGGTCTTCTCTGCCAGGAATTCAGTTCAGGATGATTCGTAATCCGTTCCGTTTCTCCATCCCATACAATTCGCTCCCCTGTCCGATAGGCGATGCTTCCCAAATGGCAAATGTTCGACGCTTTATGACAAACCTCTACATCACATACACAGCGTTCCCGCGTTTTGATTTTCGTCAGGAAATCCCTGATATGACGCTGGTTCATCTCCAAATAATTTGTCGTTTTATCGATCGCGGGTGTTCCCTTCCCAAAGGATTCTTTTTCCGGCCAGACGATCAAGCGGTCCCGGTCTAAAAAGAGCGTGCCCTTTGTTCCATAAAATTCGATTCCATATCCATCCCATGTGCTCATCTTCGGTTCATGCGCTGGACAGAACGAATTTCCAGAGCGAACCGTGAATTGAACAATGCAGTCCTTGAACCGGAAAACTGTATCCAGCGTATCCGGCGTTTCCGTACAATCGGTAAAGAAGAATTTTCCACCTTCCGCCGAGATAGAAAGAGGATCGGTTTCTTGGATGGCCCACAGGACAATATCGAGTTGATGGACACCCCAATCCGTCATCCATCCACCGTCCGTATCCCAAAACCAGCGGAATCCACCATGACACCTTTGCCGGAAATACGGCATTTTCGGCAGTGGTCCCAACCACATATACCAATCGAGTTCGTCCGGTGGATCGGTGATAACCGCCTGTCCAAGCCCCTTGGGATTGTTGTTTCGCAGACTCCAACTCTTCGCTTTTTGGACATGACCGATGTAGCCTTCATGAATCAATTGAACGCCTTCCTGGAAATTGGCGGCGGAGTGTGATTGTGTGCCGCATTGCACGACCCGGTTGTATTTCCGCGCCGCTTTAATCATTTGCTGTCCTTCCCAAATAGTGACGGATAGCGCTTTTTCACAATAAATATCCAATCCCACTTTACAGGCGTCCACGAATGGAAGCGCGTGCCAATGCGGAGGCGTGGCGATGATCACCGCGTCAATCCCTTTGTGCTCCAGCAAGTTGCGATAATCTTTATAAACCGCTACATCCTCGCCGCCCGCGATCTCGCGGCCTTCCGCCAACCGGTTTTTGTCGACGTCGCACACAGCGAGAAAATTGGCGTCGAGTTTCAAAAATTCGCGGATCAGCCCTTTCCCCCGTCCGCTGCAGCCGATCAGGGCTACGTTGATTCGTTCGTTCGCTCCTATGGCATTGATTGCGGGCGCGGCGGAAAAAGCGAGCGAAGCCCCTGCGGCGGCCCGGTGAAATTGACGGCGTGTCAGTTCGTTTTTCATGATGATTGTTCCTCTCTACAATTCCGGATCACAGTCAGTGAATCGTATCAGAATCAAACAAGAAAAGATATCCCGCTATTAGATGACAATAGAACCCTATAACATGAACCATGATGGTTTTATGATTCGAATGGGGGAAATATATCGTAACAAAAGGACAATATCGCATGTATAAAAAACTGATATCAGGTATCATGATAAGCCTGATTGCTAGTCTCATGTTCGCATCCAGTCTGGCGTACGCTTCTAATAGCGCTGAAACCATTAATTCCTCGCTCATTAAAATCGGACCTTTTAAAAGTGAAGACGCTCAGCGCCATCAAGAATGGATTCAGAAAAAACTGGATAGCGCGTCCGGACAGGCGCTTACATTGCAATTCGCTCCCGGTGAGTATCGAATCACCGATCCAAAAGGCCTACACCCTCCAGATGGAGCCACGTTGATTCTCGAAGGCGCCCGCTTGATGCTCGCGGAGAGCATCAAATCTGACGGGCAATGTTTCCTCCTCGAAAATGTGTCGAATGTGACCTTCCGGGGTGGGGAAATCATCGGGCGGCGGGACGCATGGGATCCTGGAACAAACATCGCGGGTATCCGGATCTATGGAAACGTCAGCAACCTAAACTTCTCGGATATGACATTCCAAAATCTTTCCAGTAACGCCATTGGCGTATTTGGCGAAAGTGAAGAGAGTCCAATCCGAAATATATCTCTACGAAACGTAGTGGGGATCAATTGCTGTAATTTTTACGGCGATTACCTTCAATCAACCAAAGGTCCGGCGCCTGGCAGTGATCGTAAAGATCAAGGAACCGTAGCGTTCTACTATGTCAACGGCTGGTTGGTTGACGGCTGCCGGTTTGAACATTCCCAATCCGATGGAACCCATTTTTATCACAGCCACAATGGAACATTCGTCAACAGTGTGGTAGTGGGAAGTCAAATGGGCGGCTACTTTTTGGAAGGCTGTGAGCATGTCCTCGCCTCCGGGAACATCGTGGTCCGCAACGGTTCGCGCGGCGTTACGATAGAACGGGATAGCTGTTTCTGCACGCTCCAAAACAATCTGATCGCCTATAGTGGAAGAGAAGGGCTTTGGGCGCCTGACGTGATCGGAATCATTGTGTCATCCAATATTTTCCGCGAAAACGGCCAAAAAGATGACGCGCAAAAAGATTGTGAAATCCGTCTTGACAACACCGAACAATTCACGACGGATACCAGCGCAATACAGATCATTGGCAACATCTTCCAAACCAATCAACACCAAACCGCCGCAATTTATTATGGCAAAGGGATAAAAGAGGTCACAATCGAACACAACCAATTTCTCGGTCCGGCGCCGAAACGCTTCTCTGAGGATTAATGACAGAAAGACTTACATTCTTTTTATGTTGAAAAAAGGTATATCTTCGAATCCCAGGATTTTTACCCTGGGAAACAACTAATACGAAGCGCCGGGCGCCGCGTCACGCACGACGCGGAATCCATAGGAACGCGCCTTCTCTCCTCCAGGACGGGCGAAACGATGGGTCGTCCGGGCGTAATAGGAATAAAAGTTCCAAGATCCCCCGCGAAGAACTCTGAGGTGTTTTCCATAATCCTCCAACAACGCCCGCGCGCCTGGGTACGGTTCATAGAAACCGCTGACCCATTCCATCACATTACCCGCCATGTCCTCCACGCCGAAAGGGCTGGCGCCCAGGTAATAACTCCCGACCGGCGCGGTAGAACCCCGGCCCGCTTCCCATGTATTGGCGTTGTTGGAATCGAATTTATCTCCCCAGGGGAAAACTCTCATTTCATCCCCATGCGCCGCGCGCTCCCATTCCACTTCGGTGGGGAGACGCGCCCCCAGCCAATTGCAATACGCTTCCGCGTCGGCGAAGGAGACCCATGTCACTGGATGATCCTTCAAACCCGTAGGGATCACGTCGCCGTCCCAATGCGGCGGGACGCCCCGCTCATCCGAACGGATGAAAAGTTCATACTCATGGTTCGTCACTTCGTATTTGCCGATATAAAACGCCTCGACGTAAACCGTGTGCGGGGGTTTCTCACAGGGATCACCTTCATCACTGCCGACAATCACCTTCCCGGCGGGAATATAAATCATGCCCGGATATTTATTCTTGACCTCGTCAGGAATCCCTTCTTTTTTCTCTGGCACATCCAGTTTGATCGTGGGCGCGGTATCGGGCTCTTTAAACTTTTGTGGATCGATCTGGAAAACTTCCGCGATAATCTCGAGTCCCCGGTCTCCCATTAGATCGTCGACGGACACATTCTCGATCGTACGGTAGACGGAATGGATAAAACTTGCGTTTTTCACACTAATCAACCGTAGAGTCAGCTCATATGTATCCCCATTGCGCTGAAGGTGTCCGGCCAAGACTTGATCGGCGCCCAGCAGTTTCCCCATGGACACAAAACAAGTGAGTTCGTGACAGGGTAAAGGGAAAGCGTGTTTCTTTAAAATCGCCATCATGGAGGAGCGGCTTAACACCCGGTACAAACCGGTCTGCTCGATCTCCCGCCGGGTAAATTCACTGAAGGCTTTCGCTTCCGCGATGGATGAATCATCCCCCGCGGTGCGCAGATCGACAATCGCCAATAAGGGTGGAATCGTAAATTCTTCCGCTCCCTCCAGTTGATTAAATATCGTGAATAGAAAAAGAATGACAAGGGATGGGCGGAATACATGAATGGTCTTCATAAGAGAACGCCTCAATGTTTGGAATGTAAAAGTCCTGGAATGGGGCGGGATCATTGAATCACGCGCGCCCTCGTTCGCTCGATGAGGGACATCAGTTTATCACGAGCGGAGGTATGGCCGGGATTGAGCTCGATCGCCCGTTCGTACTCCAGACGGGCGAGATCGTATTGCTGGGCGCTTTCGTGAATCTTCGCGAGGACGTAATAGATTTCCGCGTTTTCTGGATTGAGCTCTTCCGCTCTCGCCAATTCACGGATGGCGCCTTCGTCATAACAATGATCGTAAAACAGAAACGCCAAACCCGCGTAGGCTTTGCTCATCCGGTCCATGATATTTCGCGCGGTCTCTTCATCCGGTTGGAGATCGAGTATCTCCTGGTAGGTATCGATGGCTTTTCGAAATTCTTTATTGGCGATGTGCAGTTGGGCTTGTTGAAGCCCTTCGTCCCATTGCGCTTTTTTCTTTTTATATTGGATCGCTTCCAGGCTTTCACGAGACCCGGCGTGATTGGGATTGCGGTTGATCGCTTCGATATAATAGATCATCGCCCGGTCGTCTTCTCCTTTGGCTTCATAGAACTTCGCTTTTCGGTAGTAAAAATCCTCCGGCGGTTCTTTTGTGACAGAGAGGATCTGGTTCTTGCGGACGACGACATACTCACCCGCGACGGTCTCCACAACGAGCACTTGCGCGGAATCTTCCAAGACCCGGCCTTCTACATCCGCCTTGGGGGTATGGATCAAATCCGCCCGTACGGGAAAATATGTCAGTAAGGTGATACCACAAATCAGAATCGATAGGCAGGCGATTTTGCGCCAATGAGAACTCCCTGTGAATCGGTCCATCATTCCTCCCCTCTGGATCAAGCGGTTCATTCACACCAGTTCAAATCGATACGCGTCTTACCTAGAATTATAACGTTTCTCCCTAGGATTCGTCAAATGATCTCAAAAAAATACATCCACCGCCGAAATGAAACGCGGGCGTCCCGCCCATGAATAAAAAAACGAATCACAAATTCAATGATAAAGTCATTCAATATCATATACAGCAAAAATAATTCTTATCCTGAATATCCTGCCCATCCTGATTCAGACAAAAACCTCAATCCAAAACCCTCCACCACTCCCGATTCGGCTCAAGCCAAACATCCAGCCACAGCGCCTTAAACAGGCAGATCGCCGTGATCGCGAACAGAATCAGATTCGCATAGAAAGTCAGATTTTCCACTTTACGCCGTTCAAGAAAGGTTTTCGCCGCGAACCACCAACTGGCCGCGCAGCATAAAAACCAACATCCCCACATGATCGTGAAATTCCGCGCGAAGAAGACGGCCTGATACGTCATTAAAATGAAGAATCCCACTGATGCAACAAAAACGGGGATCAGCACACGCAGGATCTTCTCATATCGAGGATCCTTGAAAAATCCCATCCACGCGAGATACACAATCGAAACCACTGTCAGAAGAATCGCGGTCCACGAATATTGATCCGCCAGACAACGCAGGTTGATGAATAGCATCGATTGACTGATGTTGCTCAAATCTAATCCCGGAATAAATGTGTTGTAATCTTTGTGTCCCACTTTAAAGTACCAGACTTGGAATAACACTTCCTGGATAAACCGGTTCAGTTCCACATACCAATAAGGACAAAGGATCGTGAAGCCAACCGACATCGAGAGCAGGATCACGATAAAGGCGGCGGCGCATTTTTCCGGAATGAATTGTTTCCCGTTCTGGAGGTAGCGCAGCGTCATCACGCCGAACACCATCGGAATCAATAAAAATGTGCCCGCGTTGTATTTGCACGCCACCGCCAATCCACAAATCAAAGACATCACCCCCATCCGGAAGAGCCACTGCCAGATACGGTCAGCGGGTGGACGGCAAGTGAAATATGCGGCGAATGCGGCGGTCAGCAGACAGAAAAAGGCTGTTGTATTGTTAACCGAGACGTACACAGAATCTTGGATATTCGCCGGACAGAGCGCCAAAAAAATCCCCGCCGCCAACGCGGGCGACAGAAGATCCAACCGTTTCCCGATATACCATAGCAGGCATATCTGCATCGGTACAAACATCAAAAAAACCAGCCTCACCCGGTACCGGAACAGATCCCACCACTTGGATCCCGGCCCATCGAAGGCGGATACCGTAACGGGATTGGGATATTCTTTTTGAATGAGATTGAGCGGAGGCGCGCCGCTGACACCGGGCCGGCCTCCCACATCCCGGCTCATGGAGGCCAGCGCCAAAATATTGACACCGAAACTGATGTACATCGTACCGGTGGGATGTTGGAACATGTGGGGATTTAAATCACCGGTGTAAATGAACTTTAACGCCCGTCCGATGGTATGCACTTCATCGATGTGTCCGTTGGGTAAATAGGGAAAACGAACCACTACCGCCATCACAATCACGGCCCCAAACAAAATCGGCCACCGCCACGCCCGGATAAAATGAAACAGAACGGATATTACGCTAGTATAAATATTCATCGGCTCATTCTTCACTTAGAATCGATTCAAATTGTACGCATTAGAGTACCACTGACTGGAAATTAAGTTTAAGCGTTGGAAAATAATAAAAAAAACTCATTTTGAAATTTTCCTTTTAAGGATAATTGCTAAACATTGTTCGCCCTGACTTGAATGTCAGGGCTAGTATTAAATGTCCAACCGGCGCTTGCGCCGGAGCCGTTAAGGGACAAAAGAAAATAGCCCAGGGTTTCTAACCCTGGGAACCAACTTGTGAAAAATGCAGGAAAAAGGTTGTTCATCCATTATTGATCTATCACTTCAATAATGTCGTTAATGAACGGGTAGTTGTCAATGTCCTTACGTACGCGCGTTTGTCGGAACAATGGATATTCGCATACCCAAGGCATTAAGAACTTTGGTTATGGTGTCCATTTTTGGATTGCCTTTTTTGGACAAGGAGCGATAAAGGGCTTCTCTGGTAAGATTTGTTTCTGCTGCGAGAGCAGACATACCGCCTTGTGCTTTCGCTACATGTTTGAGAGATTCTTGGAAGAGTTCCAAATTACCGTCAGCAAGGCATTCCTCAAGATATACCGATGCATTTTTAGGATCTTTCAGCAATTCGTCACGAATTGTAAAATCAAAAGGTACACTTGCTTTTCTACTCATAGCGCTAACTCTTTTCATAGTCTGCGAGATACGACTTTGCTTTAGCTATGGCTTTTTTCTGATCACTTTTGATGGAACCGGCTAACAGCAACACAATTTTGTTTTCAATAATACAATAGAAAATGCGATAACCAGAACCGTAATGTTCCCGCATTTCAAAGAGTCCTTTCACTCCTTTAATTGGTTTACTGTCACCAAAGAGGCCAAAACTGGCCCGGTCCAGCCGGGCAACAATTTTTGTTTTCGCCACTTCATCTTTCAGGCCGTTTAGCCATTTATGGAAAGGGACTTCTCCTTCCTCAGTTGTGTAAACGGCTATTTCGTATCTCTTCATAATGCTTGTAGTGTAACTTGTAGGTTACGCGCAATCAATCCCTGACAGGGAATTTTTTATGAATTTTCGGACTTGCCAAAGCAAAAGTGGGCGCTGTTCAAGAATAGTTGGCTGAGACGCCCCCCAAGCGGTGGAAAAGGATTAAAAAAGAAGAAACGATAGAAGGCCGCGTATAGAATTGTATAAATCAAATCGGCTTATATTCAATTGTATAGATTGCGCCGCCGTTGATATCCGCAATACGAATCCCCATTTTCTCTCCATCCTGCACACGGGACCAATAGGCGTCTTCTTTCAGTTCTCTATTCTGCTCATCACTTTGCGTAATTGAGATGGAGCCTTTCTCTTCATTAAGCCATTCTTGAGGCAGTGTGAAAAATTCAATCATGGAACGAGGACGATCCGTTTTGAGGATCCATATTTCCACGGTTCGCGGCGTGGTCCAATGAATTACGCAGTCGAAGCGTTCATTGGATCGCACGACAGGGGATAAATCTTCCAGCCAGAGAACTTCGGTTACTCCAACGCAGGCGTAGTTCTGTTCTCCGCCGATCGTAGATTCCCACATTCGCGTCATCCCATCCGTCTCTAAGGGGGGGGATTCCCATCAAGACGGCGCCGCGGCTGTGTAAGAAGAAGGAATCCTTCGTTCGCGCCGCGGTAAATGGTCGCGCGCCTTTCTGACCAATAACGCTAAGCAGTCCTGTCTTTTCATTGGTCGCGAGAAATCCATCTTTTTCGATATCGATATTAGGAACCGCTGGGTGATTGATCCCCCAGGGTATGGCGCATTGATTGGCGTATATCTCCAAACCGTTCGCATATTGGATTTTCACGCGGGGTGTTTCCACGGAATTTGGGTCCAATAACATAGATTCTGCGCTGTATTGTTTGCCTGCAAGCGAATAGTAGATAATGTTCCGCACAGCGTTCCCATCGTCGAGATATTCAAGAGATGGCGGTTGCAGCAGGCAATACGTTTCGAGAAGATGTTTGCGGATATCGCGGTCGCTCATCGATGGAAATTGAATCGCCAGCGATAGATAGGGAACGCGCGCGAACGAGACTGTGGACGTCAGATAGTAGTCGAAAGGATTCATGCGAAGATCAACCCGCGCGTCCTTGGCTTTCAGAAAAAATTCTCCATAGGTCCCAAATCCGGCGCGGGTTTGGGTGGTTCGCGCCAGTTTGATTTCTTCATCGATCGTCTCACTGAAGTTGGCGCCCCGGTCGATCGGCGCAATCAAGCCGGTAACAAAACCCGCTAACAACGTGTCGTAACGCCGTTTCCCCGCTTTGCCCCATAACAAAACCGGACCATTCACTTCACTCTTCAACGAATCGAGAAACCGGGCCGCTTGACGCAGCGCTGAAGAAGAACTCCATTCATCCGGTGTTTTTTTATCTGTCAGAATAAACATGGGAGATCCTGGTTCAAGAATAGGAAAATCCTCTAGAACCAGCGCGTTGAAATTCATCTTGTTCCGGGCCGAAGCGATTTCTTCTTTCGTGATATGAGAAAGGATGCGGCTCTGCGCGGTATAGGTTGGCGGCGCCGTCATGGTCGTCCATAGAATGGGATTCGCCGGCGCCTGTTTTACAATTTCATACCGCTCCGGATCGAACGATATGTTCTGCGCGATCAAGTTCCCCTGCGTTTGTTCCCGTTTCGTTACTGTCTTCAACGATTCGATCGATCCCCAGTACCGTTCCATCTCATCGTTGGAGGGAGGAACCGTTAGACGGGCGTGACGGCTCCAATCCTTCAAGAATAGAGTCAAGGGGCCGATCCCCATCGCGCGCAGCTCATCGAAAAAGAGTTCCGCCGATTGAAACGCGTTCCCCATCCGCCCCGCGCGGCAGACCATTTGGGACGCGGTTTGATATGATCGTGTGTTTGGGCTTTCCCACCGGCCGCGTTCGGGATTCCAGACGAAGAGGGTGTACTCCTCTCCTTTCTGTTGTTCATAAAACCAGCCATACGCGCCCTGCTCGTTGGTAAAATCTTCAATTGAGTCATACCGGTATTCTTCGCCGTCGATAATGACGTGGAACAACACCTCGCCCCCATCCATCACAGCGGGAGCGTTGACATCGAAAAGAAGTTGGTCTCCTTGTTGGAGCGGAAACGTTCCTTCGATTCCCGTTTTTGTTTTTGTCGTTCGATCGAGGATCTGAGAAAAAAGAACGTGTTCTTCCCCGGTTTCGTTTTCTAAGAGGCGCACATTGCAAACAGCCGTCTGGCCGTTTTTAAGCGAGAACAATCCTTTTAATTCCACGGATCCGGTTTCCTGCGCTTCCCATCCTCGTGTGATCTTCAAGGATTCGTAAGGGCGGTGGGCCAAAGGAATTTGGCCGGGATCGAAAAGAGGTTGGGACCGTATCGACTTCGCATACGGATCGTTTTGAGGTGGAGAGGAAGGCGCCACATTGATCAATCGTTTGCTGATAGTCAGGTACGCGGTCACATCAAGAGGGGGATAGGTTCCACTGGCGTCTTCGACCAGCCATGCGGGAGTATTGGCCGCATGAACGCATCGATCGTGTTCCACCATTTCACTAATATCATAGCGTCCAAGACTGCTTAAAAAGGGATCAGCGTACGTGGACATGAAGATCCCATCTTCTAATCCCACGACCGGATAGGGGGAGGTAGGCAGGTTCAGTATTTTTGGCGACGGCGTGCTGCGGGATTGGTCGAAATTAAAGCTGATATAACCCGTTGTCGCTCCAGCGACCGTATTCGAAACAACATGGAAAACCAGCGTTTCTCCTTGAATGAAAATATCGTATTGTTTTTGCAGCCGTTTTCCCAGCCAGATGTCCTGAAAGGAAAAATGCGCGTGAGAGCCCTTCAATTCATGACTCACCAGGCTGCTTTGCCCACTTCGGGCGATCACGCCCGGATCGATCAATTCTCCTGTCGCCGACCGGATATAAAGCCCGGTTTCACGCAACGGAAACAGAGGCTTTGTTTTATCGACAATTACCCGCAGGCTGATCAATCCCCGCCGGATCAGGGGATCCCTGGCGCTTATGACGTATTGAATATGGCTGTCTTTCCCCTGATAGGTGAACGTATATTGTTCCTTGTCGGGCATATAAATCGCCGTATTTTGATCCGGTGGAACCAATTTCGATCCCACGGGAGCCTGTGAATACGGTTGCGCCGCCTCCACTTGGCTTCCAAAAACGGGCCCGGCGCAAATCAACAGCGGGAACAGCAGTATGAGAATTAAAAGACGCTTACACATTGAATTATTTTTCCTGCCTGTCATTCTTATGAAAATGAGTTCCTAAGACTTTCTCGTTCGAATTTGTTGCCGCGACTCATTTTCATTTACATGTAGTGATCTCAAATCATGATAGTTCTTATGAAAATGAGTCTCCAGAATGATCTCATTCACAAATTCTTCCGTGACTCATTTGCAGTTGTGATCTCAATCATGATAGTTCTAAAGAAAAACGGTTGTATTCATAGCAACGGTTTATCATACTTTCGCGTTACGAAATCACGAACCCGAACCGGACCTATTTATATGACCCAATCTTCCCACTATGAGAAACATTCGTCTTGACCTCGAATATAATGGGCAAAACTATTGCGGATGGCAATACCAACCCCAACAGCCGACGATTGAAGCCGCCGTCAAAAACGCCGTGGAAACAATGATACGTCATCCCATTGTTCTCTATTCCTCCGGCCGTACGGACGCGGGCGTTCACGCCGAACAACACGTCGCGCACTTTTTTTCCGATACCAAAATAGAGCCCATTCATATACTTGGCGGTCTCAATTCATTGCTCCCAGATGACATTGTTGTCTATCACGTGATGGATATGCCCTTGAACTGGCGGGCCCGCTGGGACGCCGTGGAACGTGAATACCGCTATACCTATTATAATGATATCGCGCCCACCGCCCTCTACCGGGATAGAACGTATTGGATTCGCGCGAAATTAAATGTCGAAAATATGCGCCGCGCGGCCCAGTGTCTCATCGGCGAACATGACTTTTCCGCTTTTCGAAACATCCACTGCGACGCCAATCACCCCGTGCGCACGATCGACGAATTATCCCTGGTGGAGGAACCACCCCTGCTGCGCCTGCGCGTAAGAGGAAACGCTTTTCTTCGCCATCAAGTGCGGATCATCGCCGGGACGCTGTTATGGGTGGGCTGGGGGAAAATCGAACCGGAAGCGGTGAAAGAGATTCTCGATTCTAAAAACCGGGATAACGCCGGTGAAACGCTCGCGGCCCGTGGATTGACGTTAGTCGCGGTGCGTTACAAAGACGACATCGAGCCGATCTCATCCACCCGGCCTGTAAACCGATTTTAGGAACAAGATTTTCGTTAGATTAATGTATGTTTTTGCAAAATAAATGGATTTTGTTTTCAATCCGCTTCTTTTTAGATATTATTATAAGGTAGGAGAGCCTTGGACTTTCCAATGGAGTTTTATCATGAAGAAAAAAAAGGATCGAACGAATAAATGGAGATGGATTCGATCTCAGTCTTCATTTACACTGATTGAATTGTTGGTCGTTGTCGCGATCATCAGTATTCTGGCGTCAATCGCTTTGCCCAATTTTCAGCATGCTCAGGTGAAAGCGAAAGTCACAGCGGCGTTGGCGGAAATGAGAACTCTGTCCACCGTCATCGAAGCGTATCACCTCGATAATAACACCTATCCCCTTGATGGGAACGATTATCCTGATTTGTCGGATGATTATTTCGATCAACGAAGAATTCAAAGTGTGTTGACAACGCCTACCGCCTATATCACCGAGATTCCAGACGATCTATTTCACAAAAAAGAGACCCATCAGCAGACGGCGGTCATGATCCGCCATTTTCAATCCCGTCCGCCGTATCCCTATGTTTATTTCACAAAAGACAGTTTTCGAGTTAACAAAGGCGCTCCAAATGAGTATTATACCTTCAGCCTCGGTCCCGATCTGGATTTCGACAACGAAGGGAAACGGTTTGATAATTTTGTGATTTACGACGCGTCCAACGGCGTTGTCTCAGATGGCGATATCATGCGGAAAGGCCCCTAAAAACCGATTTATAGGCAATTGGACTGTTTTTTTATGGCGATAGGAGGAAAACGGATGCGAATGGGAATAAGGCGCCGGCGTGGTTTTACGCTGATCGAGTTGTTGATCGTGGTCGCGATTATTGGAATTCTGGCCGCGATCGCCGTCCCGAATTTTCTGAACGCCCAGATCCGTGCGAAAGTGGCCCAAGCCGTCAGTAACATGCGCAGCGTCAGCACTGCGCTGGAAGCGTACTACCTCGATCACAACACCTACACGCGCTGGGCCTGGGATACCAGCGATCCAAGCACCAATTATGGAGGTTTCCGCGATTTGACTACTCCGGTCCCTTACATTACCAGCGCCAGCGCCTTTTATAATCCCTTCAAACCAAAACACGCGTCGGGCGCCACATTATCGGACGGGCGCGAACTGGATCCGATGTTCGAACTGGGAACTTGGTTCGCCCTTTCAGAGCGGGAATATGTTGTTCAATACCCGAACAACGTCTGGCTCCTGGAAAGTTCCGGACCGGATACGGGAGACGACTATAACGCCAACAACTTCCCCACACCCGGCCTTGTCTATCAACCTTCGAATGGCCTCCTAAGCTGGGGCGATATCTACCGCGGCGGTGGCATGAAAGTCCCCTCCTGGGCAAGCGCGCTGACCTATTAAATGGAGCGCGGGCGTCCCGCCCGCTAAAAAAAAACAATAAAATAATCCCTGCCTAGCGAAATGGCAAAAATTCAATACTATAACTACCGGTATTAATGTCGATCTATTTTCATTTATGTTTTTGTGGTCTCAAATCATGCTTGTTTTTTGAGATTCACCTGAAGTAATTCTCCTAGTTCCTTTTTTACAATCGCGTTGTACAGTATCCTTGACTCGTCTTAGATATAATTATATACATCCGGTTATTCAAGACATCTTTTTTTATTGTTATCAACAAAAAAATAGAGGAGGTTTCTCATGAAAGTAGAGAAAAAACATTCTGGTTTCACGTTGATTGAGCTATTAATCGTCGTGGCGATCATTGGCATTTTAGCGGCGATCGCCGTCCCAAATTTCCTGAACGCCCAGATCCGGGCCAAGGCCGCTCGCACATTCGCGGATATCAAGATGCTATACGATCAAGCAAATATTCGTCACTTGGACACGGGCCTTTGGCTGATCGATGGAAACGACACCAGCCACGGCCCGCCCGAAAAATGTGAATTACCTGGAGGATTTAGTTTCTTCGGGAAAACATGCAGTGAGGCGGGTGTCAATTGTGGAAGTCTTGGCGATAACCACTTTAATGGACGAATCTGGGGGCTCCTGACCACACCGATCAATTACATCAGTTCCATTCCAATGGATCCATTCATGAAAGGCCTATTCTACGGATACGAAGACCGGGACTGCGCCAATTCCGAACTGGGCACGCATTGGCTTATGTTTGCAGCGGGACCGGACGGGGATCATGGCGACTGGCTCGACAACCGGGACGCCAAACCCTATGTCCCAACAAACGGCGTCGTCTCGAACGGCGACATCTGGAGAGCCATGCCCCTCCGCGGTAACCGGTTTTTCGAAGAAATCGGATTGTATGATACGTATTTCTAAGAGAAGTCTTTTCTTCAAAACCTGCAAAAATCAAAACTTCCTGATTTCTAGTTCAATTGCATGATTTCCACATTCAAAGACGTATAGAAAATCATCTTTCATATAGCCCATTAATCCCAATTGATGTAAATCATTGACATTCTTTTACATTGCTATTAGTATAAAGAATGACTGTAATTAAAAGGAGTCTGTCAGATGGGAATGCATGTATCATTAACCAAGGAGTTGGAAGAAATGGTACAAAACCAAGTGAATACGGGGATGTACCAAAACGCAAGCGAAGTCGTACGAGCCGCGCTTCGTAATTTCTTTGCGCGTCCAGTTCGTGATGAAGTGTATGAAGTAATGTTTGAAGATGCGATTGAAGAATTTGAAAGCGGTGAAGTGGAAGTTCATGACGATACATTAGAAATGCTGAAAAAAGTGAAAAAGAAGAAATAGATACCTTCCATGCCCAAGAAATATAGTCTTCATCATACACGCCGCTTTCAAGAAAGTTATCAACGGGAATGGGAGTATTCTGTCGATAATTTTGGTGAAGACCATGCGATAAAATATTTCAATAAGATAGATCGTAAAATTGAATCATTGCAGGAGTGGAGACCTGAACGGGCGCGTGGAAAGAATGGTCAGTACCGAATCATCGATTCGATTGATGGAATTTATATTCTCTATCACATTGATGATAGTAAAAAAGTAGTGACATTAGTAGAGATTGACGGAAAGCGAAGATTCCAACAGATGGCAAGAGAAGCCGAAACACGAAAACGGATTATAGGCCGTATAAAAGAAACACCATTATTACAAGTCCATCCAAAGAAGAAAGAAGATTAAAACGAAACGATAATCTAACAATAGCGTTCTTTTAGATTGCGGGTGATTCCGGCTGTTGATCTCCATCTCGGATATATTATTCAAGTTGTTTTTCTTGGACAACAGGATGAAAAGAAAGAAACATTCCAAATCGATTTTTTTAGAGCGAGCCAATCATGATGGAAATTATCCGGTTCTGTTTATTGATTCCCATTGCAGGGACAGCGTTAAGCTGTCTCCTTCTCAGTGTTGGGAATCTTGGATTTGTGGATACATTTCCTTGGCTTCTGTTGGTCCTCTTTCTCGTTCCGGCGTTGGTTCTCTTACCTATTCTGCTTCTTGTACGGTGGTTTTTGATATGGCATAAGCGGTTTTTATCTTTCTACGATCGCTTCTTTTGCGTTCTTGGGAGTTGGCGATCGTTCGCGATCGCGGTTTCTTTTTCGATTCTAGTCTATCTTGTTTTGTTTCTGACGGCTTCGCTATACAATCGCTGTTCTCTTGGCGGGAAGGCGCCGCGGCTGCTTGTTATCGGATTGGATGGGGCGAGTTGGGATCTCATCGATCCATTGATGGAGGCGGGGCGGCTTCCTCATTTGCAGCGGTTATGCGACCGGGGAACAAGGATGACTCTCTTGAGTTCGCCTCCAATGCGGTCGCCACGATTGTGGACGACGATCGCGTCCGGTGTGTCTCCAGAAATCCACGGAATTACAGGTTTTTTCTCCACCCAAGCGGATTTGAAAACGCCGCGAATTTGGGAAATCTGTGAAGCGGAGGGTCTCCGAACCGGGCTGTTTTCTTGGATGGTCACATGGCCGCCGCAGAGCCGGTCCGCTTTTAAGATACCATCCTGGTTCGCCCGTTCACCGCAGACGTATCCATCGAGTTACACCTGCGCGCAAGAGATTTACCTGGATCAAGACCGTGAAGGAGGCGCGGTCAAACCGTGGCGGTCTCTCTGGCAATGCGCTTGGATGGGGGCGCGGCTGGATGGAATTCAACGGATGGCGTTTTTTTATACGCGGGATCGATTCGGTATTTCCGAAAAAGAGAGACTTTATCGAAAGATGATGGCGGAAGCCCGATTGCGGACCGATCTGTTTCATTCTCTTTTAACGCGCTACACACCCGATGTGGCGGCGTTCTGCCTATACGGAAGCGATAAACTCGCTCACCGGTTTTGGGATTCAATGGAACCCGGCGCCTTTTCGGAGACCGGCGTTCAACCGGATAAGAACTACGCCAATGTAATCACGGATTATTACCTCGAAGCGGACCGGGCGATGGGACGAATTCTCACAACGCTCTCTCCATCAACCACAATCGCTGTGCTGTCCGATCATGGCTTGGAGGCGGATACCGCCTATCCACGCCAGTTTTTTCTCGATGTGGAGGGATTACTTCGCTTATTCAAAGCCGAACGGAATTTCCATTTTAAAAATATCATGCGGCAGGTGATCTTGACTCCAATCAATCTTAGCCGGGAAGAAATTGATACATTTGTAAAGGTTCTTGAGATCATCCAATTTGAAGAAAGTGATGAACCTGTTTTTCTGGTTGAAATCAATGAGGCGGGAGAGATTGTATTGCGGACGAACTTCTCCTTGACTTGGAATCCGGATTCACCCATTCTAACAGAGAAGAATATCCGGATCGGCGATCTGACAGCGCCGGTAGAGTCTATTTTCTTCCAGCGCGCGTTTCCAGGCAAGCATAAGCTGGAGGGGATTCTCCTTCTCGCCGGCCCTCAAATCAAAGCGAAGGCAACCGCGCCGGACGCGAACCAAGTTGACGCCGCGCCCACACTCCTTTACTTGTTGGGGCTTCCCATCAGCCGGGAAATCGAGGGGAATATCCTTGTGAACGCTTTAAAAGAAGGGCTGTTAACAGAGCGGCCTCCACAATACACTGATCGATATGAATTGGATACAATGTTTGAATCCAATTCAGAGATGAACGAGCCGCTTCTGGAACGATTGCGAAGTCTCAATTATGTGCAGTGAGTTATATTGAACGCGGTTATAATCTGCGTTTCTCGTTTACCAAAAACCAGCAGCATATACATGAATCGAAATGATCTGATTGTGACACTTGTTTTAGAATAGAAATAAAAAAATCAAGGGTGCCCAGGGCAAGGCTTTTTTCTGCCCTGGCTACGTTCCGGAAATTATGCAAGGGGAGAAAAAAGCCTTCCCCTTGCTACCCAGCGGATTGATATATACTCAGTGTGAGCGTAATTTGCGTTTCTTATTTCTAGAAACAAGCCGTTGAAAGTAAAATGTGAATTGAAAAGCTCAGATTATGTCCGCGCGCAGTATATAGAGAAAACAGAACGATGAAATAAAGATTCTATCACGCGGGAAACAGTTATAGTATAAAGAGGAAGTAACGTAGTTTTATGACTTACCGAAACGATGAATCATTCCCGGTGGGTCGATAAAGCGCGACCCACCCTACATGGCTGTATTTATCTGATAACAGGAAATCAAAAATGGACAGTCAAAAAGAATGGATTAAATGTTCGGCGGTGGCGGTTGGATTTTATTTGATCGTCTATCTACTACTGGCTCATTTTTATTTTGGATTTCTCAATCCTTGGCTGATTCTCTTCACGCTTCTCTTTCTCGTGGGGGATGTGTGGGGGCTTCGTGCGCTGATCCGGATGTATGGGGATAAAGATCGCGGCGATTATCCCTAGCCCCATTCATTTTTCCATGCGCTAAGCCCGTCTGCCTTCTGAATTTTTCTGTTTTCTCATCCTTCCTGACACGACTTGATTTTTCCTATCCAATCATGCGATGCTAGTGCAGCGTTCAATTTATTCTATGAGAAGGAGAATCTTTATGTACAAACGAAACGGGACTTTTAGGATAGCAGGCTATTGTTGTGGATTGCTGTTGATTTCGATTATTCTGTCGTCCACCACATGGGCGCAGAATCCGTCCGTCATGCTGGAGAGTCTTTCCATGAAGCGCTCTCACGAAACCAAGCGGATATCAAGTTTTGATCGAACGGGCGGAAACGCGGACCGATTAACGATCGAAGCGGGGGAAACCGCGACACTCGCGGATATCAAAGGCGCGGGAATTATTAAGCACATCTGGTTTACGATCTCTCATCCGGACCGCCTGTACCGCCGGAATTTAGTACTACGGATGTATTGGGATGGAGAAGAATATCCCAGCGTTGAATGTCCTGTCGGTGATTTTTTCGGGCAGGGATGGGGCGAAGAATACGCCTATGCGTCTCTACCGCTCGCGGCCGCGCCGGGAGGGGGAAAGGCGCTGAACTGCTATTTTCCCATGCCGTTCTCGAAACAGGCGACAATTACGATTGAGAACGAATCGGAAAAGAAATGCAATGCGTTTTATTATTTTATTGACTATGAGGAACACAAAAAGATTCCAGGCGATCAACTCCGATTTCACGCCTGGTACAACCAGGAAATCACCGAACCGTGGAAAGGCGATGAGAATGAATGGGCCTCTTTGCGCAAACCGGTGGATGAGAATCCTACTGATGAGTTCAACTATCTGATCCTCGACGCGAAAGGCGCTGGTCATGTCGTTGGAGTCAATTATTTTGTGAACTGCCCTTCACCGATGTGGTATGGAGAAGGAGACGATATGTGGCTGATCGACGGGGAATCCTGGCCTGGATCGCTTCACGGCACCGGCACGGAAGATTATTTCAATTCCTCCTGGTGCCCTAAAGAAGTCTATATTCATCCCTACTTTGGATATCCCCGCGTGAATAACACAATCGGTTGGCTTGGGCGGACGCACTGCTACCGGTTTCACATTCAAGATCCCATCGTGTTCCACAAAAGCATCAAAGGCTCCATCGAACACGGACACGCCAACTGTTTGACGCTTGAATTGGCGACGGTCGTCTATTGGTACCAGAAAGAGCCGCATAAGATCTTCCCAACGCTTCCCTCCGCGGATCAGCGCGCGCCCAAACCGGAAATCGGGACGGTGGATATTCATCGCTGGCGGGAAGCCTGGCGGCAGTCAAAAGGCGGCGGCGCGTTGTGGGGGAATGAGAGAGAGGAATAGTGTGTGTCAAATGGCCGGTTTTGGTTATTCATGGGTGAGAAAAAAAGAGTTTTCCCTTTGTTAATTTAAACAGTATTTTTTTGTAATAAATATCAGAAGATGATATAGGGGTAGGCCTTGTGTCTGCCCTTTTTTACTAACGGTATTACGATTTTTCATTGTCTGAACCTTGATTTAAAAGCCAGCCCGCTGGCGCGGCCTTTACTTGATTCGCTTGATTTTCATGATTTTTAATCATGGTAATCCTATAATCTTTAGAATCATGGTTCAGACGATTAAGCCATCCTGAACATTAAGCGCAATTCCCCAAAATTATATTTTCAACTCACTTACCGGATGAATCAAAATTTCGCCTGTTGAAAGTCGACATGGAATTCTTTTTTAAGTTCCCAAGGAATTGAGTCGATACATAGAGTAACGCAAGAGAAAGGAGATCACGATCATGACCGATCCTTTCAATATTATTACGCAAGACGTATTTCGGCCTGATCTGACGGGCGCGAACAAGTATGAAGGTAAAGAAAACGCGCCTTTGCCATACTATAAACGTTCGAAAAAGAAGAAAGAAGAGAAGACGAAAGAGAAGACAAAAACACACAAGGGATTTGAAATTTTCGCTTAATCCTGCCCGGTTTTTATCCTGCTACTCCACCTTTTGTTCATTTCTTCTTTGCCGCAGGCCGCAATTATTTACGCCAGTTTACTGCCGTTGGGAACCGGTTGATCGGGAACGGCTAGAACCACAGCGCCATCCTCGCGATAGAAACCGGTGATCAAGCATTCGGACATAAACGGCCCAATCCGCTTCGCCGGAAAATTGACGACAGCGGTAACCTGTCGTCCTACTAATTCCTCTTTTGAATAAAGAGTTGTAATCTGAGCGCTGGATTGTTTGACGCCAATCTCTTCACCAAAGTCCACACGGATTTTATACGCAGGTTTACGAGCTTCCGGGAAATCTTCGGCGGAAAGAATCGTTCCCACGCGAAGTTCTACACTCTCGAAATCAGACCATGAGATCGTTTTCAATTACTATTCCTTAAACTATGTTTTTATACATGTCGATTTTATAGAATTCTATTTACGGAGCCGGAATAGGAGGGGGACCGTCGGGGATATACGGTTTATAATCGGAATTTTTCGTGCTTTCTTCGAATTCCTTACGGATTCTTTCCCGCGCGTCTTCATCTTGGAATAAATCAATCGCGGTGAGAGCCATCGCCTTGGCGGCGTAAAGCATTCCTTTGTATCCAATCGAATGTTTGCCGCACGCCACGATCCCCCATGAGTGGCCGGGCACGCCCTCCGGATGCGTCACAGCGCGTAGATGAATCAACGGTGTGATCCAACTGACATCACCGATATCCGAAGAGCCTTTTGTTGGCGGGGGAGGGGGCAGTTCGTACATCTGCACGGTTCCATCCAGTTTTTTGTCTTTAACGCCGATCGCCTTCAGCAATTGTTCGGCGAAAGCGAGTTCTTCTTTTGTATATTTGATCGCTCCCAAGCGAACCAGATTCTCATGGAGAAGCTTTACGCCTTCGATATTAACGATGCGTTCGTAATAGCCTGTATTGATGGTGAATTTGACATCCACTTCCGCCATCAGACCGGCGCCGTCCGCGATCTTCCGCACCCATTTTAATAGTTCATTGACGCCGTCATGATCTTTGTCGCGGATGTAACACCAGACCATCGCGTAATCGGGCACGACGTTTGGAACGTTGCCGCCGTTTTTGATGACGTAGTGCATACGGACGGAGGGGGGAACGTGCTCGCGCATCATGTTGAGTCCATGAGTGAACAATTCCACTCCATCCAACGCGCTGCGTCCATTCCAAGGATCGGCGGCTCCATGAGCGGTTTTTCCGAAATACTCGACTTGAATATCCACCATGCACAACGATTGTCCGGTGTCCGCTTGGGTTTGCGAGGCGGGATGCCATGCCAATACAACATCTACATCATTGAAGAATCCATCCCGTGTCATGTACACTTTCCCGCCGATCGCTTCTTCCGCCGGCGCTCCATAATAGCGGATGGTTCCTTTCAGTTTCCCGGCGGCGATTAAATCTTTCACCGCCACGGCGGTTCCTATACTCGCTACGCCAAGGAGATTATGCCCGCAGCCGTGGCCCGGAGCGCCTTCGATCAGTGGCTCTTTTTTCGCGCTGGCTTTTTGGGATAATCCAGGCAGCGCGTCGTATTCGCCGAGAACGGCGATGACCGGTTTTCCTGAGCCATATTCCGCAATAAACGCTGTTGGCATCCCAGCGACACCCTCTTTTATGTCAAAACCGCATTGTTTCGTATAGTTGATTAATTCTTTGGAGGAACGTGTTTCTTTCAACGCGGTCTCGGCGTAGTCCCAAATGCGATCGCTGATCTCGATCAACCGGTCTTTCTGGCTGTCAACCAAACGAATCGCTTCGTCTTTTAAATCATCCGTGGAAGCGTACGTAAATGAAATCGTCAAAAGCAGGAAAAGCGGGATTGGTATCAATCGTTTCATTCGATTTTTCCTTTCCAGTGGGGGATGCAGGCATAGTAACCGGAATTTCCTATTTAAATCAAGGAGCAGATTCTCACAACGATTTCTTATCGCTCTCCCCAAACCAACGCGGCGCCGCCTAGCAAGCGGGGGCGGTAGACGCAGCCGGTGTTACGGAATCCGGCGCGTTCGAAACAGGCTTGAAGTTCTTCCGGGGGATGGAACGCCGCCGCCGATGTGGAGAGGTAGCGGTACATGGTTTCGGACCCAGCTAGGAATTTGCCGAAGAATGGGACGGCGCCGAACATATACGCGCGGTAGAACGGCGTCAGGATTTTCCATTCACAACCCGCTGTGTCGAGACTGACGAACCGGCTCCCTTTTTTCAAAACACGCCGGACTTCTTCAAGCGTTTCTTCGAGAACGGGCACGTTCCGTAATCCAAATCCGACGGACGCGCCGTCAAACGATTCGTCCATGAAAGGGATTTCACACGCGTCGCCGCAGAGCCATGAAATACTTCCATGCGTACGATCCCCGATCCGCGCGCGGCCCTGCGCCATCATTGGATGGGAGAAATCCAACGCGGTCACTTCGCCTTCATTCCCAATGAACCGCGCCGCCCGGTACGCGAGATCCCCCGTGCCCGCGCAGAGATCGAGAACTTTCATCCCAGGCTTAAGTTGCAAGCGGCGGATTACCTCGCGCTTCCACCGCCGGTGCATGCCGAGGGTCATTACGTCATTCAACAGATCGTACCGCGCGGCGATTTCATCAAAACCTTGGCGGACGAATTCCCGTTTTGTTTCGGTTGGAGAAGGGGTGGGGTGTGTCATGGCTTAATCATGTATTTTTTGTATACCGGAGTATCTAGACATTCTCAATTTCACATACCAATCGTAGTCTTCAAGATAGTTTTTCACAAATTTGGTCAATCGATCCGGCATGTGATCTTTGAGAGAAAATCCCAAATCCATAGGAGGTTGATTCATCTGATAAGCAGCCCCTTCTTTGGATAGATGAACCGCGTTGAGCCAATCCAATGAGGGGGAGCGGCCTTGGATCGATTCGATTTTGAATTTTGGATCTTCTACGATCGGATTGGAATCGTGTGTGAGAATTTGCGGATTGATGGTTCCTCCATCTTGTTTCCAATAGCGGTTATGTGAATAGACGATCGGATTATTTTCTTGGCCTGTGGGGAATTCTTTATTCATGTTTCGCCATTGGAATGTGTTATTCGCGATGTATACGCTCTTAAGGCTGATCGCAGGTTGCGCGTTTGGATAGCGTCTATTCATGGAGATGAAATTCCCGCCTTCCGTCCGATCGAGGAACACATTCTTCGCGAGCAATGCTCGTTCGCAGCCGGCCAGGTTCACTCCTCCGAGAAAAAGATTGTGTACGGCGAACACATCAAAGGTTTCCTGTCCCGCCGTGATCCCTCCGCCGATTCGGATGGTTCCATTCAGGAAAACGTTAGCGTCTAAAACGATGCGGCGGGATTGGTTTTTGATCGATAGAAGAGGCTCTGTTCTTAGAATGTTGTTCCGGTAAATCACGTTGCGGCGCAGGATCACGTCATCCACGTCTTCTGCGATGTCGATTTCTTCATCCATCGCATCGAAGATTACATTGTCTTCGATAATCACATGTTGAACTCCGCGATGGATCTTGACCGCGTCCGCGTAGGGATACCCGGCTCCGCCGTGTGTGATGATATTGTTCCGTAACCGGATGTAAGAACTGCCTCCCAAAAGATGAACTACGTTCGACGCGGCTTTGTTATTCCGATTGTCAATGACGAAACCTTCCAGCGTGATATGCTTCGAATAATTGAATAAAACAGGGCCATGCTCTTCATCGGGGAGAATGAACGATTGATGGGGGACACGCGCTTGGAGAATGACGGGATATTCGAATTGGCGCGTCGTGCTGACACGGGGATACTCTCCCGGTTCTACTATGATTGTATTTATTCGATATGGCATCAGCAATTTTTCGGGCAACCGTGACAACGCGTATCCAAGAGTCCGCCAGGGTTCTTGGCTTGATCCATCCCGTTCGACGTCATCTACCCCTTGGGGGGAGACATGGAATCCACGATCAAGGATGGCTTGTTGTTTACCGTCTTGGCTGGCGCTGTCTACACCTGAAGATAAAAGACGAAAATTATCATCACCGGAAGGCGCGTTTTGAACGAACGCGGCTGGCGCTAATAAACAGGATGTCAGCGCCCATGTGAATATATATTGGATAAATAAATTACATTTCATACTCTATTCAGTTTACACTTTCGATAAATTCCGCCAATCGCTCGCGGCGCTCGTAGAGCAATTGGGGATCTTTTGTAAATTCGGTTCGTGATTTGATGATCTCTTCAGGGATTGTCAATAGATCCTGCGCGGTTTTTCGTTCTTCGGGTGACAGGTTCTTCTCTTTGAGAATCTGTTTCACTAATGTGAAATATTCATAATCCTCGATCCCTTCACGGAGAATTTCCCAGCGGATGGAATCGACCGGTCCGGCGATAATCTTCTTGCCTTGTTTCCAATCGCGCGGGGGATAGATGAAGCGCCCATCCCCATTGCCCCAATAGCCGATGTAACCGGCGGGCCTTCCATAGCCGGTCACATAGCTCATTGGATCTTCGTATGGATCTTGTAACTGCGGACTGGGGAAGGCGACGGAACTGGTCCAATAGTTACTCTGCCAGATCAGGCATCCTTCCACCGAGTAGTGATGAGTCATCCACAGCCATATGCGGAAATCGATCGCGTGATGGTCGATGAACAAACCGGGATACGGTTCCTTCGGTCCGGTGCAGATATACCACCAGAATTTCTCTCCTTCTTTCTTCCGTTCCAAGCAGATTTCCGGATCGAACGCGTCCAGAATAGGGCACCAGATATCCACCGTGCCGAACATTTCTTCTTCCGGTTGTTCGGTGAGGAATCGTGTCAGTCCCGGCGCGTTGCGGTGGATCATGTCCATGCCTTCTTTGACGAATTTGTAATCCTTGGGCGAGGGTTCATCGAACCAATAGACATAAGCGTGTTTCAACCAGCCCATTTCACGAAGGTGGTTTTCGATTGTGGACGCGTATTCTTTGAACAGACGTTCGTGTTCAAGCGTTCCCTGTTCGTGATCGCCGATCCGGCCTTTGCGGCGGCTGTGGAATGTGCCCGATCCCATGCCCACCAAACCCAGACGGAGACCATTGAAACCGAATTCGTCAAAGTATCGTTTTCCCGCTTTGTCGAAATCGGTGAAGTCGAATGTAAAATGTTCTTTCCCGTCCGCGTTGGTTTTCAATTCATAATCAATCCGGTTCCGCGCCGTGGGGTCGTAGGGAGAGATCCGGTGATCGCGGAAATCCTGCATGTAAAGGTCGAAAACTTCATCCAATTCCTCATCGGTTTCCAGGTGATGATACTGCCGCAGATAGCCTGGGCTGAAACCGAACGCTGTGCGCAGGCTGAACTGTTTTGGAATTTCGAAATCGTATACGCGCAACTGGATGGGCGCCACTCCTCTCCATTCCGCTGAATAAAATTCGATGGTTCCTTTGTAAATTCCTGCGGACACGGCGCGGGGAACAAGAACCGTGATCCAGAAAGGATAGTTGCGGTCTTTCTCAAGAGAAAGCATGTCTTCAACAGGCGGCAGTGGATCGGGCCAATCTCCCAAGCAACCAATCGCGTCCGATGGACGATGAACGTTTACATATTCCACTTGTTTGACAGAGATATTCCCTTTAGGAATAATGGCTCCGGATGGGCCGATAAGATCATATGTATTGATCTCCAATAGTGATAAAGACCGCTTTGGCCGCAGCACAATTTGAACCGGCTCATATTCTCCACGGGCCGCGGAGAGATGAACGGTCGTATCCTTCCGCCACCAGGGCGCGGGGCGTTCTTTTGATACTTTGTATGTTCCTGGACACCACCAGACAGCGGTTGTTTCATTCTGCTCAATCAAACGCCCGTAATCCGCCGCATAAAGGAAAGGAATGTTAATTGAGAACATTGCCTGATAGATGATATTTCTTTTTGGGGATTCTCTATCAATACTATGATAAGTAGAGTCCACCGTGGATAGGTACTCTTCCACAACAATCTGGAATTCATGTTTCCCCGTGGTTTTGACAGCGATTATCCCTGTATCAACAACTTGTTTCTGCTTCGGTTCTAAAGAAAACAATTGAGGAATTATATTATTGTTGTACACAATATTTAATTCAAAATACCTTGCTCGATCTGACAGGTTTTCAATCTCAACCGGTACTGAAAATTCAGCCAAAGGCATAGGCGTTTGGATCTCAAGAATCTTTACCCTCAATGCAGGATCGGTTTGAATCACTTTCACAAAACGGGTTTCGCCTTGTATAGGTTCACAGGCTGTTTGCAGTTCCCCTTTGAAATCACAGCGGTCCACCTGAAAACCACACTGACCATCCGCATCCTGTTTTCCTTCCAATTTCACTTCAAAAGCTGAGGCGGGAAGGAGCGAATCCGGAATGAGGAACGATTTGGATGAGACCTCGGACAATGTTCCTATTTCCTGCCATGCGCCATCCTCTTTGCGGACCAAACAGGATAGGACGCCGCCGGTGTGATGATTGAGATTGATCTCGATGGACGCCTTTGTGAATGGGTTGTCTGGAATTTCATAGCGGTAGACAACATTGGATGAATCGTCGAACAGCAGACGGGGGCTATTGAACCGCGTTGTCATGGATTGTAGAAATCGGCAGTAGTTGGCTCCTTCGGAAGACATCCTGTGGCAGGCTTCGTAAGTCTGTTTATGAATCCGCTCTCCTACGCCGATTTCCATATCTCCACGCCGGATATGGACCGCTTGCACGGATTGCACGCGGACGTTATCGAAGAAGAATTTGCCTTCCGCATGCCACTGCCCCACGCGGAAGCGGGCTTGGGTTTCGTTTTCGGGCACACGGAAAACGAAGGAATACCGGCTCCATTCGTTGGTCAAATGGTAATCGTGGTTGCAGAACGTGGGGCCGCTGACGGCGATTCCCTGCGCGTTTCCACTGGCTTTTCCCCAGAATGAGAATTCATATATTTCCCCCGCTTTCACATCCATTGGATCGGAGAGCCAAGCGGCTTCATCCGAACCGAATCCCATTACCGTCACACAGCGCTCTGATTCATATCCCGCCGCCGTTCCCCCGTTTTCCGCCGGAGCCGTCCATCCGTCAGGGACGAAGGCTTCGTCTACAATCTGACCGGATTCGAATTCACCGTTCGTGAGTAAAACTCCCGGCGTTCCCGTGATTGTCAAAAGAAAAGCGATTCCCAAGTTCGTTATCATCAGCCGATCCTCCAAAAAAAGTGGTTTACCCCACATTCATGTTTTTACAAAAACCCGATTTCGACAAGGGAGAGAGAAGGCGCGCGCATTTTTCACTCTCCAGACAAGTTTACAAAAGTGGGAAGGATTCTACACTTATCGGAAAGGAATAAGAAGATGGCTCTTGTTTATATCGCCTTGGGATCAAATCTGGGAGACCGGAGAAAAAACATTAACCGCGCTCTCGAACGCGTCGCGCTGATCGATGAGACAAAGGTTCTGCGTGTCTCTCCCCTCTATAAAACGGCTCCGGTCGGGATGCCGGACGACGCGCCGTTTTTTCTCAACGGCGCCGCCGAGATCGAGACGCAATGTCCCCCAAAGGCGTTGATCGAACAGTTGCTTCAAATTGAAGAAGCCCTTGGGAGAACTCGCTCTCATTTGATCCATTATGAATCCCGCACCGTCGATCTGGATATCCTGCTTTATGGAGATGAGATCATCCACGAATCCCGCCTGCGTGTCCCACATCCCCGTATGCTCAAGCGGGAATTTGTCCTGCGCCCCCTCGCGGACCTCTGCCCCGAAAAGAAAATTCCGAGTGTCGAACTGACTGTCGAGGAAGCTCTTATGGTTCTGACAAGCGGTGTGTCTGAGACCTGTGTGCGGATCGTCCCGTAGAATCAATCAATAATTATCGGTGGGCCGGTAAAGCGTGATCCACCCTGCGTGCCAATATTATTGTCTGAATCAGGATAACCAGGATGAAAAGATATTCAGGATATTATTAAGTACTGTTATTCTTCTTATTGAATGGCGAAACGTGGAATCAAAATAGTAAAAATCCTGGCCATCCTTTAATCCTGTTAAAGCAGCCCTCGCAGCTGCTCGGTCTTACCTGATTCAGACAAATACGCATGGGCTCAGGGCAAGGTTTTTCATCTGTCCTGGCTAAATCCATCCAACCTTTATGCCTGTTTACGAATGGGGTACGATCGCTCCATTTTTTCGCAGCAGCCGCCGGATGTCTTCTAAAGGAACTTCAAGAGGGGTCGACTCCTGCTGTGCGGCTAGAGCCGCGGCGGCGCCGGCGGCCTGTCCCATGGCCATACAGGAAGCTTGTACACGCAAGCCCGAGTTTGCCAGTCTGTCGCTCGATACACATCGCCCTGCCACGATAATGTTGCGGCTGTTCTTTGGTACTAACGCTCTCAATGGCACCGTTGGAACGACCCCCTCGGCCAAAGGCTTGGGTTTAACGCCTTGCCGTGTGTGCAGGTCGACTGGATAGAAAGCATAACAGACAGCATCGTTGAACAAGCGGCCGGAAGTGTAGTCCGTGTGGGTAATAACAGTCTCACCGAGAATACGGTAACTTTCTCGAATGGCCGCTTCAGGCTGCATCTGTATTAAACGCGAGCGCGCATCGGCTTGCGTCTGTTTCTGACGTAACTGTTTCAATATCGCTTGACGTCCAGTAAGATTTGCTTCTGTTCGCGTTACGGAGGTTGAAGAATCCGCTCCATGAACGTAAACCGCTTCGAGTTGTTCTCGTCCTGGGTTATAAGCGCCGCCACATTTGAACAACAGCGATCCGGGTTGAGTTTCTTCCTCACGGAGCCGGGGCATTTTGAGCATTCCAACCACGTCAGCGCCGCCGGTACAGTCGATCAGTTGCTTGCAGGTTATCTGACGGCGTGTTCCGGGTCCAACCGTTTCGACCATCCACTCATCCGGTAGTTTCTTAATCGACAGTGGGAATTCGTAGTAAACAATGGTTACCCCCGCATCCAAACACTTCTCTTCCGCAAGCAGCGCATATAGAAACTGGTTGATATGTACTTGGTGATGCCAGTGCCGGGATGGTGTTTCAGTGAAATCAGGAAGTTTCCCTTGGTCCATCACAACGGTTTCACGAACCAATTCCCACCCAATGCCGGCGATAATCTGTTTCCCCCATGCGTGGAATAATCCGGGAAAGGCAACGCCCCCCACAGTCATTGTGCCTCCAAGTTGGCTGCCCCGTTCGATAAGAACTGTTTTTGCGCCGGTTCGAGCGGCCTGAATTGCGGCGATCGTACCAGCCGTGCCACCACCAATGACCAGAACCTCCGCTTCTGTCGTAATGTTTGTATCGTCCGCGCATTCTACTGTAGAGTGAGAGTTCGATTCGATCCCGCGTACGACACAGGGCGCCGCAATCAACGCTGTACCGGCTGCAGAGTGCAGTAAAAGCCGCCGTCTTGCGATGGGTTTATTTTTCATTGGGGTGGAATCCTTTGTTCCGAAAAGTGAAATAATTGGGATGAAGCAAACGTTCGCGCCGTCTATTTCTCCTGTAATTTTAAGAGCCGCTTCAACCCATCACGAAACGCGCGGAAACTGGTGACCGGTTGTTGTCTACATCCATTTTAGGAGCGATGTTCTTCGCCCATTTTCCTTTTTCATTCAACACAGCAGCCCCATCCTTTATTTCGTAAAGATTGCTCACCTTCAGGGAAAACAATTTCCGCGAAAAATTCCCATGTCCCACAAATTGAATCCTGTTTATATGTTTTATACTTGGATTCATTCGCATTAGGAAAAGCTTCAAAAAGCGCTTTACGATCTCCGAGAAACAACGCTTCCAATTCTTCGATTGCAATTCGAAATAGCGTGACCGGCGCTGGATCGCAATAGTCAAGCAACTGTAATAAATCACTTTTCAACTGATAGCAGTCATCCTTATCGAGATCGAAGAGCACAATTACGGCAGAGTCTGATTGAAGGCTGCTTCCATATGCGCCGGAGTTTAGAAGGAAGATTGTGAAGAAGTGTGCGATTTTTTCGATTGGGTTTTTCTTCAGGATTTCTTGGAAGATTTCCTTTTCCTTCATGAGGCCGTATTTTCCAACTATGGTATTTATACCGTGGACCAAGAATTTTCGATAGGATTGGATTTAACGCTTTAATCTCATTTTTGCCTTCAACAAGAATTTCAAAATGCACTTGGCGTTACTCCTTATCCAGATAATCGCTGTACCATAAACTGCCCCAGCGGTTGCCCTTCTTCTACCATCGCTTTCACAATGGGATCATCACTCGCTCGACGGATTTTGGCGAATCCATCTTCTCCTTTTTTCTAAAATCCATACCTCTTCTGGAGTCAATGCGTCTACGAAAATAAGGTTGATGGGTTGTCACGATCATTTGAGACGTCTGTTTCTTTTCCGAAGCGTGTTCCCTGAATTCCTGCGCCAATGTTTCGAGCAGTTTGTGATAAAGATAATTTTCCGGCTCTTCGATACAGATTAAGGAAGGAGGGTCGGGGGGCTTCGAGCAGAAGAAGATACGCGAAGAGTTTCAATGTGCCATCTGACATCTGCTGCGCGTAGAATGGATCTTGAAATCCCCGGTCGTTGAATTGCAGAAGCAGCCGCCCGTCAGGCGATTCAACCGTCCGAATCTTTTGAACGCCTGGAATACGCTCCGCGATGCGGTCAAGGATCGATTGAAACCGGTCTGGGTGATTGCGTTCCATGTATTGGACGACGTTGCCCAGATTACTACCTTCTCGATTGAGACGCTTTTAGGGGGCCGCTAATTGGGAGTGTTCGCGCCGCGTTGGGGGTGAAGTAAGAAAGATACCAGTTTTGTATAAAATTTCGAAAGTTGACAATTCGTGGGTGTTCTTTTAATAAACCTAATGTAGAGATGCCTAATTGTCGAATATCGGATAATTCTATTTCTAAATCTTCTTTTGAAGAATTTGAATCTCCAAAAGAAACAGCGCCTTTACCCTTTGTGAGTTCAAGAATTACATTATTGATCATCGAGTTCTCTTTCTTGTTCTTCAAATGGCTTAATATAATCAATTTGATATATAGCTCCGAATCAACATATGGTCTTTCATCTTGGTCTAATTTAATAGTCAATATATAGTTTATAGGCAATGTTTTTTCTGATTCGCGATACCGAATTCCGAGATGGATTTTGTTCATCTCATTATTTGAAACAAGTCGCCTATAACCACCTCGCGTTTTTAGTTCACTTGCTTTTCTTCTACTCCCATTTCCATACAATCAGAAAGGAAACCAAATACATCAAAAAGCGTACTCTTTCCAACTCCATTTTTGCCTATAATTGCTGATACGTGATGTTAAAGGTTCTACAACAGAATGATATATTGTTTTTACCGAATTCTATACGTTTAAGAACGCGATAGTTTTTTACAAAGATACCTTCGATGGTTGCCATTCTGATAACTCCGGGAGTTTTTCTTTATGCTATATCTTTCCTGTGGCTATCAATGAAGGAATAGCAATAGATATAGTACTATATCATTGTCTGAATTCTGGATAGCCTAGATTAAAGGATATTCAGGATATCATTAAGTTCCGTTGTTCTTCTTATTGAATAGTGGAACGTTGAATCAAGGATTAAAAAAAAATCCTGGTCATCCTTCAATCCTGACCATCCTAATTCAGACAAACATCCAAGGCCGAAGGCCTTTCCTTCAGTCTATCAGGCCTTAGGGTGGATCGCGTATTTCTGAAGCGCCGAATTAATCAATTATTATGATGGATCGGTAAAGCGAGATCTACCCTTTAATAACTACATGACTATTTTTCCTTTTCCAGAATAATGATGTTAGCTTCTTCATCTTTGGCAAATTCGACTCCGCAATTTTGACATTTTCTAGGCCATCTTTCCTTATCAGATAAAGGCACTTTTTCTTTTGTAATTTGTGTTTTGCACTCAGAACATTGAAAAATGTGACAAGTAATAAATTTTCCTGAAATTTCACCTCCAAAAGGAAGCCCATTTAATTTTTTGAGAAGTCTTATTATTTCCGCTCCAAAACTTAAGATAATGAAAAAAAATAATCCCTGAATAAAACAACCGATACCCAAGGCGATCCAAAATTGGAACAATCCATCTTCTCTTCCTAAAAGTAAAAGACAAGCAAAAAGACCGAGTACCCCAATGACGAGAAAGGCTTTTGCAAAGTCAGACATTTGTTCTTCTTTGCCACCCAAACATTTTTTGGAATGTTTCTTTTGTATGTTTGCCATGTTGAATATCCTGTTATGTTGACCACTAATGCAGCCATATATTCCCTTTGTGTGATCTTTCCTTAAAACACCGCAAATATTATCCTCACTGGCTTGAGTCAGTCTTCTGTCTATTTACCTTCTCCTACACTCGATCCGCCAATTCAATATATTTAGGAATCTCATCAAAATTCAAATACCTATACAGTTCATCCTCAACGGGTTTGATTTTGTCGACGACGGCGCTCATGTATTCAGCCGGTGTGGGGATTTTGCCCATTTGGGCTGTGACCGCGGCGAGCTCGGCTGAGCCGAGGTAGACGCGGGCGTTTTTGCCCATGCGGTTGTCGAAATTGCGGGTGGAGGTTGAGAAGACCGTCGAACCTTCCAAGACTCGCGCTTGATTCCCCATGCAGAGTGAACAGCCCGGCATTTCCATGCGCGCGTTCACTTTGCCGAAGGTGGAATAGATTCCCTCTTCCCGCAGCTGGGCTTCGTCCATGCGTGTTGGTGGACAGACCCAAAGACGCAGTGGGCAGGGGGGGCCGTCTTCCAGAATTCTCGCCGCCGCGCGGAAATGACCGATGTTTGTCATGCACGAGCCAATAAACACATCTTGAACCGGGTCGCCCGCCACTTCAGAGAGGAGTTTAACATCATCCGGATCGTTGGGACATGCGACGATGGGTTCGGTGATCTCATTCAGATCGACGTCGAGAATCGCTTCGTATTCCGCGTTTTCCATCGCGCTCCATTAGGACAGGATTCGCCAGCCATTCCTCCATTTTCGCGATGCGCCGTTTCATGGTTTCGGCGTTCTGGTAGCCTTTCGCGATCATGGATTTTAATAATGTGACGTTGCTGCGCAGGTATTCGGAGATGGTTTCCACACCGAGTTTGATCGTGCTGCCCGCGGCGCTGCGTTCGGCGGTGGCGTCGGTCAATTCAAACGCCTGTTCACATTTCAAATCGGGAAGCCCTTCCATCTCAACGATGCGGCCGTTGAAAATGTTCTTCTTCCCTTTTTTCTCAACTGTCAACAAGCCTTCTTGAATAGCCCGGTAAGGGATCGCGTTGACAACGTCTCTCAGCGTGATTCCAGGACGCAGTTCCCCTTTGAACCGTACCAGGACAGAGTTGGGAACTTCAAGGGGCATCATTCCCAACGCCGCCGCGAACGCGACTAGGCCCGATCCGGCGGGGAACGAAATTCCGAGGGGGAAACGGGTATGCGAATCGCCGCCGGTGCCGACAGTATCGGGAAGGATCATGCGGTTCAACCAGCTGTGAATAATCCCATCGCCCGGTTGAAGCGCGACGCCGCCCCGTTCGGTGAAGAACTTCGGTAATTCGGCGTGAGTTTTAATATCCGCCGCTTTAGGGTAGGCGGCGGTATGGCAGAATGACTGCATAACCAGATCGGCGTTGAATTTAAGACACGCGAGTTCCTTCAATTCATCGGCGGTCATGGGACCGGTCGTATCTTGGGAACCGACGGTTGTCATGAGGGGCGTGCAAGCGGTACCGGGGTGGATTCCTTCCACATCACAGGCTTTGCCGATGATTTTCTGCGCCAAGGTGTATCCAACGCCCTCTTTCTGGACAAAGACGGATTTGACGAATAATTCGCTTTCTTCCTTTCCACAGGATGTGCGCGCTTTGTTGGTGAGATCACGTCCAATGATTAAATTGACACGCCCGCCAGCGCGGTATTCATCCCCGATCGTGTTCGGGAAGAGTTCAAATTCGGCCAGCGTTTCCCCGTTTGGATTTGTGATCTTCCCTTCTTTGGGAAGTATGTGAATTTGATCGCCCGTGTTGAGTTTCGAGACATCACATCGAATCGGCAGCGCGCCGGAATCTTCGGCGGTGTTGAAAAAGATCGGCGCGATTTGCCCGCCGATGATTACGCCTCCCCGGCGTTTATTCGGCACGCAGGGGATATCCTCTCCAATATGCCAGATCAAAGAATTGCAAGCGGATTTTCTCGATGAGCCGGTGCCGACCACGTCTCCTACAAACGCGATTTGGCGTCCTTGCGACCGGTATTCGGCGATCGTCTCGATGCCGCCTGGGAAGCTGGATTCGCCCATCGCGAGCGCGTGAAGCGGAATATCCGGCCGGGTGGCCGCATGGAGGGCGGGAGAAAAATCGTCGGTGTTGATCTCACCATCCACTTTAAAGACAGTGAGTTCCATTCGATCGGGCAGCGCTGGTTTTTTCTGGAACCATTCCGCTTCCATCCACGATTCGACAACGCTCTTGGCGTGAGGATTTCCGTTATCAGCCAGTTCTTTCACTGTGTCGAAATTGCCAAAGATCAGAAGTGTTTGGGAGAGCGCCTTCGCGGCGGTTTCCGCAAGCGCGTCAGCGCTGAGAAACTCAATTAACGGATCGATGTTATAGCCACCCAGCATTGTGCCAAGCAGTTCCACGGCGCGGATGGAATCGATTAGAGGAGACTTTACCTCTCCTTTCGCGATTTGGGCGAGAAACGCGGCTTTCACTCCAGCGGCGGGGTCGACACCGGGAGGGACACGGTCTGTTAATAAACTCAGAAGAAAATCCTCCTGACCGGAAGGAGGATTCTGGAGTAATTTACAAAGGTCTTCCATCTGTTCCGCGTTGATGGGAAGCGGGGGGATACCAAGTTTTTCCCGTTCGGCTTTGTGCTGCAGATACGCTTCAATCATGATTCTCTCCTATTGTCTATCCTTAATATAAACCATCGCAGTTCTTATGTATCGATTGTAAAAAGATAATTTTCTATCCATCCAATATCATCGCTGATTCAGCCGGTTTTTCCTAGGTTGAAGCGCAGGCGATCATAAAATTTATGGTTGGAAAGGCGAATTGTGAGTTATTTTTTAGGAATGAAATATAGAATCAGAAAATGCCCCTATTTCTAGATTCGAATGGATACAATAACAAAAAGGACTCCTTATTAAAAATGGATTCTAGATTTTCCCTCGTTGCTGAAGTTAAAATCATCCGTTTTGAGCTATGCGCATAGGCGCCGTTTCCTGCAACGCCGTTTATGGAGTTGTTTTTAAAAAATAGATCGGATAGACTACCATGCAAACTATACCCTGGGAGTTGTTCATGCCGTCGAAAAAAAGCGGGCTGCCCATCATCCGGCATGGTTTCGGAATGAAAGACGAAATCGCTGACACACTGACGAATGAATATAGAAGCGAGTTGATTCAACAACTGCGGGATAACGAATCCAGCGTGCGGGTAGGTGATTTCGAAATCCTTCTCGCCAAAGAGTTCGGATTTTGTTACGGTGTGGACCGCGCCGTCAATTACGCTTATGAAACCCGCCGGAAATATCCCGATACACCGATTTATATCACGACGGAAATCATTCATAATCCCCGCGTGAATCGGAAACTGCGGGAGATGGACATCCGTTTTTTGAGTGGAGGGAAGGAAAAAACATACGATTACGATGATGTTCAACCCGGGGATATTGTCATTCTTCCCGCGTTTGGCGCGAGTGTCGAAGTGATGGAGCGATTGGCGAACATTCGGTGTACCATGGTGGATACTACCTGCGGATCCGTGATGAATGTTTGGAAACGGGTGGAACGCAATGCAAAGGATGGATTTACATCCATCATTCATGGGAAGTTTTCCCATGAAGAAACCATCGCCACCAGTTCCCGCGTGCTGCAATTTCCTGGAGGGCGATATCTCATTGTCCGCAACGAGGCTGAAGTCGGCTACGTCTGTGACTACATCCGCCAGGGGGGAAACAAAAACGAATTCCTGGAGAAATTCGAACAGGCCATCAGCCCTAATTTTGATCCGGACAAAGATTTGGTTTTTGTCGGACTGGCGAATCAGACCACCATGCTGAGCAGTGAATATATGGCGATCTCAAAAATGATTGAATCCGCGATCGCTGACCGCTATGGACTGGAGAATTTGAAAGAACACTATCGTTCGTTCGATACGATCTGCAGCGCGACGCAAGAACGGCAGGACGCGATAGTCGAATTGGGGAAGAAACAACCGAATTTGATCCTTGTCGTTGGCGGCTATAACAGCAGCAACACCAGCCATCTTTGTGAAATCGGCCTTCTCTATGCGCCGACATATCATATCAGCGATGTGGACTGCATCCTTTCATCCCAACGGATTCGTCATAAACCGTTCGGCCAAACGGAAGAAATAAACACGGACGATTGGCTTCCGGATGAGCCCGTAAAAGTCGGGGTTACATCAGGCGCGTCGACACCGGACAAAGTCGTGGAAGAAGTGATTCTACGGCTGTTGGAATGTCATGGTTATGATCCAATGGAAGTGTTCAATGACCAATCCATCGTATAATTTATATGAAAATGAGTTTCTAAGGCTTTCTCGTTCGAATTCACTCCCGCAACTCATTTTCATCTGCGCGTTGTGATCTCAAATCATGATGGTTGATATAATAAAACAGATCTCTCGATTCTAATATTTTGTATACGATTGAACATTCCGCTATTATGGATATAATGGTTTTCTAACAATTGGCTGGTGAAAACTGGAATTCATATTGAAAAGCGCAAGAGAATTGACTCATCATTCAATGGCTTTGCTTTTTGGGCGCCGGTTGGATTGAATCGATACTTGCAGTGTATCAAAGGGATATCATGAAAGGCAAACTCATCGCCGTAGAAGGACTCGACGGCTCGGGAAAATCCACCCAGATCTATCTCGTGAAACGGTGGTTGGAACTTAGCGGGATCAAGGTCTTTTTCACGGAATGGAATTCGTCCGTCGTCATCAAGAAAGCCACGAAAAAGGGGAAAAAAAGGAACTTACTGACACCCACGACGTTCAGTTTGATTCATTGCACCGATTTCGCGGATCGATACGAACGGCAGATCCGCCCGCTTCTCCGGGCCGGCTACATCGTTCTTTGTGACCGGTATATCTACACCGCTTTCGCGCGGGACAGCACACGTGGATGTGACCGGGAATGGCTGCGCAAAATGTATAGTTTCGCCGTGCAGCCGGATATCGCGTTCTTCTTCCAAGTGCCCTTGAAGACTGCTCTGAACCGCATTCTATCCGGACGCCCCCAGCTGAAATATCATGAAGCGGGCATGGATTTGAATCTCTCCGACGATCCATATGAAAGTTTTGCGCTTTTCCAAGAGCGGATCAATAATGAATATGTAAATATGGTAGACGAATTTGGTTTTCAAGTCGTGGACGGAACCCGGCCCATCGAAGAACTGCAGGAACAGGTGAGGAAAATCGTCAGTGATCACATCGATCTTTCCTCTTACCGATGGAGGACCCGGCCATGAATGCAGCGCCAACCCAGCCAAAACGATTTTATGGAACCGGTCTGTCCGGCGTCAACCTGGACGAATTGACCGGAAAACTGATCGTCGTTGAAGGCGCCGACGGCTCCGGCCGGTCTACGCAGATCGAATTAATCAAAGACGAACTCGAAAAACAGGGTTTTGCGACGGTTCCCGTGGGATTGCGCCGTTCCACCCTGGTCAGCCAAGAATTGGAGCGGGCGAAACAAGGAAATATTCTTGGGAAACGAACACTCAGCCTTTTTTACGCGACGGACTTCGCGGATCAATTGGAAAACCGTATCATCCCCGCGTTGCGCGCGGGATTCATCGTCCTGGCCGACCGGTATATTTATACCCTGATGGCGAGGGATGTGGTTCGCGGCATGGAGCCGGATTGGTTGGAATCGCTTTTTGGAATCGCGATCGTGCCTGACGCTGTCTTTTATCTGCGAGTCAGTCCAGAAAATTTGATGGAACGGAATTTCCAGAAAAGCGAAATCCTGGATTATTGGGAATCAGGGATGGATGTGGGTCTTTCCCAGGATATGTTTGAAAGTTTCTTGAAATACCAACGACAGATTCAGAATCAATTCCGGCGCATGAGCGATCAATACGGCTTCGAAATCATCAACGGAAATCGTTCTAAACGCGCCATCGCAAAAGAACTCATCAAAAAAGTATTTGACATCTTAGGATAAGAGTGATAGAAGAGGAGCGCTCCGCTGATGGCGAAATCGAAATCTGCGCAAGAACGAATGGTTCTGGGAGTGGATCTGGGTGGAACTAAGATCCTGACGGCGGTTATCACCGAATCGGGCGAAATTCTCAGCCGCGCCAAAAAAAAGACAAAACCGCAAAAACCGACGGAAGATATCCTGAACCGATTGGTTGAATGCTGTGAGGAAGCGGTGGAATCCTCCGGTTGTTCACTCAAAAAAATCAAAGGAGTGGGAATCGGCTCTCCCGGCCCGCTTGATCCTGATAAAGGGATCGTTATCGAAACCCCTAATGTCAATTTAACCAACGCTCCCATCGCGCCTTTTGTAAGTGAGCGGCTCGGAATTCCCGCCTTTTTAGACAATGATGTCAATGTTGGGACTTTGGGAGAATTTGTCTACGGCGCGGGGAAAGGGAAGAAGGATCTAATCGGACTCTTTATCGGAACCGGCATTGGGGGCGGCGTGATTGTCAATCGCCGGCTTGTCCACGGTTTCAGCAAGAACGCCGGAGAATTGGGCCATCAAAAAATCGTCGCCGGTGGAGAATTATGCGGCTGTGGACAACGTGGATGCTTGGAAGCCTACGCGAGTAAAACGGCGATCATCAAACGTTTCCAGGCGGCTGTTGAAAAGGAAGTCCCCACGGTTCTCACAGAGCTGATCGGTTCCGATTGGACGAAATTGACGAGTAAAGTGTTCCGGAAAGCCATTGAAGCGAACGATCATCTTGTTGTATCAGAGATTAAGCGCGCGTCAAAATATATTGGTATAGCCGTGGGTAGTCTGCTCAATATACTCAGCCCGGAAATGGTTGTGATCGGTGGAGGGCTGACGGAAGCGCTGGGGGATCGGATACTAAATGAGATTCGCGAACATGCGGAAAAGAACTGCTTCCCCATCGTTTATGAAGGCGTCGAAATCGTCCCCGCCGCCTTGGGGGATGACGCGGGAATTTTAGGCGCGGCGGCGTTGGCTTGGCAGAATATAAAAAAATAAAACATTCACGGTGGTTATAATCCGTGAATCTTCGCTGAGATTATGAACGAACCCGGTGGAATTCCATTGGGTTCGATTTTTTGTTACGCGTTCCAATTTTCCCGGATAAATTTCAGTCCATCCCGCGCCAGTTGTTCTTCATTGGCGAACATCTTCCGCCAGATGCAAGTCGCGGCGGCGACTTCGGGCAGCGCGCGGCCGAAGGCTTCGATCGTTAACCATCGATCGTAACCAATGTCTTTGAGCGCGTCAAAGGTTTCGTTCCATTTGACTTGACCCGCGCCGGGTGTGCTCCGGTCGTTTTCGGAAATATGGACGTGATGGATGCGTTTCCCGGCGGCGCGGATGGCGGCGGGGGAATCTTTTTCTTCAATATGCGCGTGGAATGTATCGTAATGAATCCCGAAGTTCGGCATGTCCACGGCGTCGACGATTTTGCAGCCATCACTCTGGCTGTTAAAAACATAGGTCTCAAAACGGTTGATGGATTCCTGGGCCAGGCCGACATCCACCTTGGCCGCGTATTCCGCCACTTCGCGGATCACGTCCGCGCAATTTTTGAATTCTTCCTCCGTCCGGCCCCGGCCAACGAGCCGTCCGACAGGTGAATAGAAGGGGCCGCAGATCATCTTCGCGCCAAGTTCGACCGTGCGGTCGACGCTTTGTTTGAGGAATGCGACAGCCGCCTTGCGTTCGGCGGGATCGGAACTGGCGGGATTGGAGCCTTCCGGCACACAGCAGCAAACGGTGTTTTCAAGATCAATCGAGGCGCAGTGTTTACCCAGCTTGGCCCAATGATCGCCGGTTGGATCGAACATGGGAAATTCGGCGCCATCGAATCCCCATTTCTTTAAATTGTCCAGCAATCCAAAATGTTCGACCGCCGGATTTGCGGTCCATAGTAAGATATTGATTCCAACCTTCGCCTTCGGACTGCCGGATCGTTTCACTGCGCCTACAGCCCCCACGGCGCAGGCGCCGAGTGATAAGCCCGCGGCCGCCATCGATCCGCGTCCAAGAAATGAGCGGCGGTGGATGTTCGTGTTTGACATAGTATGGTTTCTCCTTTTGATATTTGGATTATTTTAATTGGTCAGCCTGCTGAAGTGATACATTTTTTATTCTGAATCTGGATAGCCAGGATATAAGGATTTTCAGGATCGTTATCATTATCATTGTATCGATTATCGATGGAAATATAGATGAATGTAAAAAATCCTAAATATCCTTTATATATGGATGAGATTTTCCAATATGTTGACGCGAATAAGGGAATGATGCCCGATTTTGATTCAAATACGGATCTGCAAATCATCAAGAGCGCCGTTTAAAATCGCCTCAAATCACCTCCCGGTTTTCTTGTATAACACCAAGCGTAGCAAAGACTTAGGTTACGGTTATATTTTTTTAGGGTGTTTTATACCTTTAAAGACGGAATGTGGGACGGAACCGAGAATGGCTTCCAACGCGGCGTCTTCATTTTTGTGAATCGAAATCAGCTGGTTCAGATGAACCAATTCAAATAATTCCTTTAGATCACCGCTCAATGAGCAGGTCGCTACAGATCCCTTTTTCGATGCGATCATTCTTGAAATCTCTATTAATACTCGCACGCCTGCGCTGCTCATATAAGTGGTCTTCGAAAAATCCAAAATAAGGTTTCGCGCGTCTTCATCTTCTATGATTTTTTTGAGAAACGTCGAAAAATCAGAAAAAGAAACCGCATCGATTCTTCCTTCTGGTTGAACGATAAAAACGTTGGCTTTTCTCCACTTATGGATCTTCATTCACACATTCTCCGTTTGATCATCGAATTCTCAATTTGATAAAGAAGGAGATAATCCTTAATTTTTTTTGTCATTTTACGATATATTGAATATACTGATTTTGAATCGTTGTTTAACATAAATTAAACATATATTGAATTGGGCTTCTATTAATACCACAGAACGTTACATCAAAGGTGAAGACATCATGTGTGGAACAGAACGTACCAAACATACTGGAAGGAAGAATATCAAATTATTGCGTCATGATATAGGGACTTATGATAGGGAACGGGGAGCGATTTTAGTCTTAACCGCTATAAGCATAGTTTTCATTATGATGTCCGCCGCGCTTTCACTTGACATCGGGTACATTATTTTAGCCGAAGCGCAACTGCAAAACGCCGCGGAAGCCGCCTCACTCGCTGGCGCCGCCGAATTGATTGATGAAGGCTTTTTATATGGCGACGCGTCTTTCGAAGATGATATCACTTTCGCGCGTAATAGCGCCGAATCCTTTGCTCAACTAAACAAAGCCGACAATAGATCATTGGCCTTGCGCCGAAACGATGAGAACCTTCCAGATGGGGGGATCGTCGCCGGTTATATAGAAGATCCAAACGATCCCAACAGCCCTTTCCTCACTGAAGGTTTATCGTATTACAACTCCGTGCAAGTCAAAGCGAGTCTGTCTCAGGATATAAATGGCCCATTAGGACTTTTTTTCAGCGCGTTCGCTGGGACTAACACCGTCCAGGTTTCCAAACAGGCGACGGCTACGATTGACGACCGGGTGATTGGATTCGCTTTATCCGATGGACCCTATGGGGAAGAGAATCTCATGATGCTTCCCTTCACGATTCTCTACGATACTTGGGTAGAAGGTATGGATGGAGACAACCATCCCCCCGATTGCGCGTGTCCCCACGAACCGGATGTGGATGATTACACATACGATCCAGTCACTGGAACTGTCTCCCCAGGCGGCGACGGTATCCCGGAAATGAAATTGTACCCAAATAAAGATGGGATCTGTGGTCAGGAAGATTTACCCGGCAATTTCGGGACCATAGATATCGGCCCATCAAACAATAGTACGGATGATATACGGCGGCAGATTATTTATGGAATATCGCAGGCGGATCTGGACGCGATCGGCGGCCTGCTCATGACAGACGAAGGTGGAGGGAATTTCTCGCAATGGTTGGAGGGTGATACAGGCGTCAGCACTACTGTGCGATTTGAGTTGGATGATATCATCGGACAACCACGTTTGATTCCACTTTACAGCGTCGCAGTTGGAAATGGGAACAACACGGAATATAAAATTGTAAAATTTGTCGGCGCGCGGGTTATGGATGTGAATATGACGGGCGCGTTGCAAAACCGGAATGTTGTCGTTCAACCCTGCCAGGTTTCATGTCCCAGCGCAATTATTCATCCAGACGCGCCTCACTCTGGACTCGTTTATGCGATGGCCCTTACGCGGTAATGGAACGCGGGCGTCTCCGCCCGTGAACAAAACACGAATTATCACCCGCCTTTGCTCCCACAATTGATTCAGAATCAAAATCAATCAACGAACGCCGGATTTTTCGAGGACGTCGAGAACGCTTTCGTAGCGTCCGAAGGGAGGGAAGATGTAGGCGCCTTTGACGCGAGGGTGTTTGGCGGCGAGACGCAGGGATTCGGAGGCGATCTCGATTCCTTCCGCGCTTTGGGCTTCCTTTGTCGGGGCAAGGCGCATCCGTTCGCGGATCGAATCCGGGACCTGCATGCCGGGAATTTCATTGTGAAGAAATTCGGCGTTTTTATAACTCGCCAATGGAAGAATGCCAACGAAAAATGGGATCGGTTTGACGGATTCCGTGCGTTTGAGGAATTCGTCCAGAAGCGCATGATCGTAGATCGGCTGGGAAAAGACGTATTCCGCCCCGGCGTTCACCTTTTTTTCAAAGCGTTCCACTTCGAGACCCAAATCCGCCGCTCCTGGATTGCATCCTACACCTATAACGAAGGCGGTCTGGCCTTTTAACGGCCGGCCGGCGAAATCCAGACCGCGATTGAGCCGGTCCGCGCAGGTGACGAGTCCAATCGCTTCAAGGTCGAAAACGGCGGTGGAATCGGGATAGATGCCCATTTTGGGTGGATCGCCGGTGATCAGCATCAAGTTTTTTAGATTAAGGGCGTTGGCGCTGATGAGATCCATCTGGAGCGCGAGAAGGTTTCGATCCCGCGCGCAGACGTGGATGATGGTTTCAATCGGCGCTTCCCGTTTCACTAGGATCGCCAGCGCGGTGGGGGACATCCGGCCTGTCGCGCGGGGGCCGTCGGCGATATTGACGGCGTCAATCCCGTTTTCGTAGAGAAACTTGGCTCCCTTGACGGCGCGGGAAGCGTCGATGCCTCTTGGAGGATCGAGTTCAACCGAGACGGCGAATTTTTGGCCGAGAATCTGACCGAACGGCGTCCGTTCTTCACGTGGAACCGGGGGCATGGATATCGCTTTTTGGTCCTCAGTGAGAACTGTGACCGAGACTTTTCCCGGTCGTACGGACCGCAGGAAGACCGCCATCTCTTTGATCATCCTTGGCGTGGTCCCACAGCATCCACCAACGATCGACGCGCCCTTTTGTACGAGCCGCCGCGCGTATTCCGCCATGTATTCAGGCGACGCCATATAGAGGGTGCGGCCTTCGACCTGTTTGGGGAATCCGGCGTTCGGCATGGCGGACAGCCGGAGACGGCCACCGGTGGCTTCTTTCACTAAAGACAGCGCTTCCAACATTTCCTGCGGCCCCCCGCCGCAATTCAATCCTAGAATCGAAGCGCCCCAGCTTTGAACGGTTTTAACCAGCTGGGATGGGGAAATGGGATTATGCTGTGATAGAAGACCGATGGAGATGGATGGGATTATCGTCACATCACTCGAGAGACTCGCGGCTCCTTGATACGCCCATTCCAATTGCTCAAGCGAAGAGAACGTTTCCAGCAGCAGTAGATCAACGCCCGCGTTGATTAGAAAATCCGCCTGTTCGCGATAGGCCTGTTGGATCGATTCCGGCGTCACACCGGATAGAAGTTTATCCGAAATAGGTCCCATTGAACCGGCGGTGAAACTGGAATCTCCCGCAATCTCTTTTGCGATCCGCGCGCCGGCCTGGTTGATTTCCCTCGTTTTCTCGGCCAATCCGAAAGCGCCGAGTTGAATGCGGTTGGCTCCAAACGTGTTTGTCGTTAGAATTTCCGAACCCGCATTGATATATTCACGATGAATTTCTTGGATTGTGTCTGGATTTGTTAGATTGAGTTCATCGTAACAACGGTTGACAAAAAAACCCCGTGAATAAATTTCAGTTCCCATCGCGCCGTCCGCGAGGAGAACTCGTTCCTGAATGGAATTCCTAAATGTTTGATTCATTTTATTAATCGTATAAAGTAAAAAATTCGCCGCTTTCTATTATCAAAATCATAGCCTTTCGGACTACAAACGAAATGGGCAGATTATGTATGGATGAGAGATTGGCGATAGAGGAAGGCTGAAACGCGCTTTATTACCGCGCCATTAATGAGCGTTTATTCCGTATTCTTTTGCGCCGCGTCATGCAGTTCTTTTTGAATTAGAGCGATTCCATCGTTTATTTTCTTTTGCAATTTTTGATAATCGAGCAGGATTTGTTTGAGTTCATCCAACCGCGCGTTTGCGTCGGCTTTGGATTGATGAACGCCGGTCAAGATACTGGTTTCGTACGTTTTGAATTCGGAAGAAACCAAAACAGGCAGGTTTTCCATCGTGGAATCCAATTTGGACATGGAGGATTCAATCCGTTCGTTTTGTTCGCCGAACTTGGCGGCGAGTTCGTTCGATTTTTCATTCAGAAGATCTGTCAATTGAGGCCCGCATGTTTCAACGCCTTTTTGAATCTCATTCAAACGTTGCTCAAAACCCGGGACGATATCCGATTGAACCACCGTTGTGAGTTTCTTTTGTCCTTTGAGAATTTCATCGAGGGTTGTTTCAATCCGTATGGCGCCGGTCGCCAGACTGTTTGAATTCGCGGAGAGTTGATCTCTCGTTTGGCTCATCGCCGCCGTCCATTCCCCGTTCAATTTTGTCAGCTGTTCCTCGATCGAGGATTGGGTGTTTTGGATCGCTTCGATGATTTTTTTCGATTCATCCGAGAACGCTTTCTTCTGTTCGTTCCCAGTTCCGGCGTTGGCTTCTTGGATGGAAGACACAAGATTTTTTGTCTCGTTAAGGAGTTTCTTCTCCAAGTTGCTCACTTGAGATTGTATTTTTGAATCGACGTGAAACGCCAGATAGATGACCGCGACGAGCAGCAAACCAAGTCCGGCGAAAACGGGTGTGAGAGATACCGGTTGGGAATTGGCTGTAACACCGAATGACGGTGAATCCGATTTCTGCGGCGCGCTTGGTTTCTGCGGCGCGCTTGGTTTCTGTGGAGCAGGCGCGGAGGCGTTCACTTCCGGGGTGATTTCTTGAGTGTTCTCGTTGTTGGTTTCATCCACCGGGGCTGGAGCGGGTGTTGGATTTGCGCTTTGTGGATTGATCCGCGGCTTGTTTTGGCCATGCCGTTTTTGTCTTCTTTGGGTGTCTCTTTTCTTGCTCATACTAAAGATCCTTTTCATTAGAAGATTAAATTAGAGAAATGTCTGAACATTCTATAGTGACTATCGCTCGTGAGAAGCGCTCTGTAACTGATTTGGGATAAAAAATTGAAAAGCGCGGGAAAAGAGAAACTGGAGTGTCAATCGAATGATGGGCCTTTTGATTGAATTATGAATTGTCTTTGTACTATTAATACGTCCGGCCGATGATCGCTACGATTTTCTGTTTCACTTCCAGGGGATCGATGGCTCCCATTTTTCGATAAACGATCTCTCCACCGGATTTAATGAGAAGCGTATAAGGAATCGCACCCTGCCATTCTGGATCGACGGCATCGATCAGCTTATAAATATCCGTGTTGTTGAACTGGTAATTCTTGAAGGACGCCTGCTGTTCCTTCAAGAAAGAAAGAACGTTCTCTTCTTTGTTTGGACTATCCGCGCTGATGGCGATCAGCTCGAAGGGACGGCGGCGGTACATGCGGTTGATCGTGACCAATTCAGGAAATTCAGCCACGCAGGGGCCGCACCATGTCGCCCAAACGTTGATCATGCGCAGCTTGCCCGAATCATTTTTGATGAGCGCTTTGACTTCCTCTTCGCTGATTTTTTCTACGGAGACTTCTTCTTTCGCCCATTTTTCGAGGGATTCTTTCACTGATCCGCGTTTATCAGACCATTTAATCGAGCAGCCGAACGCTTTGGTTTTTTCTTTGGGGACGGGTTTTCCTTCAAGAAGCGCGTCGAGGGCGGCGCGGGTGTCAGGTGATTTGATTTCCTTAATGTTTTCAGCGTCGGCGACGCGGCCTGTGTAGCGGAGTTTTCGCTCCCGGTCAAAGATGAAGACGTGGGGTGTGGCGATTGGCCCATAGGCGCGGGAGACTTCCTGTTTATCCCCATCGTAGAGGTACGGGAAATCAAACTTTGAAAACGCGGCGCGGATTTTCATATCTTCAAACGAGTCGCTTACATCCGTATACCCCAATTCATCCAAACGGACCGCTTTCGGATCATTCGGTGAGATCACAACAAACGCGACGCCTTTGGATTTATACTCTGCGGCGATTTGTTTGATCATTGGCTCATACCCCTGCGCAGTGGGGCAGTGGTTGCATGTGAAGATCACCGTGAGGATATCGGCATCGTCGAAATCGCTCAGTTTATAGTTCTTTCCATCCACTCCGGGCAGGTTGAAATCGGGCGCTGGATCGCCGATTTCCATTACATTGACTGGCTTTTTTTCTGCGGCGTTAGTGATACCAATCACAGTGAGAAGGCATAGAGTAAGGATAATAAAAGAATTTCTCATAGTATTCTCTCCTTCATATTTTAATAAATGACAAATTTCAAACGGCTAAATTGCATGTTGCCGAAAACAACATTATATCTCTTAACATCGATGTGTTGATAGTATTTTGAATTCGAAAAATATACTTATGAATCGTCTTGCGAAGATCTTTTTACGGCGTCATTTGAGAGAAGCGGCGAATTCATTCCAGAGTTTGTCCAGATTCCATTGCTGGCCTTCGGGCGCCGCGCCAGCCGCTAGGACACGGTATTGAAGGCGCCAGGTTTCGCCTTTCTTTAGGATTTTGGGAGTTCCATAGTTGGGAGAACTGGAGATGAATTGCATGCCTTGATCCTGTACATAGAATTTCGTGGGATGACAATCATTCTTTGGACTGTCGAGAATCGCGGTCAGGACAGGCTGTCCGTGTTGCAGCCCGGAGACAGCGAGCCATTTCGCCGGTTTCCCCTTGCATCCCTCTTTACCTTCCCCACCTTCAGAATTGAAATAGCGCGGTTCCTGGAATGGGCCGATGCGGATGGTTAATCCATGATATTCGCGGGGTGTTGGATCGGAGCCGAAGATTACTTTCTCCGCTGCCGCCGTCAATTGCATATCGAGATCAAGACGTTGGAGATTGCCCACCGGGGGGAGGAACGTCCAATTATAGATTCCCTTAACAAGAACATCCCCTTTTTCCGTCCGCCATTCATTCGTTTCGATAATGCAAGTTGTATCGTTTTTCGGGGTCTCCACTTTGATATCGGTGGGGTATATTTTTCCTCGTTTCCCTGGTTTGGATATTATCTCCGCCCAGAAATCCGTTCCCGAAACGTCGGGCCATCCCACACAAAGTCCGCGATGATGGATATGATCGGCTGGGGCGTCATAGGTCACATTCCGCCGGTCCGGTGTCCAAAGGGGGTGGAAGTATGATTTATCCAGGGCAGGGCCGGTGTGATAGATTCCTAATTCATTACCTTGATAGAACACTTTGATCTGTTCGCGTGTTTCCCGTTGGTATCGATCATTGGATTGGGTGTATCCAAGTGGCGCAAAGAAAAACGAACCGATCGCAAGAACGGAAACGAGTATCGAAAAGGGCCGATGAAAAAACGTTTTCATGGAAAATTCTCCGTAGATGGAATGGCGCCGGCGCTCTACAAAGAGAGGGCCTGCGTGTTATGAATATGGTAGGAAGAAGAAAGGAAGAAGTAAACGGAAATGAACCGGTTTCGATTATTCGGGTGTCTGCCGGTTCAGATAGCGTAGCAGATCGTTGTTCGTGTCTAGCAATAGGTTGGTTTGTTCGTCCAATGCCAGTTCCAGCGCTTCCAACGAGCGGATGAATTTATAAAAGACCGGATCACTTTCATATCCTTTGATTATGACATCTGGCCCGTTGGTAACGGATTTGATGAAGCCATTGGCGTAAATGCGGATCGCTTCGGCGTCGGCTTCACCCTGGATGACTTGAGCCTGACGGTCGGCTTCGGCTTTCATGGTTTTGACGGTGCGGTCTGTCTCCGCTTTGATGATCGCGGAATCGCGATTCCCTTCCTCGCGGTATTTTGTTGCGATCCGTTCCCGTTCCGCCCTCATATTGTTGTAGACCGCCTGGAGGTTTTCATCCGGGAGATCGGCGCGTTTGATGCGGACGTCGATGATGAGGATGCCGTATTCCAACGCGGCTTTGCGGCAACGTTCCGTGACCCGTTCCATAAGAACAACCCGGCCATCTTTAACGGGGATTAATTTCTGCTCGGGAATTGTGCTTTTTTCATCTTGGAGAATGTTGTCCGTGCTGCGCACAATGTTGATCAATTCATGTTCGCCCAGCTCGCTGCGGAGTTGGGAGTAAATAATGTCGTCCAACTGTGACTGCGCCCGGAAGACGTTGGTGACGCGCTGCCGGAAGCGGAGCGGATCGTAGATTTTCCAGCGTGCGAAGTTGTCAATCAGAATACGCTTCTTATCGCTGGTTGTGACCTGTGTCGCTTCGGAGTCGTATTCCAGAATCCGGTCGTCGAAAAACTCGACAGTTTGGATGAAAGGGATTTTGAAATACAATCCCGCTCCGTAGCTGAGTTGGATGTTGGTTTCCGAGTTGGAGGAATACTCGTCGACGCTTTTTTGAATCGCGTCTTTATCCGTAAAACTGGACAATCCCGCGATGACGCGGACAGGCCGCCCGAACTGCGTGACGATCGCTTGATCGATTTCGGAGACGATGAACACGGAGGAAAGAAAGAGAATCAATATAATAAGCGCAGCCGCGCCAACGCTGATGTAAATAAGGTGTTGTTTTTTCATGATTATCTCCCCTCCTGATTTTGTCTGGATTGGAAACCAGATGGAAATCCTTGTGGGGATAGATTAAAGAACTTGAACAGGTCTTGATCGGAGCCGATGATGACTTTGGGTTTCCCGGCGAGGACTTTCTCCAACGTTTCCAAGTACAGCCGGGTCCGGGTGACTTCCGGCGCTTTCTGATACTCATTAAGAAGCGCCGAAAACCGTTCCACTTCTCCCTTGGATTTGGCGATGCGTTCCGCGCGGTAGGCTTCCGCTTCCTGCAGGATCTTTTTTACGTCTCCCTCGGCTTTTGGAATCTCGGAATTGCGGTACGCGTCGGCTTCGTTGATGATCTGCGATTGTTCCTCACGGGCGTTCTGGACGGCGAGAAACGCAGGTTCAACCGGTTTGGGTGGATGCACGTCCTGCAATTGAACTTTGAGGATGTTGACGCCGATCTCGTATTGATCCGCAATGGCCTGGATCGATTGGAGAATGGCGTCTTCAATCTCTTCACGGCCCCACGTCCAGGCGGCGTCGATGGCGTAATCGCCGATTACCTGGCGTTCAGACGCCTCGGCGATATCTTTCAGAGTGCTGTGAGAATCGTACACATTGAATAGATATTTGACCGGATCGGTGATCCGGTATTGGACGATCATTTCGGAGACGACGATGTTTTCATCTCCGGTGAGCATCTCGCTCTCTTCGGGGAGATGAAGATAACGCGCGGGGGGGCCGGGATTGACGGTTTTGAAGCCGATCTCGATCCGTTTCACTTCTTGGACCGCCGGGGTATAGACGATCTCAATCGGACGGGGCAGCCGCCAATGCAGGCCTGGCTTCACCACCCGGTTGAATTTGCCCAACCGGAGCACGACGCCCATCTCGTCCGCGTCGACAATAAACCACGGCTTGAATGCGAAAATCAGAAACACCACCGCTAATACGACGATGATCGAAATCACATTCCGGATCTGTTTCGGATTGAGCGGTTGGCGCGTCGGTATATCAATCGGTATTTTCTCGAACCAGTCTTCCATTGTTCTGCATATCCTTTTTCAGAGTGTAGGCCTTGTATGTATCCTAGCGTATTTGAGAGGAATTTTTAGGTGTTATTTGTTTGAGAATATGAAAGTGATTTTATAATAAAGAAGATTATTCCAACCAGCCCTGTTCTTTCAAGCGATCCCAGGCGGCTTGGATGTGATTCTCTTTCATATTCTTCTTTTTTCGCTCATTCCATGCGAGCACGTCACGAATGGCGATGGAGGAATCGTTTCGGGCGCCGCTGTTTTCATGCGCGGCCACCCAATGAACGCTGGCGAGCAGTTCCATTCCGTAGGGGGTTTCAAAACATTCAATCAGCTTCGTGACTCGATCGAAACGTTCTTTTGTCTCTGGATAATTTTGTAAAAATGACTCGGCTTCTTCCGCGGCGTGTGGCCGGAGTGAAAGAGGAACATCCGGTTTATTGTTCCCATCGCCAAAGCCCGAAATATAATGTCCTTCCATTCGATTTAAAACATGCTGCAGATTCTCCGCGTAAGGGCCATAATAATGTTTCTCAAAGTTGAGTCTCAATGGCTCCCCGGCGGATTGAAGAAAATAGGCGAGTTTTTGTACTTCTAGAAGTGACAGAGTGTAATCATAGCCAGGCACTAAATACCGGTTCATTAATCCCAACACAGCGGCGCGGCCTATTGTCATACGAGGTTTCTTTGTTCGATTTATCATTTGTCCGGGCGCGGGAGTCCCGGCGGGTTCAAATAATAGAACACGAACGTTGGGGAGTTGTTGAAAAGCGTTTTCGATTAGAAGACGTATATCAGGCCATTGGAGTCCGCCTAGACCGCAACCTAACGGCGGTATCGCGATGGATTGGATATTCAATTCCTTCGCTACACGAACTAAGTCTGATAAACCAGATTCTATATTCTCTTTTTTGCTTTTTCCTTTCCAATGATTCTTCGTTGGAAAATTAACGATATATTTGGGGTGATAGAGTTTCTCCGTCTTGGAAACAAACATTTCCCCAATGCGCACATCCCCTTGATCGCAGGCCTTTTTATAGGCTTTGAAGTTATCAGGAAACGCTTTTTTAAATTGAAGCGCGATGCCACGGCCCATAACTCCCACACAATTGACAGTATTAACTAGGGCCTCCACATCCGCTTTCAAAAGGTCGCCTTTTGTGATTTCAATCATGGACGCCTCCTAATAATACCATTTTTTTTTCGATCGATATTTGAGGTTTATGAGATGACAATTGCAAAATATTGTTTACCTCATTACTGATTTTCATATCGTGCACACCAATTTTGTGAAAACAGCGCCATGGGAAAAACCGATGAATTAGAAATTCCGCCATTTTTTTCTGGCGGCGTTCATCTCCTCCCCAATCGTTTGAATGAATCACTTTCCAATCGAGTTCATTTTTTTTATTCCAGTCTTCGTAATATTCCGCATGTCCCAACTCCGCGTGGATATTAGAAAACGCCCAAGGGCTTTTCAGTTGGAACGCTTTCTCGACACTGGAAACTAAATGGAGGATATATTGTTGCCCCTGCTGATAATTTATAACGTTGCCCGTATGTATTGAGTATAACATTGGAGAGCGCGGGCAAAAGTAAAAGGGAACGTATGCCCCCAAAACACCACCAGCGGCGACAGGGATTTTTCGAAGCATACGGCGTTCTTTGATATGGGGGTACCCAATCAACCTTGTCTCAAGTTTTTGAGAGATTCGTTCCGCGTCACTCCATAATCCACCAGCTTGAATGATTCCCTCAAGATTATCAATGTGAGTAATATGGTAAATCGGCGTCATAGAAAATGGCTTTCTACCGATCTTTTTTGGGTAGAACTCACGATTATCGAATTCAGGATTTTATTGGATCATCTCTATATCACACACTACTTTTTTTAATTTTACCTCATTTACAAAGGTTCTTTTAGAGCCGTTTTAACGAAATCCGATTGGGATTAATTTAGAATCATTACACTGTTTTTTCGCATGGATCGATTCGTGTTTGAGTGGAAATTGTCTACAATGAATGGAACGGAATTTTTCTCTCGATCAAAACCATTTTCTATCGATATAAGGAATGGAATTATGATTGGCGCTTTAGTGGAATTGCATCTTTTAAATGGGAAACGTTTTCTGGGTAAAGTGACGTTGAAAGACCGTGAAGGTCTTGTGCTTTACTGCATCCCCGTGAAAGCGCTGGAATCGGTTCCTCCGGGGAAGGACACGCACGAGCAGTTGCGGGAAATGGTGCGGACGGTGTTTTTCCCTTGGCAGAACATTGAGTATGTGGATATCGGCGGTGAGCCGATAGGATTCAACGCCATTTACGCCAGCTGGTTTCATGAGGAAAGTCTGGAGGATTTCTTCGCGCGTTCAACGGAAAACGAACGCGAGGCGATTGAAGCGAGAAAGGCAAACGATATCAATTACGGTTGACGAGAAACCAAGACTCTTACTTCTTGCCTTTGCTTCTTGAGAGACCATTCAATAGAATCTACTAAATTACTTCTTGACAAAGAACTACCATTTTGACAATAATCAAGCGTTGGGACCAAACGAAATCTGGTTGGCGGCTAGCCAGACACTTTCTGTTATGATAGGAGAAAAACGATGAAACGAATTGGGATTGGCCTATTCATAGTACTCGCCTGCGCAACGATCGGTATGGGACAGGATCTTTTTGAAACCGGGGAACTTCTTATCGATGTGAATTATGATGATTTCGACACGAGCGGATTAAACGCTACCGGTCTCTCGGATCCATTTGTGTTTGACGATATTCCAGGGAATGAGACAGGCGCATTAGAATTTGAAATACCGGGCGGGACTGAAAATGCATGGAGCGAACAGCTGTCCACCAATTTTGACAAGCCCGAAAATTGCGAGGATGTAACGTGGCGAATTCAATACCGGGTACGGGTTGAAAATACACCCTATAATATCCAACTCCGGATGCAGATCACAGAGGATCCTTGGACCGGTTTTTCATTGGACAATCCGATTCCCGCGGGATCGGAAGGGAAATGGCTTTTATATGATTTTTTAGCCTCTCCTTTCGCTTCGTTCTCTACAGACCAGATCAATTTCAGTTTGCGTTTTGGGGCACAGGATTATCAGCTCATGCAAATCGATGACGTCCGTCTGTATAACAGCAACGCGTTGCGGATGAGTTCCTTTGAATCCAGCGCGGACGAGCGGATGCTAAAAAGTAATGGAGTGGAATTGGAACGGGTGGAAAAAGAGGACGCTCCCGCAGGCGCCTATGTGATGGCCGCGCGGGTGGTTGAACCGGGCGATTCGCTCAGCAGCGCGTCACTCATTTTACCTTACGCGATCATCCGTGATTATTCTGGCGCGTATCGCATCACTCTCGCCATGCGGTCAAATGTCGCGAACTTCGAAGTGAGAGGTGGAATTACGGAGAAGAGTGACTTCACCGCCAGCCTGGTCTACGCCCAGGAAACCGTAACGATTGCGGAGAGCGATACGTGGACGACGGTCTCATTTCTAGTTCAGCCGCTGACTTTCAGCGCGAGCCGGGTGTATCCGTTCCTCCAATTTGGAGGGCAGGGCGAGGCGGAAATCCAGTTTGACCGATTCGTTATTCTCAGGACGGACGAAGTCGTGGAAAATCCTGTTTACACCAATTTCTGGTCTCTCTATTAAGAATTCACAAGATTGTCTTCCAATCCGTTGAATCCCCCCACGTTCCCTACTTTTTCAAGAATCATCTTTCACATTTTTTATCGTTCAAGTCCATAGATTTTTTTTTCGAAATATGGAATCTTAAATCATCATCTTTTTTAACGAAGGAGAAACGATCGTGAATCGGCAGAGAAAACAGAAGGTTTTGTACGCCGCTTTTCTAAGCGTCGTGATTGCGGGGATTTGTGTTGTTATGGTGGGAAACGCAGGCGCGGCGGAAAAACCGCTGCGGATTATTGTCTTTGGGGCGCATCCAGATGATTGCGAAATCCGTTGTGGCGCGGTGGGCGCGATGTGGGCGCAGAAAGGGCATCAAGTGAAATTTGTGTCCACGACCAATGGGGATATCGGCCATTCCACCATGGCGGGCGGCCCCTTGGCGCTGCGGCGCACCAAAGAAGTGGAAGAAGCCGCCGCCGTTCTTGGCATTGCGGAAACGCAGGTGTTGGATATCCACGATGGAGAGATTATGCCCACACTGGAAAACCGCAGGACGTTTATACGTCTGATCCGGGAATGGGACGCGGATATCGTTATCACTAACCGCACCAATGACTATCACCCGGATCACCGCTACACGTCGATCCTAGTGCAGGACGCGGCTTATATGGTCACCGTGCCGTTCATCTGTCCTGACACGCCACCGTTGAAGAAGAATCCCGTCTTCCTTTATTGGCCCGACCGTTTCCAGAAACCGTATCCCTTCCAAGCGGATATCATTGTCGATGTGGGGGATGTGATCGAGACGGAATTCCGGGCGTTGAATTGCCTCGTCTCCCAGTTCCAGGAAGGTGGAGCCAATGGGCCCGGTGATCCAGAATTATTCTTCAAGGGAACACCGGAAGAGAGTATGAATTTTACCCGGAACCGGTTCGCCCGCCGGTATTACGTTCAAGACAACTGGCGTCCCCTGTTAGAAGAGTATTATGGGAAAGAACACGCTTCGAAAGTGAAATACGTCAACGCGTTTGAAATCTGCGAATACGGCCGCCGCCCGAATCGCGAAGAGATTAAACGGATGTTTCCTTTCTATCCGGATAGTCCAAAATAAGTTGTTTGTTGATGAATTTGGGTTGAATGCCTGGGCAGATGAAAAACCTTGCCCAGGCCACCCGCCGAATGAAAATAAAGGCTCCGGCACGAGCGCCGGTACTTGCCCTGGCCACCTGCGAATTTCTCGCCAGTATGATATCTGTCGTATCCGTGTAGAAAAATAAAAAAGATGGGGGATGATAGATCCCCCATCTCGGTCATTCTCATCTTCGATCCATCCGGTCATAGCGCCTTATGGACCCACTCGGAAAATGTCGCCCTCGCTGCTGATTCCATTGGAAGGATTGTACACCAGCTGGGCCATTGTAAACTGACTTTTGCGAACGGCGGCCTTGTTGAGATCGGTCAATCGGGCGCCTGTATAATCACGCTCGTCGAGTTCCTCTCCGTTGCTGTCTTGCGTGTCCGGCCCCCAGCTGGACAGAATATAGTAACTCTGTCCGTTGGAGCCGTAGCCGTATCCGCAGTCCATCCGGAACGGATCACTTGGCAGCGACGAGATATACGCGACCGGCGTGGTTAAATAGATCCGGCGGTCACCCGACGTTCCGATCATGATATGCGCGATATCTACCACTGCGCAGCCACAAGGAGCGCTGTCACAGCCTTTGTACTGCCGGCGCATGCGAATCCGGTCTGTGTCCATCGGCGGGTAGGAGTTGTTATCAATGAAAAATGACTCCAGCGCCGTCGTGACACTTTTCATATCCGATTCCGCGCGGGCGACTTTCGCCCGGACTTGCGCGTTTAAAAAATTCGGCACAGCGATCGCCGCTAAAATTCCAATGATTGCGACGACGATCAGAAGTTCGATTAATGTAAACCCACTGCGTCTCTTCATGCGGTCTCACCTCCTTTCCTTTGTTGGATGGAGAAGGCGGTTCCCCTGCGCGCGCTTCGCTGGGGGAATTCGCTTCCGGTTCGAGGGAATAAAGAAATGAATGATGCCTAATTCGGCTCTCCTCGTTGACCGAAACCGCCATGAGACACGGGGCCTACACATTTTTTTCTGGCTATTCTCAATGTATCATGGGAAGGAAAAAACGTCACGAATACTTTTGTCTATTTGTGTAAAAGAATGTTGACATCCATCTTAGCCGTGACAGCGCCCGGAGAGCCATGATGAGTAAAAAATCCAAATCATCCAAAAGAAAACAGAAAGACACAACCTCTCCAACCACCAAACTGGAAAAAGCGGTCCGGAAGAAACGAACATGGTATGAAACCTTCCAATCTCCCGTACTCTCCTCTCACCATTATTATGGTTTTGTCTCTTGGGCCGGTTATGGGATTGGCGTGTTAATACTGCTTGTCTTGATCGCGCATCATGCGGCCGGTTATCTGCTTCGTCCAACCGTTCTGGATGAATCGTTGATACAAAAAGTGCTCCATCCAGAAAACTATGGGAATCCCAAAATAGGGAAAATTAATCCAACCATCAAATTCTACCGTGGGCTCAGTGAGGATACAGAAACGCTCTTGTTTCAACTGAAAGAGGGTGAAATCGCAGGATTTTACATTGAGAGCGGCGCCTTGAATTTGCCCCCTCGAAACCGGAGTTTTGGGATCGCGATGATTACCTACTATCAAGGGGAACCATTGATCCGTTATGGTTTCGCGAAAAAAAATCACTCGATGAAACAAATCCTGCGTGAATTGCGGTGCGTCTCTCTTGAAATGTATCCCAATTTGGATGAAATGCGGGGAATGTCGACGATTCCCGCGTACAATTCTCCTACCAATTTCGCTGTGCCGTGGGATCAATCCGATTATTTTTATTTCGTCATAGCGGCGAAAAGCCAAACAACCTTCCACCTGGAGAAAGTTATTTTTCTGATGGAATAACCAACCGAATTATTGAGTGGATCTGCACTATTGGAGAGGACGCGCGAATGACGGTTTTAACAAAATATAGCAATCTGCCATTACCCACAAACGCAGTCGAGAGGATTCGATGGGGAGATATTCTCATCGCGTCGCTTGCGGCGCTGATCTTAAGTCTCGTCTGCTTTTGGATGAATCCACTCAGCGATCACAATCCGATCACCCAGTACTCCTCGATGGCGGATAAACCATTTAGTTTTCGTGAACTGCCCTATGGGGGCCGTTTGCTGACTCCGCTTCTCGCTTATTGCATGCCGTTCGGAACGGATACGGAGTTTCGTCTGATCGCGTTTGGTTCCTATTTTTTTACTGGTTTATTTCTTGTGTTGGTGATGCGTCTGATCGACATTCCACTCTATTGGGCTGTGGCGCTGCTGCCCTGCTTCTATTTCGCGCCTTCCGCGCGGTTCATCATGGCCAACGCTTGGTACACCGATCCACTCAACTATTGGATGATGATTTGTGTCTTTTTCGGCGCGCTGACCCGGAATCTGGGTGTAACCTTGGCGGCGGTAACCGTGGGGGCGTTCAACCGGCCTGAATCGCTGTTTCTGGTTCCCGTCATCGCCGCCGCGTGGTGGAATGTGAAGTATCCTGTTCGTTCTCTCTTGCCCGTGTTGTGGTGCTGTGCGCCCGGGATTCTGATTTTTGTGTCAATTTGGTTTGTCTGGCCCTATGTCAGTGATTTTCTTGTGATAGCTATCATAACGGGCGATCCGCTGGGAACCTCGCCGGTTCAAATCGGCAAGGTTTTTCAGAAACATGGATTCAGCGTTCTTCTGTCCTATGAGATCTGGCGGGAGATTATTCCCGGCGCTTGGGGGCTCGCAATCATCGGGATTTTGAAAGGCCCACGCCGGATCACGCTCTTTTCATTGGCGCATATTGGATGTTCACTGCTGCCTATGCTGATCGCGGTCGATTTTTTTCGACTGCCTTTCTTCGCTTTTCCCGGCGTCCTTTTGCTGGCCGGTCTTGGGGTGAGCGCATTGAATCAACGTCATCCAATACTTGCAGGTGCGGCGGTTCTGGTGACCTGGATTCTATTATTCTTCTTTCCACATGGAATCTTAGCTGGGATCATCGCGGCGTTTGTTCTGCTATTGGTGTATTTCTTGTTCCCAAAAACGATTGCGCGGGACACTTCCATTGAACTGGACGCGGCAGGCGATCAGTTTTCTTGAACCGGCGCCGCAGAGGGATTGCTCCATTCTTTAGGAAACAGGATGGAAAGCACAGCGCCGCCCTCCGTATGGTTCACTGCGCGGATAGATGCGCCATGAAAGTCTTCCGCGATCGATTTCACCCACGCGAGACCCAAGCCTCCTCCTTCCTTCGTGCTGAATCCAGCTTGGAAGATGCGGTTGATTTCCGGTTCTTGGAGCAGAGAACCATCGGCGCCGCGAATGCCGGGACCATTATCCCGCACAGATAATAAAACCGAGTCTTCGTTATTGTTTACCAGGATCACATGAATGGAGCCCTTTCGATCCGGCGCCGCATGGCGTTGGAGCGCTTGCGCGGCGTTCGCCAGCAGGTTGAATAGAGCCATGCGTAAGAGACGCGGTTCGGCGTTGATCTCAATGGTCTCATCGAGCGTCATCTCGATGGTCAACGTTTTCGATATGGAGCGGCGGAACAATTCCGTCACGTTTCGCGCCAAGTCCGCCAACTGGACCCGTTCGTAACGTGGACGGCGTGTGTAACCGAAGGACCGGTAGATGTTGACCATCTCTTGTAAAAAGCGCAGGTTGTTTCCCAATCCGTTTACCGCGTCGATGAAGAAATGCGCTTTTTCTGGATTCATGGAGACAATGCCCAAATCACGCGACCGTTGGATCGTATCTAAATCCCACTTTCCTGAGGCGATGATGTTAGTCAGATCGTGTCCCATGTTGACGGCCAGATTGATCCCAAAGCGGTTGCGTTCTTCGGTTAGAGTTCGGCTGCGGGAAAAGGCGCGGGCGAGACCGTTCTCGATCTGTTTGCTGATCTCCTGCGCCATCTCCAACGGTTCACCGTGTCCGGTTTCCTCGTGAGGATTAAGACGGCATTGTAGCGCGGCCACGATTTGATTGCCTGTAAAAATGCGGATTACCGAGAAGCCGTCATCCAACAATTCGACCGGCTCGCCGTTGGGATTGGGCGGCGCAGGTGGAACCGTAGATGGTCCGGAATGCGCGGCCGTTTCGAATTGACCGATTCCCCGATTGAACAGGTAGACTGACACACTTTCGTACTGATAGATTCGCTGCACGCTGGTAATGATCTGAGTGGCGAAGCGCCGCAATACTTCAGTGTCGTCTGATAGAGCGTGCAGCGAATTGACGATTCGTTCCACCTCTAAGCTGAAATAAATTTCCCGTTGGTTGCGCGCCAATTGATTGAACGCGATTTCCAGCATCTGCCGGGGCTGGGGAATGAGAGAGACTCGTTCCGAATGAATCATCCCTTCAATCGCCCGGCCGACTCGGTGGAGGGCGCTGAAGATATACCGGTTCAGTAACCAATATACGATCCATGTCGCAAAAACGAAAAGAAGGGCGTATACCCAATGCCACCAGACCAGGCTTTCAATCGAAGGCCAATTCCGTGGTGTGGCGTAATAGGCGGTAAATTTGAGATTGAGTTGGCGGGAAGGGCCGAGAGTGATGTAATACGTCTTTATTGCGGGCGCATGGAAAGATCGGGAAAACAGACAATTTCTCCAATCGTTGAATTGATGAATTTTTTCTGGTATTTCATAGGCTGCGATCGTTTCATTCTGGTCGTCTGTCAAAACAAGGGAGTACCAGGGATGATCCCCTTCTAGATATTGCGCGGCGTTTTTTTCAATATATTCTTTCGCGTTGGCTTTAATTTGGGCGATGGGATCGAGGGGGATTTCCGGGCTTGTTCGCGCCGATTGCCGTTGTGGATTTCTGAAAATCCTCAAAAGGTCATCTTGCATGGGAGTAATGATACTCAACAATTCTTGAAACCGGGAATGATCGTAAATGATCACTGTCCGTTTTTTGTTGACAAACAAGGTGTCCAGCATGGCTAAAAAGAACACGTCGATCAATACGGCGGCCACAATGGGCATGATCCACATATAGACGGCGCGGGATGAGGTGTATCGCTGCTCTCTCTCCATCCGGATTGCAAATCCTTTATTCGGCATTACTCCCTCGTTTGTATTCTCTATTGTTTTTTTGATAACTCAATGTGGGTAGGTGTGTTTTGGGGTTTTGAAGGGGGTGGGTGATGACGGAATGATTCGGTTTTGAAGGCTGATTTCTTGCAATTTCTTTCCTAATTTCTTTTTACAGAAATTTACTTGACAATATGTGTTGTTGGCGCATAATGCAAAGTGTGTGGGAGTATTTAGTATGTCTGATGAATATCTTGACTGATGAGGGTATTGATTCGGGTGTGCTTATTCTTCTTTGGAACTGACAAATGACGATAGAGAATGATGAGATAATCAAAGAAATCCGCCAGTATCGAGAAGCGCACGCCGCCTCTTTTGATTACGACATACAACGGATCGTTAAAGATTTGCAGCGGCAGGAACGGGAATCCGGCGCCAGGTTGTTTACCGTTCTCCTCGTAAGCCACTATCAAAAAAACAATGATTTTCTTATTATTGCAATATATTTGGTAAAAAAAGTCCAAGAGGTTAAGGTGTAGGGAAAACCATGAGCAATATAGTTACGAAAGAAGAATTGATTAATTCTCCTTCCTTTTCCTCGATACCACATGTAGTTATTCTTGGTGCGGGTGCAAGTAAAGCGGCTTTTAGCAATGGCGATAAAAATGGAAAATCAATTCCGTTGCAGGACGACCTTCCTAAGATTATTGGGGAAGACTGGTCAGAACTAGTAAAAAAGGTATGTCCAGGTATTGTTGGTTTTGAAAATCAATTTTCTATAATTCGGAAGAAAAGTATCTTTTCCGATGAACTATTAAAAGTAGAGAAAACTATTGAAGAGTATTTTGAGAATTTGGAAATACCCGATTATCCAACAATTTATGACTACTTAGTTTTAGGTCTTAGAGGGAAAGATGTTATTGCATCATTCAATTGGGATCCATTTCTAATTCTTGCTCATAGACGAAATAGAGAAATTGCGGATCTGCCAGATATCAGGTTTTTGCATGGATGTGTCGCATATGCGACTTGTCATAATCATGATGTTTTGGGGATTCCATCTGAGATATGCCCGGTGTGTGATGAGGCATTGATCCGTAGTCAACTCATCTTTCCTGAAGAAGATAAGGATTACACTAAAGATAAGCTTATTCATCGTGATTGGCAAAAAGTATCAAATAGACTTGAAAAAGCATTTCATCTTACAATTTTCGGATACTCCGGTCCTGCTACGGATTTCAATGCAAAAAAATTAATTCTTGATGGATGGAAGAAAACACCGTTGTATGATTTTAGTCATGTTGAAATCATTGATATTAGTGATGAAGACAATTTAAGAGTCTATTGGGAAGACTTTTTTCCCTTTTATCATGATATGATTACAAACGATTTTTGGGATTCAACGATTGCGTTATATCCCGCCGAACGGCTGAATATAAATTATCTGCTTCACTCGAGGGAAAACCATCAGAATCATATGGCCCATTTCATTCTGATTCACTACAGGAATTTCAAGATTGGTTTGCCAAGATAGCGGTAGCGGAAAATCAATAGAATAAAAAAGTATCATCCGGTGAGTACTTTTTATGTATACTCACAATGATTTCTATTGGTGGTGATCTCAGAGAATAAGAGATGTATTGATTATTGCGCTGTTAGAATGTCGCTTGAAATAAGGCAAAGGCAGAAAAAAGCCTTGCCTTTGCTACCCACTATAAAACGAGGAATAAGATTATTGGATGAAGCGGATATGAGATCCCATTATAATTTCTCCAATATGGAAGGCCGAAAGAATCCTTTCATCGATAATCTGCCGCTACCCGTCACAATTCGGTTAGATCGCGATACCGTCGCTTATTTCAAAGCAATGGCTGAAGAAACCGGCATTCCTTATCAAAGTCTCATCAATCTATACCTGCGTGACTGCGCGGTCCATAAGCGAAAACTCAAAATGGAATGGGCTCCTGAATAACAAACTAAATACTGGCTCCATCCCCGATTCATTCTAATAATAAAGTGATTCCCGCCGGAGCCATAAACCATATTTAAACCGCTCCGTTTTAATAGATAATGGATTCACCGCGATTGACCAGCGGTGGATTTGTATGCGCTCTATCCATACCGGGCCGCTGTCTGCTACAATAAGTAGATTTCCCGGATCTACTTGATATAGGATAATGAACCTTGCGCGCGTCCTTTCATCGGACGTCCGCCTGAAAGATGCGATTATGATCCGCGTGCTTCAACCTTGGTTTCTCTGTCTGCTTCTTTTGATCCCTGTCGCTTGGTATATGGCTAAGCGCGTGCGCGTGCTGGGCCGTGGACGCAAAACCTTCGCCCTAGCGCTTCGCACCCTTGTTTTGGCCTTTTTTATCCTTGCGTTGGCGGAATTGGAATACCTTGGGAAAGGCGAATCACTGAGTGTATTTTTTGTCCTGGACCGGTCGTCCAGCATCCCGGCCGCCGAACAGGAATTCAGTCTGGCGTATACGCAGAAGCGCTTGGAAGAAATCCCCAAAGACGACAGCGCGGGAATCATCTTCTTCGGCAAAGACGCCGCAATTCAAGAAAACCCACGCCAGGAAGTGCGGCTCCTCGATTATCAAACCATCAACAATCCCGAAGGCACTAACATCGAATCGGCGATCGGTCTCGCGATGGCCGCGTTTCCCGAAGGCGCGCAGAAACGGATTGTGCTCCTGACCGACGGCAATCAGACGCAAGGCAGCGCTGAAGCCGCCGCCCAGCGCGCCAAGGCGAATAATGTCGATCTTCGGGTTCTGCCGTTGGAATATACATATACGCAAGACGCTTTGATCGACGATTTAGTCCATCCATCGCAGATTCACGAGAACGAGCCCTACTCGGTTAAAGTCGTCGTCCGCGCGCAGGAAGCGGGGACGGGGCGGCTGCGCTTGTCTGAAAACGGGGAAGTGGTGACGGACCAAGAGGTCCAACTGCGTCCGGGCAAGAACGCCTTTACGGTGACACGCAAGGCGGAAAAAGGCGGATTCTACACGTTCGAAGCCAGCATCGAAGCGGCGAACGATTCCCGCCCCTCCAACAACCGGGCGCAGAGTTTCGCTATTGTCAAAGGAACGCCGCGCGTTCTGCTGCTGGATAGCGAACCGGAAGAAGGGCAGTTTCTCGCGGCGGCGCTTCTTTCCGAAGGCATCGATGTAGAGATGACCACCCCCGAATATCTACCCGGCACACTGCGGGAATTGCAAATCTACGATTCGATTATCCTCTCCAACGTTCATGCGTCCGAGATTGCCAAATCCCAGCAGCAGATGATTGAAGTGGCGGTGCGGGATTTAGGGATTGGATTGGTGATGCTGGGAGGGCCGGACAGTTTCGGCGCGGGCGCATATCAGGATACGCCGGTGGAAAAAGCGCTGCCGGTCACAATGGATATTAAACAGAAACGGGTATTGCCCAGCGGCGCGCTGGCGATCGTCATGCACACCTGCGAAATCGCGCAGGGGAATTACTGGGCCCAGCAGATCTCCCTGTCGGCGTTGAGTGTGCTCTCCCGGCAGGATTACATTGGATTTCTCTGCTTTCAGGACGGCACGGAAAAATGGCTCTTTCCAATGGGAAAAGCGGGGGATAAGCGCAAACAGAGATACGCTATCCAGAACCTGCAGTTCGCGCGGATTGGAGACATGCCCGCGTTTCCTCCCACGATGCGGATGGCCATGGAAGGCTTAAAAAAGACGGATGCGAACACGAAACATATGGTCATCATATCCGATGGCGATCCCCGGCTGCCCACCACCGGCCTGATTCAACAAATCCGGGACGCTGGAATCACCATCTCGACTGTCTGCATCGCTGCGCACGACCAGCAGTTCTCCGCGGGCATGAAAGAAATCGCCCGTCTCGGCGGGGGCAATTTCCATGAAGTGAGAAACAATAAGGAATTACCCAAAATCTTCATCAAAGAAGCCAGTATCGTCAAACGAAACTTGATCATTGAAGAGACGTTTACACCAGTCATCACCCACCAGAGTGAATTGATCCAAGGTTTGGGCATGGAGTTTCCTCCCTTGCACGGCTATGTTTGCGCAAGCCCCCGTCCCCAAGCGGATACAGTTTTCTACACGCACAAGGAAGATCCGCTCCTGGCGCATTGGCGCTACGGACTCGGGAAATCGGTGGCGTTCACATCCGACGCGAAACGCCGGTGGGGGGGCGATTGGCTGGGATGGAACGGATATTCTAAATTCTGGGCGCAGGTGATTCGCTGGACGCTGCGCTCCGGCCTGGAAGAGAACTTCCAAGTGCAGACAACCCAGGAGGGGGACCGGGTTCGCGTCGTTGTAGACGCGCTGACAAGCGATGGAGAATTTCTGAACGATCTTACGTTCAACGCGTCAGCGATCGATCCAAAAGTAAAAACTTCGAATTTTGAGATGCGGCAAACAGAGCCGGGGCGGTACGAAGGGACGTTTTCCGGAAGTGATCCTGGCAGTTATCTCGTCAGCATGATCTATAAGGACAGCGAAGGAAACGAGGGGCAGGTTGCGACCGGTTTCACGGCTCCATTTTCTCCCGAACATGATTCAACCCGGCAGAACGACCGGATTTTGAAACGCATGGCGGAGGTGAATGGGAAACCGCTGTTGACGGCGGATGATAACGTGTTCGGACATGATCTATGGGCCACGGGCGAAGCGAAACCGCTGTGGCCGCTGATGATGACGCTGGCGATCATATTGTTTTTCTGCGATATCGCCGTGCGGCGCGTATTCTTTGAACTGCCGCAGCTGCGCCGAGTGCTCGTACGTATATGGAACTGGCTGACCTATCCCTTTACACGCCGTCTCGCCCCAGTGGGCCCCGCCACGGAGCAGATGGGGAAACTGATGGAAGCGAAAAGCC
>CAXXSM010000088.1:0-98359 GCA_963663405.2 bacterium | reverse complement strand
GCAAAGGGTTTTTGCTTCGCTGCAGCCAAGGGCCAACGCCGCTTCGACCGCCGTCAACATCGCCGCTCCTCCGCACATCACACAATGGAGATTTCTCGCGGATTCCTTGGGAAGTTCAATAAGATCATGCAAAATTGTTTCGGGATTAAGAGATTCGATACTCCGCAGCATTGCCTGATCGAGTCTACTGGCCACGTCGTAAGAGGGATAGTGGCTCATATCGGAGGAAACACAAATCAGGATCGATCGGTTGGAAAACTTTCGGATAGCGTTGGCGATGATTAATCCGATCTCGCGGCAGAGTTTCCCATCTTGTTTAGTAATAAGAATAGAAGCCACTTTGGCCTGGGGAAATAAAACTTGTATAAATGGGAGGTTAACCTCAATCGAGTGTTCTTGAAGATACGCCACCGGAGAAGAATGGATGGGTGGCCCCGCTTCGATTAACGCATTCGTCAATTCTTCATCCACGGGAATCCGGCCCAATGGTGTTTCGTAGTATTTTCCAGAAAAGACGCATCCACCTTCGGTTCCTTGATGCGAGATCGCAATAAAGAGAACAACATCCGGCGGTTGCTTTTCAACGTGACGGTATGAATAACCCGCTACAGGAGCGGAGTAGACATAGCCCGCGTGAGGCACAAGGATAGCGCAGACGGGCTTCCGGCTGGGCATGATGTCCGCCTCAGAAATGTACCGATGCGCGTCCCGCCTGAGTGTGTCTGGGTTGGATGGATAAAAACGTCCCGCTGCTGACGGTTTAAGGACATCGGTTGACTCGAAGGGATACTGGCTCATGATACTCTTTCCAAGATGCGTTGTGGTTTGTATCTCTGCTTCTCCTATGCGTGTCACTGATCCGGATGTGTAGAATCCTCAAACCATAACATCTAGGCCGCATGGCCATATGAAAGCATTGTAATGGGGATCGGAAGAAAAAGGAAGTTATAAATGTATTTACCCGGCGCGTGTCTTTGAATTTTGACTGGCTTGGCTAACATACAATAAATTGATCGATGTTTGTAACTGTATCTTAAATTCGTTAAAACAAATGAATCGATTTGGGGAAGTCCAGGTTACATAAGAGACCTTTCCCATTGTCATCCGTATATTGAAACAGACTGTACATAACGGAAAAAGCGGAAATTTTGGTTCTGTTCCGATGAGCGGCTGGAACTGAATCTCTATGACTAGTAATTGGCAAGTTTTCGTCTTGTGATAGTATTAGCGTCTTGTTGAAAAAGAAAGATGAGGTGTATTCGTCCATGAACCGGAAGGCATTCCTCCTTTTTGTTTGTATTTTCATACTGAGCGCAATCGAGGCTCCACTTTTTGGGGCTCAATCTACGCCGACAAAAGAAGCCATATGCAAAATATATGCGGACAAGGTTAAGCAAATTCATCAGATCCCTTTGCATATCACGCTAAAAGTCAGACGATGGCAAGCGCAGGAAGTCACCAAAGAATTAATCCCAGAATTGGAGACTATTTTTTCTGTTCCCGTGGAAGATCCAATCTATCAAGAGAATAATCCACTATTTATCAATGGGGTGTCCGAATTTGAATGGAACTTTATCTTGGATGGCGAGAAAATGTTCGGCGTTCAAAAAATCGTTGGGGTGTACAATAAATTAATTAATTGGAATCCTATTATCACACCCCAAGGCGGACCTTCTCTGAAAGAACTCGATACAAAACAACAACAGGAATTTCGTTTTACGATCTATCCTTTGGGATCGAAACAACAGGCTGATGTGATGCATTATATTGTGCCGGTTGATTTAGCTCCGTGGTATTACGCGCCATCGATGTGGTATCCTCCACTCGATCAAATTGGAATGCCGGCGAATTTTGATAAGGTGGAACTCCGGATTCAAAGCATGCAACCGTACGCTCTAATTTTTACGCCGGAGAAAATGGATGCGAATATGATGGCGTATCTCGCGAAAGCCTGTCGGAATCCCAATCTCACTCCCCAGGATCTAACCTGCTTGCTGCAGCTCGATCCAGAGACGTACGCGTGCAAGTCCTTTGTCATTATCAATAAAGATGGCGGGGAAGAGTTATATCGTATCCATTTAATGTCTCACAGCCCCTTTCGCGAAGGATTAATGATTCCATCCGCTGTGCGCATTACAACCAGTGAATCAGCGGAAAAAGAGGGAAAACCCGTTTGGGGCTTGACCAATACAATCCAGATGGAAACCATTGTTATAGAGAAATACAACCCCTAATCCCTTGTAATAGCCGCTGGATTGATCTGTTTCCAATGTCCCCTTGAAAAACGTAACAAAGTCAGCGCCGCTTGTACGATCGGGGCGAATCCCCATGCGAACCAGGCGCCCATAATATCAAACGAAGTGTAATAGACCAAACCCGCCGCGAGTGGCAGCATCAAGATCCACTGAGAAATAATAGTATACCGCATGGCTGGACGAGTGTCTCCAGCCCCCGACAACGCACCGCTCGAGACAATGGATATACAACTACAGAATTGCTCCAGCGCGATGAATCGCATGGAAAGACATCCCAGTTCAATCACTTCGGGCGAACGGGAGAACACGTAGACGATCAAACCGGGAAACAATACGATAACAAGGCTCAAGATAGCCATAATCGTTGAACAGAGTTTAATTGTGGTCCAACCAAGTTCTTCCGCTTCCCGTATTTTATTCGCGCCGATCGCCTGACCCACCAGCGCCGCCGTTGCGACTTGGAACGCGAGGGAAGGCATGATGACGTAAAGGCGAACCTGAAAACCGATCGTCGCGGCGGCGACCGCGGCGGCGCCCGCGCTTGTGGCCGCGATGATGCTGAAGAATAGGATTCGGGCGCCGTTTCGGATGAAGCCCGAAATCCCGGATGGTAATCCAATCTGCAGCAGCCGCCGTAAAATTTCCGCATGAGGACGTATGAAAAGTTTCACTCGCACCTGGCGGTTACGATCTGTAAGGATATAGAGTCCGATGATCCCACCAATCGCACGGGAGAGCACCGTTCCTATCGCTAATCCCATGACTCCATAAGCAGGGATGAACCAAAATCCAAAAGCAAACGCATAATTGAAGCACACATTAAGGAAGTTAATCAAACCGGAGATTTTAAGTGGTGTTTTAGCGTCTCCCAAAGCGCGGAAAATCGCATTGTTTGAGAAATTGATCAGCATAAAGGTTACGCCACCAAGCAGGACTTGGAGGTAGGCGGTTCCACTACTGAGCGTATCTCCCTTGGCGCCCATTAGATAGAGGCTGTGATACGCGATCGCGACTCCGACCGCTCCAAATCCGATTCCCGATATAATCGACAAGAGAAAAGAATGGCTGGCGACCGCTGACGCGTCTCCATAACGGCGCGCGCCATAGTATTGAGAGACCAACGTGATGGTTCCCGTCGTAATGGCGAGAGTGCCGATCATCAACACGAGAAAGACCTGGCGGGAAAAACCAATGGCGGCCATTGCTTGATGGCCTATAAAACTAGAAAAAAAAATATCCACCAGCCCCACAGTGGTTTCCATCAGCGAATAGAGCACCGTAGGCCAGGCGACGATCCAGATCCGGGAAAGGATGCGAAAATTATAAAAACGATTGAGCATGCAATTTCTCTTCGAGTGATTATTCTACATTTTTCAACCATAGTGTTTTCTCTCCGGTATGGAAGAGGCGTGATGGGGCGTACGGTAAGCAAGGACGGTTGAAACGGTTCTTTAGTACGTGTGGTGAAGAAAAAATCAACACGGATTAGAACCGTTGACAAGATGGATTCACCGGTAAAGAATCGGTTGAAACGAATGCATCAGTTTTTAATCACTAGATTCAAATATCATAAAACCATAGGAGAGACACATGGTTAGAGTACAGTTTACTATAAAACGAATCGCCGTATCAATCGTGATATCGACTCTTATTTGTATCTTTAACCGATCAGGCTCCGCCTGTACGACACTTCTCGTGGGAAAACAAGCGTCGAATGATGGTTCCGTATTGATGAGCAGTTCCTGCGATGGGGACATCATGGGTGTGATCCGTATCATGCCTGCGATGGAATTTTCAGAAAACGAGAAAGTCCCGATGTATTGGAACGTGCCGCGACCCGTCAATTACGAAGAATATCAAGCCAATCTCCGGAAAGGGTACGAATTCAATGGGTATTTGCCTATTAAAAAAACATATCGTACGATTCTCCTTGGAGGCAATTTGGAAAGTATGACAACGGGGGGAATGAACGAGTATGGACTAAGCGTCGCGATTGAGTTTCTACCAATGCGGAAGGGACTGGCTTGTTCGAAGGGAATTGTCGGTCCCAATAGCAACCATTGGTCGACTTCGCTAATCGCAAACGCGCTGATGAGAGCGAAGACGGCGCGGGAAGCGATTCAAATCGCCGGTTCGATGGTGGAGCAGTATGGTTTCCTCTACTACCGCGCTCCTAAAGCGGGTGTCGCGCTCCCAATCGCCGACGAGAACGAAGCATGGCTCATGGAAATTTTCGGTCCGGGCGAGAATTGGACGCCGGACAGTGGCAAGCCGGGTGGAGTATGGTGCGCACAGAGAATCCCTGACGGAGAGATTGGATGCAGCGCGAATCGCAGCCGGATTGGGGAAGTGGATTTGAGCGATCCAGACGCATTCATGGCTTCCCCGAATATCTATTCTTTGGCGGAAGAACTCGGTTTTTGGAAAGAAGGCGATTCCTTCATTTGGTATGAAGTCTACGGCGATCCAGGCAGCCGGTATAACACATTTCGAGAATGGAGGGCTTTAAGTTTAGCCGCTCCTTCCCTCGATTTAAAAGCCACCGGAGATCCTCTTGTGGATCGCTATCCTTTTTCCGTGAAACCGGACCAGGCCGTCAATGTGAGGAAGCTTATACGCATCATGAGAGATGGGTATGAAGGGACGGAATTTGACCTGACGGAGAATCCAGCGTTTAATCCCAATGGGATGAAGAATCCATTGGCGCGTCCCTACGGACCGTCGGAATTATTCGATCTTGTTGGTGTCAAACCAGAGCGAGCCATCGGCACGCCAACAAGTGGTTACGTCTTTGCCGCGCAGATGCGGGAATGGCTGCCGGATTCAATCGGTTCCTGCCTATGGTTCGCTTATGGACCTGCGTCAACCAGCTGCTTCAGCCCGATTTACGCTGGAGTGATTGCTCTTCCGGATTCATGGGGGCGCCCCGCTGATTTTACACGCATTGACCGGAACCAGGCTCAATGGAATTTTCGTCTGGTTTCCAGTCTCGCCAATCATTTAAATTATCAGGACTGTATGAAAGATATACGGAGTGTTTTCGAACCGGCGGAAGAAAAATACTTCAACAACCAAGTGGAATTTGAGAAAGCGGCTGTTCGTGTGTTCGAAGAACATGGCGTGAAAAGCGCGGAAAGATTCGTCACCGAGTATGCGAAATCCAACCTCGATCAAATAGGGTACGCCTATTACAAGCTCGTTGATTATCTAATGTTCCAATATTTGCTCGACAAACCGGATGTGGCGCCCCAGGCGCCGCCATCGATCGCGGCGCCGGTTATTCCTTATCATTAACGGAGATTTTTTATGAAAAACGATCGTGTCGTTACTTTTTGCGCTGTCGATTTTTCCATACATAGCCGTATCTTCTCCTCCCTCCGATTCCTATCAGCTGGTTTGGGCGGATGAATTTGATGGAAAAACGATTAGACATGAAAAAATGGGACTATCGCGGTTTAGGCCCTCGCCGGGACGCTGTCAATGTGAAGGACACGGTGAAGGTAGAGAACGGTAAATTGGTTTTAACGACAAAGAAGGTTGGGGATGAATACCATACCGCCATGATTGGAACGCAGGGGAAGTATGAAACATGTTTCGGGTATTTTGAATGCCGCGTTCAATTCCAAACCCAGCTGGGTCACTGGTCCGCGTTCTGGCTTCAATCCCCCAAATTCATCGATGGTGGCGTTCCTGCCGAACATGGAACGGAAATTGACATCTTTGAATATTTGGTCAAACAAGGAAACACTCTTTTAATGAATATCCATTGGGGTGGTTATGACAAAAAGTACCATAAATCAGCCGGTTCGAAATATGAGATGAAAAAAACAGAAGATGGATTTCATACCATCGGTCTGGAATGGACGCCGGAGGAATATGTCTTTTTCATCGATGGCAAGGAAGCGTGGCGAACCGAGCAAGCCATATCGCATATTCCACAATATATCATTCTCAGCCTTGAAGTGGGCGAATGGGCTGGATCAATAGATGGAGCAACGTTGCCGGATAGTGTCTTATTTGATTATGTAAGAGTATACAAAGCATCTCAAATGAGCAATGTAAAGAGTAAATAAATCGTTGATTATATGTTATATTGAGCTCACTCGATAAAAGGAGGTGTGTTATGTCAAAACGCCCTCAAAATAATAGAATTGAGCCACAACGAATTTCACGCCGCTATTTTATCCACAAAGGAATGACCGCCGCTTCCGCAACAGGGCTTGGACTCGCAATTCAAAGCCGGCCTGCTTTCGCCGGGAAACGGAAGATTCTCGATCAGCCGATCGATCCTGGTTTTTTAGGGCCGCAATCTTATAACTCCCGCGAGGAAGAAGAACTGATTGATGTGCTTGAGGCGCGCGCCCCATTCCGTCATTATCCAGGAAATCCTCCCAAAACAAAAACATTTGAAGAAGAATGCGCCAAGTATACAGGCTCGAAATACACACTCGGTGTCAATTCTGGCACGGCGGCGTTGGATTGCGCGTTAACAGCCCTTGAGATTGGACCGGGAGATGAAGTAATCATTCCCGCATTCTCCTGGTGGTCGAACTATACATGTGTGCTAATGGCCGGGGCGCTGCCTGTCTTTGCCGAGATGGATCGCACGATCGGGCTCGATCCAGCGGATTTCGCGCGAAAAATTACGCCTCGAACAAAAGCGGTTATCCCCGTGCACTCTGTGGGTGGACACTGTGACATGGACCCCATCATGGAGATTGCGCGGAAAAAAGGGATCGCAGTTGTTGAGGACGCCGCGCAGTCTGTCGGTGGATCGTAATGGGGGAAAAAAACTTGGAACGATCGGCGATGCAGGGATCTACAGTTTCCAGGTCTGTAAAATCATTAGTTCGGGTGAGGGAGGCGCCTTATGACGGATGATCCGATGATTTACGAACGGGCGGTTCGCTATCATGATTTGGGGCTTTTACGAACGGTGTTCCATGACCGGCTGGGGGAAACTCGTACAGAAGCTTTTGGCGGACAGAACCTGCGTATGAGTGAATTTACCGGAGCGGTACTTGGCGCGCAACTAGCAAAATTGGATACAATTATTCAGGGATTGCAGCGATCGGCGAACGCTGTGCTTGATGGGATCAGCGATCTGCCCGGTATCCAGTTTCGAAAACGGCCCGATCCGAATGGCGACCTTGGTTATGGAGTTTACTTTACGCTCCAGAACCAAGCGGCTCGCGATCAGTGTGTCCGGGAATTGAGAAAGAGAAAGATTCCGCTGGAATTCTAAGTCAATCAAAGATCCTTCCCATCCATCCATCAGTGTAAACAAGCGAGCCCGTCATCCCAATTGGCCATCCTTTAATTCTCCGGCAGGCAAAGCGATTCAATATGGGAAACGTGTTGCCCTAAGTCCATCGGCCTTTATCACCGGTTTGTCCAGGTCCGTATGGGACCGGAATATACGGATGAGATGATTGACTATATAATCGAAGGGATACGGAAATTTATCCAATGGTCACATGATTCATTGATATAGTAATATAGATCACAATGTATTTGATATTCTGTTTTATCACTAGGGAAATATGTATTTTCACGTTTCAGACGAAAGGGAGAAATGGGATGTGTCGAAGGAAAAGTTTTACACTGATTGAGTTGTTAATTGTCGTTGCGATCATAGGAATACTGCGGCGATCGCTGTCCCCAATTTTTTGAACGCTCAGATTCGCGCTAAATTGGCCCGTGTCGAGTCTGACATGCGAGCGCTGGCGACGGCGCTCGCTATGTATAAATTGGATGAGGGACACTGCCCACATGACTTGTTCACAGGACATTGCTGGGCGTATTCCTACGCGTTGTTAACCAGTCCTGTCTCCTATATGAATGCGGTTCTAACCGACGTCTTCCAAGCCGATGATGTCTTGATTGGAGACGCCTGTCACCGGGTCGGCGGTCCTGAAGGCAGACTCACATACGATTATGGAACTTATCTAACGCATGGCGGAAGCGCGACGAGAGATCCCAGTCATGATTGGTATAAAGCCTGGGGGCGTCCGATTGGAAAATCGGCAGTCCCGGACCGGATTAAAATATCAAAATGTTGATTTTATCTATGCTGGTGGAGGCTGGTTGACGGGAGCGTATTATGATTCTTCGAATGGTTTGATCTCTCCCGGTGATATTTTCGGTGTGAATTGTTCTTTACGAAACAGAGAAATTAGATAATTAAATCGGTTAGGAGAAACGTATGAAACTCGAATTTGTTCCTGCCCGGCGCATGGGATTTCGAATCACTCTTTGTTCATTGGCCGCCATTTTAGTCATCATCGATCTAGCTGACACGTATCAATCAAGGCATCACACGGAAGCGGTTCCTGTCTCCCAGCTCAAATACGACGGCGTGCCTTCCGATTATCAAACGAAAATCGCGTTTGTCCGTTCAGATGATCGAGCGCTGAGCTCCCCTGCGCCACTCAACCAAGAGTTGGAAGGGGAACAGATTCATGAAATGGTTGCGCGGGCGCTGGACTTATCGGGTGAATTGAAACCTCTTCTTTTTGAAGGAGCGAGGATCACCCTAAAACCGAATGTAGTTGATATTTCCAAACAAGGGGAAGGAGTTGTCACAGATTCGAGAGTTGTGGAAGGGATCATCCTATGGATGGAGAATCTCGGTATACCAAATTTGAAGTATACCGTCGCGGAAGGCGGCGCGGGCTGGCTTGCGCCGGAAATGCAAAACACCCCCTATAACACCGGTATGGCGCCGATCGCGGATGGATTCGAAATCAGGGGATATCGCGCCATGATTGACCGGCTTGAATCCAGAGGAAATCATACGGACCTTATCGACGCCGATTTCGGCAGTTACGATGATCCACTGTCCAATATCCATGAAGTCCCTGTGCCGGATTTCATCGATTTTCCGGTTTCGATTCGTATTGATTAATGACTGTTTTATGGATACAGATGTGTTTATCAATATCCCCGTCATGAAAATTCATACGACACGTCTGACAGCGTGTTTGAAAAATCATATTGCATCGCGGCGGGCGCGAAATATGGGACATGGAAGGGACATGGCGGCCCATTTCCGGGCGATCCCGTCCTTCATCGAGGCTGGGGATGCGGGATTCCGTCGAGCGGGAGATTGTCGACCTCGCGTCGATTGATGTCCAGATTTTAACGTTGTCGACGCGATTGTCTGCAAAGAGCGGGATAAGGCCGTAGTGGACCGAGTGTACGGCGTAACATGATTCTAGCGGGAACAGACATGGTGGCGCTCGATACTACATGCGCGCGGCTGATGGGATTGAATCCGGTCGATTGTTTCGCATCTCTTACGCGCTGCGCGTGAGGGCTTGGGAACGATGGACGAGGATCGTATCACGATCACTGGAGAACACAACATTGAAGAATCCATGTACTATTTTGAACATCCACCCGCCCCAAGGCGCCGCGGTGGGGCGGGGGCGGATATAATGGACGGACACGGTTCGGCACATCGAATCATATTTGGCTGGTTCATTCTGGAGAAGGAACGGATCTCGAAACTTCATGCCTTGATGCGCCTGACGAAAAAGTGATCGCCAAAGCCGGCGCCGATGGATGGTCGGAACCGATTTACTTCTCCGATGAATTTATCGACTTTGAATCCTACTTCGGAGTGGAAGATGGCCATTCATACTATGCCTTCAGTTGGATCGACGTTCCACGCGATGAAGAAGCGGAATTGTGGATCGATCATGATGAGGACTGCGCCATCTGGATTGGAGGAAAAAAAGTATATGAAAATAAAAAGTCTTTTCAGCGTCTTTCCGCCCTTCCCAATCAATCCAGCGCGCGAATTCAATTGGAAAAAGGACGCCATCCACTTCTCTTGAAATTAGTGGATCGTACCGGTTCCGCGGTATTCATTTTTAATATCTGTCAAATCGTGCCGAAACCATTACCCACAGAGATGGCAGTTACTGGGATACCAGTGAACCGCGAAATTATGACCGATATTCGGGATCACGAGTATTTGGCTTAACGTTTAATCTATCTGAATCTTTATAAAGTCTTTAGTATGAGTTACTTATATATGATTATTTCAAAAGGCGCGTCTATGAATCGTTCCATGATTTTTCTATCGTTACTAATCTTTCCATTCGTCTCGCTTCCTTCTTATGGATACGATCTTCCCCAGATTGCAGAAACAGCCGTCGACGGGAATCGCAAGTTTTCACGATAGAATTTTCTCGTTATACGGCAAGTTTGAAGGAATATCCTATCGGCGTGTTTGATTCTGGAGTTGGAGGATTGACGGTATTCAACGAAATTCTACAGCTGGACGAATTCAATAACCGAACCCATGAACCTGGTTCCGATGGCCGGGCCGATTTTGAAGATGAACGTTTCATCTATTTGGGCGATCAGGCCAATATGCCTTATGGGAACTACCCTTCCGAAGGGAAAACCGATTTTTTGCGGGAACTGATCCTCAAAGACGCTATCTTTTTATTAGGTGCCCGCTATTGGCCCTACAGTGATTCTCAATATCCCAGCTTCGATAAACCGCCGGTCAAAGCGATCGTGATCGCTTGCAATACGGCTACGGCCTATGGTTTGAATGACATCGTAAATGCGATGAAACATTGGAATCTTCCCATCACGTTATCGGTGTTGTGAATGCGGGAGCGAAAGGAGCGGTGAAGAAAGGGAAGACCACTGGCTCCATTGGAGTTGATGGCGACTCTCGGAACGTGCAGCAGTGAAGGATACATCCGCGCGGTTGAGACAATCGCTAGGGAACTGAACCAACCTGCGCCGTCCGTCATTCAGCAAGGGTGTCTTGGTTTAGCGGGCGCGATCGAGGGAGACGCATCCTACATTGATCCTTCAGGACAGCTGGATAAAGAGAACTATCGCGGTCCCGCGGTGAATCATCCACAAGCGCCTATCGATCCGAATCTTCTCGATCGCTATGGTTTTCTTCGTGAAGGATTATTGGGAGCGGATCAACGAATCGATTCTATACGCTTGAATAGCGTGGAAAACTATATCCGGTATCATGCATTGAGCCTTAGTTGAGACTCACAAGCGAAATGGAGGAACCGAGCCGATCGAATCGGTCATTCTTGGCTGTACACATTTTCCATTCTACAAGGATCTCTTTCAAACCGCCTTTACCCGGTTGCGCGAATATCGAACAGCGGAAGGCGAGGCTCCATACGCGCCTCTTTTGGCGGAGACGATTCGTTTCATCGATCCAGCGCGATTGACGGCGATGGAGTTATATACATCTCTCCAAGGTCAGAAACTTTTGTTGGAACCAGATGACGAAAAGGCTGTTTCAACAGATGAATTCTATATATCAATCCCAAACCGGTCTCTAAGCCAAGTTGAATTAACAGACGCTGGATCATTTACATACGCCTATAAATATGGAAGAACGCCGGGGCGCATATCAAATGAATATGTCAAACGCGTACCAATAACACAAATTAACTTAGGATCATCCGCTGTGGAAATGATTCAATCCAAGATGCCTGATGTGTGGCGGCGAATCCTTCTGTTCAATCTCCAAAGTCCTCGTCTTCATGGCATTCCTGTTTCAGAGAGATTGAAGCCGTGGAAGGGGCGTCCACGGATCCGCGATTTAGGGATTCAACTAGGTATTTTACAAACAGGTCCACTGAATGCCATCACGGATGTAAGCGGCGTTCGCGTCGGGCATCAGACCTTGAATGAAGGGGATACGATACGAACCGGCGTCACAGCCATCCTTCCTCATGGGGGCAATGTATTTCAAGAAAAAGTCCCGGCGTCGGTTTACATCGCTAACGCGTTCGGCAAAGCGGCGGGATTCCTGCAAGTCCAGGAACTGGGAAACATCGAAACACCTATTGTGTTGACGGATACGCTCAGTGTAGGAACGGCGGTGAAAGCCGTTGTCGCGTGGACACTGCGGCGCCCTGGCAATGAAAGCGTTCGATCTGTCAATGCTGTCGTGGGAGAAACGAATTGCGGGTATTTGAGTGACATTCGGAAAATGAGCGTAACGGAAGAAGACGTTTGGGCCGCAATCGAAGCGGCGGAGGATGGACCGGTGGAAGAGGGTTGTGTAGGCGCAGGAATGGGAACTATGGCTTTTGGTTGGAAGGGAGGGATTGGAACCGCTTCACGTGTTCTTCCTGAAAGCCTTGGTGGATATACCGTTGGCGTACTTGTACAATCCAATTTTGGAGGTGTTTTGACCATCAAAGCCGCGCCCGTTGGAGAGATTCTAGGCCGGTACGCTTACAAGGATCAAATCGAAGAAGAGAGGAACAACAATCGAGAGAGTATGGAAACTCCGTCGCAAGAGAAAGGCTCCTGCATGATGGTGATTGCCACCGACGCGCCTCTCTCATCCCGCAATTTGGAACGAATGGCCCGCCGGGCGCCGTTGGGCCTCGCCCGGACAGGCTCGTTTGTCGGCAATGGTTCTGGGGATTTCGTCATCGTGTTTTCGACACGAAATCTTATCTCTTACAATCCAATAAATCGGATCCAGAGTGTAGAAGAAGTTCATAATAATTCCATGAGCCCACTATTTCTGGCCGTCGTCGAAGCCGTGGAAGAGGCGGTCTATAATTCCATGTTCAAAGCGACAACCACAACCGGCTTCATGAATCGAACCGTTGAAGCCCTGCCCATCGATCCCTTACTCGATATTTTTTCCCGTAGAAATTAAAAAATATATCGAATTACCTACTTTCCATCCGATAGAAAAAAAGTCTATTTTAAACTTGATATATCGTGAGGTCACGATATAATGGTATATTAATAAGTGGAGTAGAGTATGGGCGAAATTCAACTTTTACCAATGGAGTTTCTCGAGCAAACGGCGGATTGTCTCAAGGTCATGTCACATCCAACTCGGCTGCGGATTGTAGAGATCTTGATGCAGGGGGAATATCCAGTGCATGAGATCGCTTCGTTGTGTGGACTGAATCCCAACCAGACCTGTGAGCATCTCCGGCTGATGAAGGGCTACGGTTATCTTGACAGTGAGCGGCGCGGCCGTTTTGTCTTTTATTCAATTGCGAATCCCCAGCTTCCCTCTCTGCTCCAATGTATCCGCAGCGCTTGCGATCAATCAACCAAAAAATTTCGAAAAAAACAAAAACAGGATAGGAGAGCGATTATGTCAGAACGAAAACGTATCATCATCGTGGGGGGGGTCGCCGGTGGCGCTTCGGCGGCGGCGCGGGCCCGGCGTCTTTCAGAAGACGCGGAAATCATTATGTTTGAACGAGGTGAATATATCTCCTTCGCGAATTGTGGTTTACCGTACCATATTGGCGGGGAAATCGAGAAACGGGAAAAACTTCTCGTACAAACGCCGGAATTAATGCGGAAACGTTTCCGGATCGATGTGCGGACACAAACCGAAATTCTCCGCATCGACCGGGAGAAAAAAGAAATCACCGCAAAGGACTTAACCACAAACAAGGAATACCAGGAACAATACGACGCCTTGATTCTCAGTCCGGGCGCGGCTCCAGTGCGTCCACCGATCCCCGGAGTTGATTGTGAACGTGTGAAGACTCTTCGCAACATGGATGATATGGACACCATCATCCACGCATTGGAAGAAATGCAATCCAAACGAGCCGTTGTCGTGGGTGGAGGTTTTATCGGTTTGGAAATGGCCGAAGCGCTGCGTCATCGCGGATTGGACGTGACGATCGTTGAGATGACCCAGCAGGTTATGGCTCCCGCCGATCCTGAAATGGTCTCTTTCCTACATCAAGAATTGAAACTCAACAGTGTTGATTTACGGCTGGGCGTATCAGTCACAGCGTTTCAAGAGAAAGAAAACAGTCTTCAAGTCGAACTGAGTGACGGGGGGGTAGTGGATTGCGGATTGGCGATTCTATCCATCGGTGTCAAACCGGAAGTGACACTCGCTCGTGATGCGGGATTAACGATCGGCGCGTTAAATGGGATTCAAGTGGATGAGTCGATGCGAACCAACGATCCATCCATCTACGCCGTTGGAGACGCTATTGAAGTCCGGGATTTTATCAGTGGGAATCCTGTTCTCATCCCTCTCGCCGGACCAGCCAACCGCCAAGGCCGCATCGCGGCGGATCGGATATTTGAGCGGAATACTGTCTATAAACGAACGCAGGGGACGGCTATTTGCAAAGTGTTCAATATGACGTTCGCCATGACCGGCTTGAGTGAAAAAGCGGCTAAACGTGTTAATGTCCCGTATGAAAAAGTCTACGTCCATCCTACCAATCATGCAGGGTATTATCCCGGCGCCTGTTCAATGAGCCTGAAACTCCTGTTCGATCCCAAAGACGGGAAAATTCTTGGCGCGCAGGCTGTGGGCGCGGATGGAGTGGATAAACGAATCGACGCGCTGGCCATTGCGTTGCGGGCGGGTCTTACTGCGTTTGAACTGGAAGAGATGGAATTATCCTACGCCCCGCCTTATGGGTCGGCCAAGGATCCGGTTAACTACGCCGGGTTCGCCGCGGCCAATTTCCTCCGAGGCGATGTCAGGCTTTGTCACGTTGAAGATGTCGTGAATCCAAAACACGATCAACTAATTTTGGACGTGCGTATGGACAAAGAAGTGAAAGCTGGAGTGATTCCAGAGTCGATCGTGATTCCTCTGGATGAACTCCGGGACCGGCTGAATGAACTGCCTCGTGACAAGGAACTGCTTGTACTGTGCCAGGTTGGCCTGCGGGGCTATCTCGCTTGCCGGATTCTCTCCCAACATGGTTTCAACTGCCGCAACCTGACGGGAGGGTACAAGACGTACCTCATGGTGACGGGGCGCATTGCGGAACTGACACTTACTCCAAAGAAAAACAAAACCGAGTCAACGAATGGGGAAGGGAAGACCGCATTCACGATTAGCGCTCCGGCAAAAATTGTCAAACAGATCGACGCCTGTGGCATGCAGTGTCCCGGCCCGATTCAACAGTTGAAAAGCACGATCGATGCGATGCAAGTGGGAGAAGCGGTTCAGATTACGGCGAGCGATCCCGGCTTCGCCGCCGACGCGCCGGCCTGGTGTCATAGCACCGGACACAAACTGATCGAGTTGGAATCAACGAAAGGTCAGTACCGCGCAACGATTGAAAAATGCGATACCAGCGAATCCTCCGCCCAAGTTCCCACCTCCCAGAGCAAGAATATGACCATCGTTGTATTCAGCAATGATTTCGACCGTGTGATGGCGGCGTTCATCATCGCCAACGGAGCGGCGGCTATGGGAAGGAAGGTCACGTTATTCTTCACTTTCTGGGGATTAAACGCGCTGCGGAAAGATAAAGCGGTTCCAGTCAAAAAGAATCTTGTTGAGAAGATGTTCGGTTGGATGATGCCCCGCGGACCGGAGAAACTGGCTCTCTCAAAGATGCACATGGCTGGAATAGGACTTGCCATGATTAAAGGGATCATGCGCAAGAAAAACGCCTCCTCTCTCCCCGAATTGATCCAGAGCGCGAAAGCCTCAAATGTGACATTCGTCGCCTGCGCCATGTCGATGGATTTAATGGGAATCAAGCGGGAAGAATTGATCGATGGCGTCGAAGAAGGGGGTGTCGCGATGTACCTCGACCATGCGGCGGCGGGGAATGTGAACTTGTTTGTATAATCTATAATCCACCCAAATGATCATAGAAATGATTCCATAATAGTAATTGATCCACATATTCTTGTTTTTTCTTACCAGTAGAGTATATTCTTAACTATTATTATAATCTGAATAAAAGAATGATAGTATCTGAATATATTCATGATCTATCCAACTGTCTTAACTGAGATTTTCCTATGGGAAGATTCAATGGAGTATATATTTGTTCACGTTTCTTGATGCAATGCTCTTTGATTCTTTGCAGTCAAGGAGTTCTTTTTCCATCCTATGCGCAAGAAACCGTCCAATTCAAACATCTCACTATCGATGATGGATTATCGCAAGGTTTTATCTCGGATATCATTCAGGATCAAGAGGGCTATCTATGGTTTGGAACTCTGGCTGGATTGAATCGATTCGATGGTAAAACGTTCAAAATCTATAAACATAATGTAGAAAATCCACAATCACTATCGGACAGTTTTGTCACTTGTATGCAAATCGATCGTGATGGAGCATTATGGGCGGGAACTCGAAATGGATTCAATGCTTTCGATCGAGGCGCGGAAACGTTTACCCGGTTTTATCCCACAATCGAACATCTATCAGTCGAGACGAATTACATCAATCAGATTGTTGAAGACCGATTCGGATTTTTCTGGCTGTCTATGCACGGTCAGGTGATTCGCTTTAATCGATCGACCTATGAATACACACCGATCAATCTTAAACCGTATCGAGATGAAGAAGACACTTCTTCACCATTGGAAATTGAAATCCATGCCGATCGGAATGGGGATATTTGGATCTTAAGCCATCAACCTCCCCGCAAATTATTAAAATACAATTTCGATACATATTCATTTCAAGCATATCCGGTTCCAGAAGCATTCACTCCGTATTTGCTTCGAGAAGACGGGGAAGGGAATTTAATTTTGTTTCCTTCAAAACAAGGGATTCTGACCTTCAATACAGCGGAATCCAAATTTGTCTATCCATCACTTGAAAGGGCGCTGGAATTTTTCACGTGGCCGTTTCGCGACGCCTTGCTACTGCCTATAAATGAATTTTTGTTTGGGACCACACAAGGATTGGTACGATACAATCCAATCACTCAGGATTATGTGGTATACAAGCATGAATTGTCGAATCCTTCTTCTATCATATCCAGTCATATCCAATCCTTATTTAAAGATCAATCTGGAATGATTTGGTGTGGTTCAAATGGTTTTGGATTATCTGTTTTTCCCGCAAAGCCGAATCCTTTTCGTTTATATACCCATAATCTTCAGCCGGACGCCTCACTACCGCATCGTTATGTCAATGCGGTTTGTCAAGATCGGCAAGGCAATATCTGGGTGGCCACGCTTTCAAAACAATTAACGAAGATCAAGGCAGAGGACCGGACGTTTCAGTTTTTTTCATTGGAAGAAATCCCAAAAACACTTTATATAGACCAGAATGGGATTCTTTGGATCGGAACGGAGAAAGATCTAATTTATCTATTAAATCCTGGTGAAACTCCTGTTTTGATTGAAGAATCCAAGGGATCGAATTTAGGGGTCATTTCACAAATTGACGAAGATCGGGATGGACATCTTTTAGCGGGCACATACGGTGAAGGTTTGAAAATTATTCAACCTAGAGAGAATGAATCCTATGAGATTATCCCTCATCCCTTAAGTGATTTACTCGATCCAAAATACTACTATATTTTTTCATTCATAGGAGATTTTTTGTACACAGGGAGTCAGCAAGGCCTACATAGAATTCAACTGACCAATCAGACCGTTGAAACATTCAATTGCGATCCAGATGATCCACATAGTCTCTCAAATGATTTCGTTCTCTGTATCCATGAATCAGCCAATGGCGATGTATGGGTGGGGACTGTATCCGGTCTAAACCGGTTTGATCCTCAAACTAAACAATTTACTCGTTTTACGATCGATGACAATTTGCCGGATGATACAATCTACTCCATCCAAGAAGACAACTTAAACGTTCTCTGGCTTGGAACGAATTACGGATTGATCCAGTTCGATCAAACCGCGCAGGAAATCATCGGTCATTTTACTGTCGATGAAGGTTTACAGAGCAACGAATTCAATCGTGGCGCGTCGTTTCGTAATTCTGCTGGAGAAATGTTCTTTGGTGGTATAAATGGATTAAACATTTTTGATCCCAACCGAGTTCAAAAAAGCCAATACCAACCCCCTCTCGTCATCACTTCCTTTAAGGTGAACGGCGATGCGTTTAATTTGTATAGCCTGAAGAAACCGAATGAGATAACACTCAACTATCAACAACGTTTTCTTACTTTTGAATTCGCCTCATTAGATTTTTCCAATCCATCAAAGAACCAGTATGCCTACTGGATGGAAGGTTTTGATACGGATTGGAATGATGTGGGATCCAAACGGGACGCCAATTACAATCTGTATCCAGGGAATTACATCTTCCATCTCAAAGGAACCAATAGTGATGGAGTTTGGAAAGAACGCGAACTCCAATTGGCCATACACATCATCGCCCCTTATTGGCGGATGGTTTGGTTCCGAATCACAATTGTGCTTCTTGTATTGTTCATCATCGTTGGAATATTTTATATCCGCAGCCAACGTCTGCAGTTACATAATCTCGCGTTGCAGGAACTTAATCAAAAACTTCGCCAACAAATTGAATCCCGGATACAAGCCGAAGAAGAAAAAAACAAACTGGCGCAGGCTATCCATCATGCGGCGGAAGACATCATCATAACGGATACACAAGGGATCATTGAATACGTCAATCCCGCTTTTGAGAAGAATACCGGATATTCAGCAAGTGAAGTCATTGGAAAGAAGTCCAATATTCTAAAAAGCGGGGAGCATGATGACGCTTTTTATTCGCAGCTTTGGACAACGATTATATCCGGAAACATATGGTCCGGTCAAATTATCAATCGAAAAAAAGAGGGAGATTTATTCACAGAATACGCGACAATATCACCGTTGAAAGATACTGATGGAAAAACTATTGGTTACGTCTCAGTGAAACGCGATATCACCGAACAAGTTATAATGGAAAAGCAACTGCGTCAATCGCAAAAAATGGAGGCGATCGGCACGCTATCAGGCGGTATCGCGCATGATTTCAACAATATCTTATTCGCGATCCAAGGTTATTTTGAATTGCTCTGTGGTGATATGACATTCAATGGGAATACGGAGGAATGGTCTAAAGAAATCAAAAAAGCGATTCAACGGGCGCAGGATTTAGTCCGCCAAATTTTAGAATTCAGCCGAAAGACGGATAAACCGAAAGAGGCTCTCGAATTGAATCCATTGGTGAAAGAAATCCTCAAACTCCTGCGTTCCACGTTGCCCAGTACAATTGAAATCTCTTCCATGATCGCTGAGAATCCCATTTGGATTCATGGTGACGCAACCCAGATTCATCAGGTGTTAATGAATTTATCGACCAACGCGTCTTATGCGATGAAAGAAAAAGGCGGAGAGATGGACGTCTCACTTTCTACTGCGGTTATTAATTCAAGACAGAGTGGAAAGCGATTGGAAAACGTCCCTCCTGGGGAATATGCTGTAATTACTGTTAAAGATAACGGCGCTGGAATGGCGCCGGAAATCATTGACCGCATTTTCGAACCATTCTTCACGACCAAACCAGAAGGCGAAGGGACAGGGATGGGATTGTCCGTCGTGCATGGGATTGTGAAAAACCACCGGGGATTTCTCGATGTAGAAAGCCAGCCGGAGAAGGGAACTGCGTTTTCTGTATATCTTCCTTTATCCCAGACGAAGGTTCAGAAACCGGAACTTCCCCAAAAAAGAGAACCGGTTGAAACCTCAAACGCTTCGATCCTCTATGTCGATGATGAAAGCGCTTTAGTCAAGATGAATACAATCCGTTTAAATCGCGCTGGTTTCAACGTCAAAGGCATCACGGAGAGTATTGAAGCGCTTAAATATTTTCAGTCTCATCCCAATGAGTTCGATCTCATTATTTCCGATCAAACCATGCCCCACATGACCGGCGTTGAATTGGCTAGAAATATGTTAGCGATCCGTCCGGAGATTCCTATCATTATTTGCACCGGCTACAGCGATCAAGTGACGCGAGAGCAAGTCAAAGAAATCGGCGTTCGTGAATATCTAAATAAACCAGTGTCAAATGATGAACTCTTGGACGCGATCCATCGCTCGCTGCGTTCATGAGTGACTCGCTGATCCTTTTGCTCTTCCCTTTATTTCTGCGAGTTATTTACTCTTTTTAACTCCTTTCATTCTATCAAATCCGCTACACTATTACTAATTATGAAACGAAATGAGATGTTGAATACAATCAGGCGGCGTCCCGAATTTGTATGGGATATGATTGTAATCGGAGGGGGCGCGACTGGAGTCGGCGTAGCGGTGGACGCGGCTTCGCGGGGATATCGAATACTTCTATTGGAGCAACATGATTTCGGCGCCGGCACATCGAGCCGCAGCACAAAACTTGTTCATGGAGGAGTACGCTATTTACAGCAGGGGAATATTTCACTCGTTTTAGAATCGTTGAAAGAACGCGGTTTGATGCTCCATAACGCGCCCCATCTCGTTCACGATCAACCGTTTATCGTGCCCAATTACACATGGTGGGAAGCCCCGTTCTATGGAATCGGTCTCCGTCTATATGATCTCTTAGCTGGAAAATATGGATTTGGCCGGTCCAAGAACCTTTCGAAAGAAGCGGTGATTGAGCGGATTCCGACGGTTGCGACCGACGGTTTAATTGGGGGTGTCATTTATCACGACGGGCAGTTTGACGATTCCCGCATGGTGATCAATCTGGCCGAAACCGCCGCCGGCCAGGGGGGGGGGTTAATCAACTATTTGCAAGTGACGGGCTTAAGGAAAACCAATGATTTTGTCAGTGGCGTAGAAGCGCGGGATCTGGAAAGCGGCGCCACGTATTCTCTGAATTCGAAAGCCGTAATCAACGCTACAGGAGCGTTCTGTGACCGGATTCGAAGGATGGATGACGGTCGCGCGCAATCCATGATCAAACCGAGTCAAGGTGTGCATATCGTATTGGATAAATCCTTTCTTCCAGGAGAAACGGCCATCATGGTTCCTCACACAGATGATGGGCGTGTATTATTTGCGATTCCTTGGCATGAATGCGTTGTGATCGGAACGACCGATACGCCTATCGATGAAATTTCACTTGAACCCATTCCGTTGGAAAAAGAACTGGATTTTCTCTTTAAGCATGCGGCGAGATATTTAACCAAGAATCCTGCACGACACGACGCGCTTAGCGCGTTCGCCGGTATCCGGCCATTGGTACGGGCCGGTAGCGCTGAGAATACTGCTTCACTCTCCCGCGACCATACGATTCATATATCCCGCTCCGGTTTAATCACCATCGCGGGGGGGAAATGGACCACCTATCGAAAAATGGCGGAAGACTGTGTCGATCAAGCGGCGTTAGTCGCAGGATTGGATGAAATCCCCTGCGTGACGAAAGAACTGAACGTGCATGGTTATCACCGGCACGCGGATGAGTTTGGTGATTTAGCCATTTATGGTTCAGACGCGCCCGCTCTTCAAAATTTGATCGATTCCGATCTACGGTATCAGGAACGGCTCCATCCAGACCGTCCCGTCTTGGCGGGAGAGGTCGTCTGGGCCGTTCGAAACGAAATGGCGCGTACCGTCGAAGATTTCCTTGCTAGGCGTACGCGCTGTTTGTTGCTCGGAGCCAAAATCAGTGTCCAAATGGCGCCGAAAGTGGCGGAATTGATGAAGGAAGAACTTGGAATGGATGACTCTTGGCGCCAGCGGCAAATCACCGCGTATACGAAATTGGCCCAGAATTATATGGTTAGTTAGAAGGCGTCTCAAAAAAGAGGCTCTCTTATCACGCGTGTTCAATATCCGTAAAATTCGATACTTCACTGCTGATTGTAAACACATCCGTTAAATCTAGGTCGTGAACGTCTTTTCTCCCATTGATCCGGGCGAAGTTTTTTAGTTCTTCTTTGGTCGTTTCATAGAAGCGTACAAAGCGTTTGACGGATTCTTCAATCTGCAGGCGGGATCGAAGGTCTGGATTTTGGGTCGTAATCCCAACAGGGCAATTCCCCGTGTGGCAGATTCGGTATTGCTGGCAACCTATCGCGATCAGAGACGCTGTGGCCAACGCGATCGCGTCCGCACCCAGCGCCAATCCTTTGGCGATATCCGCGCTGTCCCGGAAGCCTCCCGTTACGCATAAGGTTACGTTACTGCCCACCTGATTGAGGTATTTTCTCGCCCGGTGAATCGTGAAAATGGGGGGCAAGCACACGTTGTCTTTGATATAGGTGGGCGCGGCGCCTGTCGCGCCGCCACGGCAATCAATCGTGATAAAATCAGGCTTCGCGCTTAAGGCAAATTCTAAGTCTTCTTCAATATGACCAGCGGCGAGTTTGATTCCGATTGGTTTGCCTTCAATCAGAGTCCGTAATCGGTCAACTTGTTTGATCAAATCATCCCTCGTTGAGATATTGAACGGCCGTCCGGGGGAAATGGAATCCTGTTCTTTTGTGATTTTTCGAATCGCGGCGATTTCATCCGTGATTTTCTCTTTAGGGAGATGGCCTCCCATGCCGGGTTTGGCCGCTTGACCGATTTTTATTTCGACCGCGTCGGCCTGTTGAATCGCTTCGTCCACATGGGAAAAAGACGCGGTGCCGAGTTCGTAGATGTAGAATCCAGCCTCGTTGCGTTCATCGGGCAACATCCCGCCTTCACCCGAACAAATGGCGGTTCCTACGAGTTTTGAACCTCTCGCAAGGGCGATTTTTGCTTCACGGGATAACGCGCCGAAAGACATATGTGACACATAAAAGGGAATGGAAAGATCTAAAGGCCGCTTCGCTGTTTTACCGAGAATTGTTTTTGTAAGGACTTCTTCATCCTCATTGAGGGGCATTCGATACAATTGCGCGCCCTTAAAGAGGATCGTATCCCAATCGGGAAACATTTTCTGCGTCCGCATGGGGGTGATTTCGCTTTTTCCATGTTTGGCTAGATCCGCAATCCTGGAAAATTTCTTCTCGAAAGGATCATCTTTTTTTGCCCATTCTCCCAAGTATTCATCAACCACTTGTGCGCTTTCTCCCATTGTGGAGGATTGCTGTTGTTTAAATGCGTCCGGCGGAGAGCCGCAGACTTCGCAGAATTCGGGTGGATTATCACCTTCATGGGTGTAGCCACAATTCCCGCAAACCCATTGCGCCGCGCTGGCGCGGGTTGAGGCGTTCTTCTCGCTATCCATCGCTTTAAACTCGTCTCCACTCGCTCCACATACGGAACATACATCAGGCGCTTCCGGTTCTTCTATGTTACCGCACACCGTACAGATCCATGATTTGGAAGAAGGAGTTCCCATTGGTTTTCCTCCGTTAGGATGGATTAAATAAAATTGCGATGAATTGCGGGAACAGCGGATTCGCATGATATATCATCGCGATGCGAATCCATGAATTAAATCCCGCAATTCAATGAAAGACCAGTTTAGAATAATTCGCAATAGAAAAAGGAAGGGAATTATTGAACTTCGAAGAATTTCTCTCCCATAGCGTTGCAGATGGAACATCGTTCCGGACGGGTTCCAAACTCAATATTCCCGCATACCGGGCAAACATAAACAGAAATAGCGTCAAGGTCTTGACCCGCTTGCACTCGTTCCAGCGCTTGTTTATAAAGATTGTAGTGAACTTCTTCGGCGGCGTTGGCGTTCCGAAATCCGATTTCAGCGCGCTTGTTTGCTTCCTGCTGCGCAGTGGATAGAAATCCTGGATACATCTCTTGATACTCGTATCGCTCGCCTTCCACTGCGGCCTTTAAATTCTCCTCGGTGCTTTGAATTCCATCCAGGGCGCGTAAATGCGCGTGAGCGTGAATGGTTTCCGCATCGGCGGCGGCCCGGAACAGTTTCGCTACTTGAGGAAATCCATCCGCATCGGCTTTTTGAGCAAACGCGAGATAACGGCGGTTAGCCTGGCTTTCACCCGCAAATGCTTCCTGTAGATTCTCTGTTGTTCCCATTGTTTGATATCCTCTCTCTCCTATAGACTTTTTAAATAGGAATCATTCCTATTTAGGACTTATTAGAGCATATTCATGTCCGTCTGTCAATGGTTGAATTCATTATTGTTCTTTCCTCTAAACAAAAATTAGGTACAGACGATTCTACCCTTCTTTTTCGGACACTACTACAGCGGCATCACCGGACATTTCGGCGTTTTTGTATTGCTCGTGAAAACGTAAAACAAGACCTCGGTTTCCCCACCACAAGACTTTATTCATCCCGTTAGCCATTCTCTCATCAAGCATCTGGGCGACCCGTCGCTCCAAATCATTCCCGTTGGTATCAAGCAATGTAAGTATTAAATTTCCTTTGGCATCTTGCTCTAAAGTAAAGTTCCGTTTTTCGAAAAGTAAACAACGCATCGTTTGTAAAGTGGTTTTATTGCCGTCTTCATGGTGATAGTATTCGCCTCCGACGTCTTTCAGAAAGTATTCGTAACTCAAACGTGCAATCATCACACAGTAGAACTCAAATTCGATTTTCTCTGGATCACTGCCATACATTTCATCAAGAAAGTAACTGTAAACCAAATCTTTTAATCCGTTTTCTATCAACCAGCGATATCGATATTTTTGTAACAGATCCTTTGAGGACAGACTCGTGTTTGTGCTGCCAAAACAGCGAATATTTTTCCGGGTTTCAAGATCTCTAAGAATGACAATTTGCAGGGGGAGTCGTGTTTTTGGAAGCGTGACCTGTATGGTTTTGATTTCATCTTCATTATCCCACTTTTCCCATTCCTCTTTAGATTCCAAAGCCGGCGCAATCAGTTTTTTGATCTGCCGGTTTTTTTTCAAGCAGAGATAAACCTCCCCATTGGCGCAACGAACCTGTTTGAAATATTGCAGGCTGGCTTCTTTGGTATATTCCGAATCCATGTAGATCTCGCGGATAGCCAGTGGATCCAAAAGAGGAAAGATATGGTGTTCACAGTATTGCTCCACAATGCCTGGCGCTCTCACACCTCCTTGATAATAACAGATCGATAGAATTGTGTTCTTCGCCAAATCCCAGGCGACATGAGGGCGGAATCCTGGAACCAAATCCCCTGATTTATCCGGCCCTTTGCCGATCCCTTTTTCTTGACCGCGTTCCCCGAAAAAACCGTTTAAAATGGAAATCAAACGCGATTTTCATCCCTTCGATCAGTCCCAATTCTTTGGCCCGATTGATCAGATCACAACGCAGAGCATGTAATTGATCAAATTTGAATTCCAGAGTATCCTGATAATATCTTGACCGGGTTCCAAATAGACCCAGACCACTGGCAAAAGCCACGGAACGATCCCGATTGTTGCTCAAATGGTTAATGCGGCGGTAGCCTCCGACAATACGGAACACATTCAATAAAGCCAGATTGGTCAGCTCCTGACCTCTCAACCGCGCCGGGCCATAACTCTCCATGGCCTGTACAATCCCCAGATCATTGACAAACGGCGCCAGCAAAAGCGGTCCCGGATCGCACAAATGGTAGGCGTGAGTCTGCATTTTTTGGCAGATCAATTCAAAGTGGCGATTGATTCGCCGGGAGTCCAAAAGGGATTGTTCGGAGTAGAGATGGTAGGCGCTGGATCGACTTGGGAATGGTTGATCCTCCGTGCGAATTTCTCTCGGGAAATATTGGTCCAACGTGATGGGGTGACGTTTTTTGTTCGTCAAATCCCAGTGCTTGAATACTCGATTGACCGCAAATCGTGAACAACGCAATTTCAGTGCATTGACAATTTGCTGGGCGGACCAGTCTGGATAGCGTAACTTTTTGAGGAGAATATTGAGTTCGGTTTCACTGCTCATGGGATCTTTCCCGACGCTATACGCCGGGAGAACGGCCCATGGCCCCCAAAGACGATAATCTTTTACAAGCCGGTAATAGCTGGTTAGCGAGACCGCAAACTGGGAACAAGTCTCTTTGACGGCAAGAGAAGGATTGAAGAACAACTCTCGTACTAATTCCAAACGCATGTGACAGGAATCCTGATCACTGAAAAAGGTTTTTCTCCGCTGCTTTTTGTCCCGTTCTTGCCTGCCGCTTTTCTTCAGTCTTCCCAGTTGCTTGAGGATGCGTTGGATGCGATCCCAGAAATAGCTGTCCGCTGGTTGATCAGAAACGGAGCGGCCGTATGACGCCAAGATTTGTGCAATGCAGTCAATATCAGCCTCCTTTTGTGTTAAGGGAAGCGCTTCGGCTATCCGCAACATGGCTTGCTGTGAAAGAGAGGAACGCGCCTCACTGACCAAAAGGACCAGTTGTTCCAAATCGGCGAAAGACGCAGCGGGTTTGATTTCAGGAAACAAACCGAGTAGGCCATATTTCACAAACAAATCTTCCTTTTCGTAATACTGCGAACGCGAAATCTTATACTTGTGGCAAATGCTTTGGATGGAAACTCTTTCAATCCATACTTCACGAATGATCTCATAATTTCTGACAATCGGATCGTCCTCCAAGAAATAAGGCGTAGAACTCGCATGCTGAGCCATCCCTTGAGTGACTTTGGCTTGTAAACCCTTGAAATATTCTCTGCATTTCGGTGATAGAATCATGCCTGAATTATACCATGCTAAACGCAACAAATCAACCCTAAAATTACCATGCTAAACGCACATATTTTGCTGGAAATTTCCCCTTATTTTTCCTGAAATAGGGGAGAAATGGGGATTCTGGATAGTAACAGAGATGACGATTGAAAAGGAAAATACCTATAAACTCTTTCCAGTCAGTATGTTACGCTGAATTTGCACTATTGTTTAGGTGTATTCAAAAGTAGCATATTTAAAGAATTGCTTAAAATTAATATGTGCGTTTAGCTTGGTAAGTTCCCAGGCTAAACGCACAGTAGAGAAGTCTTGCTTAGGCTTTAAAATAGGGGTATTTTGAAATTAACAGATCTTTGCTGGATCAAAAAGTGTCCGGAAAAACTGGGGAGAATGGTCTGAGGTATAGTTAAATACTTGGATTTTTTTTGTCAGGTTTTTTTCTAGCGGTTATAATATTAATTTTGGATTAAGAAAGTCTATGCTAAGGTCTTAATAATGAAAACCAGGTCCCAAACGGAGATTGAACAGTGTATCTATGAGTTTACTGATCTATGTCGTGAACACGATTTGAAAGTGACTCACCAACGATTGGAAATCTATCGTGCGCTTCTTTCGCTGCCCGGTCATCCCACACCGGAAGAGATCTATAACCGGATCCGCAGTTCTCTTCCAACCGTTTCATTGGATACCGTGTATCGTACATTGACTCTGTTTGAAGAATATGGTCTGATTACGCGCGTTCAATGTTTGTTTGACAAAGGCCGGTATGATTCCAATTTAGAGGAACATCATCATTTCATCTGTTCGGAGTGCAAGAAAATCGAGGATTTCTATTGGCCGGAATTTGATGAACTCACCATCCCCGAATCTACGGGGGCATTTGGAAAGATCAATTTAAAGAAAGTTGAAATCCGTGGGATTTGCAATGAGTGTTTGAGCAAAAAATAAGTTATAATAACAGATCCAAACGGTAATTACCCGATAGAAAAAAATATCACATATTGCGGTGTTGATTTACTGTCTGATATAAGTTTGAATACGTTTCTTCTTGCAAGGTTTTATTACGGCATCCATTCATAGACATTTTCCTCTTTTTTCCGATACCTTTTTTAGTAGATATTCACGCCGGCCGGGCCGGCGCAATCTTATTGCTGGAGAACAATTATGCGTCCTCGGTTTCTATGCTTGGTAACGTTATTTCTTTTTGTCAGTATTTTCTGCGGTAAAGGAATTCAAGCCCAGACGAATTCATCCGCCGAAGAAAAGTTGGCGGTCAGCGCGGAAACGATTGGGAAAATTCTCGACGAGAACATCATCCCATTTTGGTATCCTCAAACTCTCGACCAGACAGATGGTGGCTATCAACTCAATCATGATGTGAATGGCAAGTTTAAGGGCAGGGGGAATAAACGCCTCGTTACACAAGCCCGGACCGTCTGGTTTTTTTCCCGTCTTGTGAATGCCGGCGTAGGAGCGGACTCGATTCTTGATGCGGCCCGGCATGGGTATGAGTTCCTGCGTGACCGCATGTGGGATCAGCAGCGGGGAGGTTTCTTCTGGGAGGTGGATTCAACCGGCGCCGTGCCGACCATGCCTGACAAACATCTCTATGGACAGGCGTTCGCGCTATACGCGATCTCGGAATACGCGCTGGCTTCCGGCGATCCTTCGGCGGAATCCCTCGCGCGGCAGCTCTTCAGTCTGCTTGAATACATCGCGCATGATAAAACGTACGGCGGTTATCAGGAATCGTTCCGCAGCGATTGGGTTCCTCTCTCCCCCGGAGTCAATAATTATATGAGTGTGCCGCCCAACATGAAATTGATGGAATACGCACTTGCACCTGCTGGAAGCGTTGACATCGTACTACACCGTCACCCGTGACGCGGTGGCGCGGGAACGGTTGATTGAATTGATCAACATCCAGAGCAATTCTGTCGTCCGGAAGATGATCGGCGCCTGTACAGACAAATTCACGCAAAGCTGGAATCCAGTTCGCAGCCCCTCCTACGACCGGATTTCTTACGGACATGACTTGGAGAATATCTGGCTGCTCTATGAAGCCTGTGAGGCGGCCGGGATCAACAACGGGCCTTTCGTCGATCTTTACAACACGCTCTTCCAATACTCGCTTCAATACGGGTATGACACAAAGAATGGAGGATTCTACGATTCCGGTGGTTTTCGATCCCACGCCGACCGGCGCGCCAAAGTCTGGTGGGTGCAGTCGGAGGCTCTTGTCAGCGCGCTGACGATGTACCGATTAACGGGGGAAGAGGTGTATCTGAACTGTTTCTTGAAGACGCTTGATTGGATTGAGAAAAAACAGGTTGATTGGAAGAATGGTGACTGGCACAGTCAAATCGGTGAGGATGGCAAACCGGCTGGAGACAAAGCCGGTTCGTGGAAATCCCCCTACCCACGACGGCCGCGCCATGATTCAATGCCTGCAAATGCTGCCCGCCGCTAATTCTCAATAATTTACTCAACGCGATTCCACATAAACAGGAGACGGCTTAAGCGTCCGATCTTCGATGAAGGTGAAAAAATCCTCCTCGATCCGGTAGATTTGGAATAGGGACCGGATCCGTTCAGAAAGGTTGGCTAGAATAACGGGGGTTTTCGCCCGTTGCCGGAGTCTTAACAGCAACGCTAAACCGGACGAATTCATGTACAATACGTTGCGCAAATCAATCACAAGCGGGCCGGATTGAGGCAGACGGATTTGATCCATCACTTTGTCCATCTTGGAGACCGCTTGATAATCCAAATCGCCTTCAATTGTAAGTATTTTCGCGTCATCACTCATTTTCCTATCCCTCTATGCTTAAAAGCAAATCCGTGAAGCGTTCAATGAGATGGAACGGTGAAATGCCGATAACGATATAACGAATACCTTGAACCGTATCTGATATAATTAGACGATCGGCGGCGGTAAATATTTCAAAAAGATAGAGATCTATCCATACTCCTCACCTTCACCTAGGCCGATCGTCATTTTATATTCGCATTTTCCACTCGTTACTCTTTTATATGAAAATGAGTTTCTAAAGCTTACTCGTTAGAGATTTCTCCCGCAACTCATTTTCATTTGCAGATTGTGATCTCAATCATGTTGGTTTATATGAAAATGAGTTTCTAAAGCTTACTCGTTAGAGATTTCTCCCGCAACTCATTTTCATTTATTCGTTGTAATCTCGATCGTTATCTTTTTTATAATTATCCGTTACTCCAATATATCTTTCCCTTTTATTTTCGACAGAAAAAAAATAATCGTTTTTTGAAAAAAAATTAAACTAACCATCCCAGTCGAATCGTATATAGTGATAGAGAATTATTAATGAGGAAGCGATCCCCATGACAGACAACACATTAACTCTTTCCGTTTTCGACGATATTTTCGCCATATGCCGGTTCAGCCCGCATGAACCGATTCCGGAGTGGGCGGCGGTGGGACCGTTCTGTTCTATGACGCGCACGTCGGATGAACTCTCGATCGTATGTCTTGAAAAGCATGTTCCTGAAGGCGTTGACTGCGAACGCGGCTGGCGCGCGCTGAAGTTAGAAGGCTCCTTCAAATTTTCACTTGCGGGGATGTTAGTCTCAATCGTAGAAGCGTTGATCGAAGCCGGCGTCCATGTCTTCACCATCCCAAATAGGGAAGCGGATTATACCTTCGTGAAAGAATCTCAATTAGAACGGGCATTGTATATTTTGAGGAATGGATTTATTGGGTAGGATTATTAATACCGATTGAAATATGTCATCTAGATTAATATCCTGCATATCCTGAAAATCTTGGTGATCCTGATTCAGACAAAAAAACAAAATCGAATTCACCGTTTTTAATCATCAAAAAGCCCATCGAGCATCCCATCCTCATCAAACCGAATCGATTGCAATTCACTGATTGAATCGACTTGTGGATTCTCCCTTAACTCCGGTACCAACGCTTCCGATACGGCGATTCGTTTGAGTGAAAGCGTATCGCGTATCCAGAGCAGCCGGACATTCTCCGCCGTAACTCGTTCCCCCAATGATTCCATGACTTGACGCATCATGATTTGATCCGTATCGAAATGGATAGGGATGAAAACCGTCGGCAGGTTGCGGGATGTGATTGAGTTGAGATAGGAGATGGATGGGTTCATCTTGTCGACGAGCTTTTTACTGCAGAAATCCGCCAGTCCAATTCCGACCGCGTTTCCCATTGATTCTTCGGTCAGATCCAGCGCTACGATGCGGGTGATGTCAGGCGTTTCCTGCACACGATGATTGACGCCAAACCAACGGCCGGAGATATTCGGATCGATTCCTGCGCCGCTGATATTTTTCCCGATACGATCGATCATCAGAACCTCCGCTTGATCTACGGGAAGCGAGGGCATTAGTTCCTTTGCGCGGGGCAGCAACGCGCGTTCACGGTCTTCGATATTCGCGGCGGGGATGACTTCGATCGAAGCGGTTTCGTGATAAGCGTTCTCCAATACCGACACGCCACAAAGGATTTTTCCCGCCGCGATAACGGTGTTTGAAATGGATAAAATGATTTGGTCATACGTCAGGCGGCTGGTATTGGCGTGACAGGCTAGCGCTCCATTGCGGTTTCCCAATCCGATTGTGATCATTTTGAGAATCCCACTTTCGATGACGCCGTGAAAATCCGTATGAGGTTTGATCCGGTTGATGACGATAATACCATCAGATTCGGAGGCGATCCGGTCGATGTGTACGGGAATCCCGTCATTGGTTTCACCGAGACAGATTGTCTCCATTGATGATCGAACCGGCGCTCCAATATTATTTTCAGTTACGCCATAATCCTCGAGGGTTTTTTGCTGACCTTCTGGAGTTCCTCCACCGTGAGAACCCATCGCGGGCACAATAAACGGCTCCGCGCCGCGCGTCTTAAGAACCGTCACTGTTTCACGAACGATCTCAGCAAGGTTGGCGATCCCCCGGCTGCCAACCGCGATGGCTAACTGCTTGCCACGGAGATCCATTTGAGCCAGCGTATCAGTGCTAAATCCGCCTTGTATGGCTTGAGCGATCGAGCCGACTTGGGGACGGGGGAAACGTTGTTCGATAAAAGCGATGCGGGGAAGTTCGTTCATTGAATGGTTCCAATCATAATAAGTAAGTTATACGCAACGTATTATTTAAAAATGTGCAGTGTATGTTGTAAAATTGTGTTCGGGAAATGATAACTAATTCACCTTCTGAAAAGGGTTGTGAATCCGATTTACCATCCCAGCCTTGAAAGGCTGGGTGAACATGATTACGCAATCTTACATGAAAAGAGAATTAATATTAAACGTTACATATTCATTTATCGGATGTGCCTTTTTTCTTGGAATTAGTTATATCACTTCCACCGAGTCGTTCGTCTTAACCTGCCATTTCTGAATTTTCTTTGTAAGTTTTTTTATGACATCGTTATGTTTGTTTGAATAAAAGAGATTGGCTGTTTCACCGGGATCATCCTGAGATTGAAAAGTTGGCTTTTATCGTGATCGCATAAACATAGTTTCCATCCGTCAGGTGTGATCACCGTGCGGATCGACGCTTGATTGACTCGAAGCACATCATCGATCAAGGCGGTTTTGATTGTATACGGTGTCTGATTATTCGCGGGATTCCATTCAATGAATACTGGGTCCGCTTCTTTTTTGCTTTCATCCATGAAAGGAATCAGGCTTTTGCCAGGCAACGCGGCATTGGCTGGTTTTTCCCATTAGTTCTAATAAGGTGGGAACCATATCAATGTGACTGACGGGTTGTTTGTAAATGCGTTGAGAGCGCATCTTCTTTGGGATAACGGATGAGCCAGGGAACGCGCACGGATTCTTCATACATGACGGTTTTAGCTAAGAGATTGTGAGAACCCATCATATCTCCATGATCGCTGGTATAGACAACGATGGTGTTGTTCGCCAAACCGAGTGTTTCGAGTGTCTCCAGAATGGCTCCCACACTGCGGTCCACTTGCGTCACCAGTCCCCAATAATTGGCGGTTAAGCGGCGCCATCCCGCTTCGGTTTTCAGGTCGTGTCCATCGTATCCCTGCTGCCGGTAGCGCTCGCGCAGAAGGCGGTATCGCAGCGGTTCATTCTCTTCCAACGGATCGGAGTAATTCTTTGGCAGCGTCACTTCGCTTGGATCGTGCAGATCATCGAGCGGGCCGAAAAACGGCATGTGCGGTTCAAGGAAATTAATATGTAAAACGAACGGCTCTTTGCGATGACGCCGGAGAAAATCACAGGCGTTTTGTTCAAGAAATTTCGGTTTGCAATGTTCAATCGGCCGCCGGGCGGCGAATCACGCTATAGTAACCACTATCGGTGTCGGGCTTGTATCCCAACTCGTTCAGGAAACCCCAGTAATCACTCTTTGGTCCTGGTCACGCCCCTCCCGATAATACTTTCGATATCCGTCTTCAATGCTCACCCACTCATCGAATCCATGTTGCGCGAAAATCTCGTCCCCAAGTGCCACTTGCCCATATAACCGCAGTGGTAATCGGGATCGTTGAGAAGTTCTGGAAGGCAGGGAATGGATTGAGGCAAAGGTATATTGTTCTGCGTGCATGTGTTGGTATGCGGCCAAAGGCCTGTCAACACCGTTGAACGGGATGGTGTGCAGACGGGTTGACTGACATACGCGTTTTCAAAGACTGCGCATTCACTCGCCAGCATATTCAAGTTGGGCGCTTGGATGCGGGAATTTCATACACGGACATCGTGTCGGCGCGTTGTTCGTCGGTCCATAAAAACAGCAGGTTCGGTTTATCCCACGTGCGCGCTGAAGCGATATTCGCTCCAATCGTAAAACGCCGCCGGTGTTTAAGGAATCCCCGCCGGGTGGATTTGGTTGTTTGGTTCATGATTGTTGGACTGTGATGATATTTTTCCCATTTGCATTAACTTACATACAAACTTACATTCTACATTAAATTACAGCATCCGGATCTCCCGCAGGCGTTTCATCACATTGTTGCCTCCTTGTCCGAAATAGTCGTGCAGTTGGATGTATTCGTTATAGAGTCCTGTGTATTTTTTATGACGTTCGGCGGTGGGGCGATAGATTTCATCCCGCAGACGGGCCATCTTGGCCGCGGCTTCTTGAGGAGTGTCATAGCCACCGTTTTCTTTCCCCGCGGCGACGGCCGCCGAGAATCGCCGCGCCCAGCGCGCATGTCTGCGGGGATTCGGCGATGCGGATCTCCAATCCGGTCACATCAGCGTAGACCTGCATACAGCAATTTGTTATGTTCGGGAAGCCCCCCGCAGGCGTAAAGGTTCATTGATAGGAATGCCATTATCCCCAAAAGCCTCAATAATTTTACGCGTGCCGAAGGCGGTCGATTCGATGAGCGCGAGGTAAATCTCTTCCGGTTTTGTTGTCAAGTCATCCCAAGCAACAAGCCGGAAAGTTCCGCGTCCACCAAAACGGATCGGTTCCCATTAACCAATCGAGCGCGATTAATCCGCTTTGGCCTGGCGCAAGTCTTGCGGCGCGTTCTTCTAACACTTCATGAACGGACCGGCCGCTCCGGTTCGCTTCTTCGTGGATAGAGTGGGGGCGCGCAATTCTCCACGTACCAGGCGAATAATATCCCCGTCGCGGGCTGACCCGCTTCGTAGCCATAAAACCGGCAGAATGCCATCCATTACACATCCGCACATACCGGGCACTTTCATCTTTTTATCCGAGAGAAGCATGTGACAGGTCGAGGTTCCCATCACCATGAGCATTTTTCCCACTTGCGTCACGGACGAACCCGGTACGGCGGCGTGGGGCGTCGATAATGGCCACGCCCACGGCGGTTCCTGGAACGAGTCCGGTCATTTCGGCGGCTGGCGGCGTTGTCCACCCGCTTTCTCTCCAAGCGGGCGGATGTCGGCGGAGAGTTTTGTTCTACGAGATTGGCGAGTTTTGGATGCAGGGCTTTGAGCAATTCAGGGGAAGGGAAGCCTTCTTCTTTATCCCACATCCCCTTGTATCCCGCCATGCAGGAACTGCGGGCTTCTTTGCCACAGAGCCATTCAACGATCCAATCGCCGCCTTCAATAAAGCGGTCGGCGGCGTCGTAAATCTCCTCGTCTTCATCAAGGACTTGCCAGATCTTGGGGCACGATCCATTCCGACGACATCTTTCCACCGTAACGTTCAAGAATTGGATCGCCACAGTCACGAATCGCTCGCGTGATTTTATCCGCTTCAGGTTGGGCGGCGTGATGCTTCCAAAGTTTGGGCCAGGCGTGTGGACGTTAGCGGAACGGCTCCAGTTTGCACAATGGGCTTAAATCATTTTTAATAGGCAGGACGGTACAGGATGTGAAATCCACTTCCCACGCCGATCACAGATTGAGGGGAGACGTTTGCCATTCGCAGAACATTGGGGATCGTGATTTTGAGTGTTTGAATCCAATCCTCAGGATCTTGCAGCGCCCAGTCCGGCCCTAATTCCGTCCCATCGGGCAGCCGTTCATCGATGACGCCATTGGAATAGGTATACACACACGACGCCACCTCTTCTCCCGTAGCGGCGTTCACCAATAATGCGCGGCCTGATTCCGTGCCAAAATCAATCCCCAAAGTATATCGATCCGTCATGTTAAAACTCCATGTTGTGTTAGAATGAAAAAACGAGCGTTTCTGTTTCAAGTTGATGTTTCTTTACTATATCATTAAACACGAGTTTCTTTTCTCAATCAACGAAAGTCCGCGTAGAAGAATACAAGATTCCTTCAAGGGTATGATCCCGAAGACAGATGATAAAAGGTTGACTTAGGTTCCCCAATATCCCCTTTATAAAATACAATCCTACTCTCGAGATTGAATCCTTCTACTTCTTTTTCATCATTGATCTAAACCGGCGCTTGTGTAATCAATGACTTAACGATTGTAGAAAACATGAGGAATGAATATTTGAATTCATTGCAATGTAAGTTTTTTTTGTACAGTAATTAAAAGTGTTGATGTCAACAAGATAAAATGAATGTAAAGGAGAGAAGGAGGAAATGAATTCATTGATACAACGGCGTGATTTTTGTAAAACAGCCGCTCTAACAGCGGCGGCGCTGGCTTCCGGCCGGCAGACGATTGCGAACGCGGCTAAAAAAGAGAAACCGAATATTACTTTTCATTATGGCCGATGATTTGGGATATGGCGATCTCGGCTGTTATGGACAGAAGAAAATTAAAACCCCCTGTCTCGACGCTATGGCGGCGGAAGGGATGCGTTTCACACAACATTATTCGGCAGCACGGTCTGCGCCCCATCCCGCTGCAGTTTGATGACTGGCCTGCATACGGGCCATACCTACATCCGGGGCAATCGCGAAATTCAACCGGAAGGCCAACACCCGATTCCAGCAGATACCCTCACGGTCGCTAAACTTCTCAAGAAAGCGGGGTATAAAACAGGTTGTATCGGTAAATGGGGGCTGGGCGGCCCATTCTCGACCGGTGTTCCCAACCGGCAGGGATTCGATCATTGGTTTGGATATCTCTGCCAACGACAGGCGCATCGCTATTATCCAACGCATCTTTGGCGGAATGAAGAGAAAATCGTGCTTGACAGGAAAGAATACTCGCACGATTTACTCACGCAAGAAGCGCTCAATTTCATTAAAAAGAATAAGAACAATCCATTTTTCCTCTATCTGCCCTATACCATCCCTCACGCGGAATTAGTTGTCCCGAAGACTCGATGCGGCCCTATGAAGGCCAGTTCGAAGAAAAGCCGTTTGAAGGCCAGGGCAATTACGGTCCGCAGAAGACACCGCGCGCCGCGCTGGCGGGAATGATATCAAGACTCGATCGCGATGTCGGTCAAATCATCGAACTCCTGAAATTATTGGAAATCGACGAAAACACAATAGTCATGTTTACAAGCGACAATGGTCCGCATCATTGAAGGTGGGAACGATCCAAGTTATTTCGATAGCAATTGGCCCGCTTCGGGGAATCAAACGGGACTTGTATGAAGGCGGGATTCGCGCCCCGATGATCGCGCGTTGGCCCAGCAAGATCAAACCAGGAAGCGAAAACGATCACATCTCCCGCGTTTTGGGATATCCTTCCGACTTGCGCGGAATTGGCCGGTATTGATTCCCCCAGTGGGATTGATGGCGATTTCCATGGCGCCGACACTGCTGGGCCGGGATGACGCGCAGAAGAAACATGAGTTCCTCTATTGGGAATTTCATGTCGCCGGAAGCGGCGGCATCAAGCAAGCCGTGCGTATGGGCGATTGGAAAGCCGTCCGCACCGCGCTTGGGAAACCGCTGGAGCTATATAATCTAAAGGAAGATATTGGGGAAGAGCATAACGTCGCGGATAGCCATCCAGATATTATAAAAACAATCGAGATCCTATCTGCAAATAGCTCGGACGGAATCAGAAATTTTTCCGCTGAAAGTGAGGTAAGGTGAAAAGATAGTTATTAATTTCTTATATCAAGTATAAACAAAGTAAACAGACACTTTACAACCCGTATCGACAGTCACGCGAACCCAATGGGCGCTGAAACTGGTGGGGAATTCGTGGTGAGTGTATCCTTTTGGAGGCACGGTGATTTCCTTGTACGTTTTCCATGTTCCATTACCCAGGAAATCGACTTCGATTGTAAATTTCACTTCTTGAGACGAGTCGTGGCTGAGATGAACGCATTTTTTGTCGAAACCTGTCATCAGGAATGGATCCGATACGGTTCCCGCTTGGACGGTTTCTTCCCACCAGGGGCCTCCCCATCCTTTAGGTTTTCCCAAATTGCCATAGATCTTCCACATTCCCAAACCAGAGGCCGGATTGTGGCTGGCCCACTGCGAGATCGGTTTGGTTGCAGGCCATGACAAACAATCCACGCCAATGGCAGAAATCGGGCGTGATCCGGAGATGGTTGGAAATGGGGATGATCCCCCAGGTTTTATCCTCATAGACTTGCGCGGGCAGTTCATAATAAATCCCATGCGCGTCCATCAGGAAGCGTTCAGTCTGCGCTTCTCGAATCCGGAACCATTCCGTGTTTCCAGGCGTGGTCGAATGAATGACTGCCTTTGGGAAGCCGGTAGGTCTTCCATTCGGCCCATCCGCGAATAATTTCAAGATCACCGAAGCCTTGTCCCAACCCAGCGCGAAGATTGGATTCCCATACTCGTTCTCCACGAGGGCCTTTCCCGTAAACCTCCACGAAATGGTTTCCGCTCCAGGATCGTCCATTCCTTCCCATCCCATTCCGCCAGCCGTCCTCCCTGCGTCGCGAGCGCCTAGGTGTTCTTGTTCGTGGTAGCTGTTGTTCGCAACCACTACGCGGCCATTGGCGGTATACGCGCCTTTGAAATGTGGATTCATTCCTTTCAGGCAGATCTCAATACTTCGGCCAGATTGCAAGAGCCGCTTCGCTTCCAGAGCTATGTACGTCCACTTCAAAGAAGGGGGGCCTTCCATCGAGAGAAAATAGACTTTGTTTTCCGGATCGGTGAGATGATCAGATTGTCGCCGTCAAGACGATACCCCTGAATGGCCTCGATCGTTCGCACGTTCCCATCCGCGTCAATGATATGCGGACCAATGATCCCCTGAGAGGAGGGATAGTGAATCATCCGGTTGGCGTATGTCCCTACGACACTCCTCCGGACGTTCTGCCGCATCCGCATGGTTCTCATCGATTTTCGTACAAGCCCGTGCCGGAGCCGCGAATGTGAGAAACGTAGGAAACGGCCCATAACCGGTCCGCCCAGGGTAGCAGGGCGCCGAAAGCCGGCTTCGGACATATTCTCGGCTGACCGGCGATGGTGGTCATCTCTGGAAAGACACCGTTGATCTGGAAGGGCAGGGAAGAGGGGGATTGTGCAAAACCGCGCTCTCCTGCGCCACGGCGCCCATGAGCCGCAAGACAAAGAAAGAATGGAATGAATTCTACATAACTATCTTTCGCCAACGAGGATTTAATAATGTTGAATCAGTAGTGGTTTCCGCATTACTCAAAGATCTCCTTACTGTAGATTATGACATATCAGTTTATGACGAATTTTCTGTTCTTTCTCCAAATATATACGGCGGTTACTATAGTTTAAAACTTCAAACCTTGGTTCGAAAGATAAAGATCTCCCAGCGAAGTGAGTCCGTTCGACATTTGATAAAGTAGTGAATCTGCGTCGGGATAGCGCCACCGCCCATATTTGTTGATCGATTTTATCCGGCCCTAAACTGGTGATCGTATAATGCGTATTTGTTGCTACGCCAGCGCGGTCTCTGCCAGTGAACCTGGCGGCCCGGCGTATTGAAATAGGGGCATCTCTTTCACGTGCTCCATTCGTCCCACCGAGCCCAGAAAATACGGATCGAGAGGAATCGAACTCATATATGCGAAACCGGCGTGGTTAAGCGAACGTAGGTAAGAATTTCGTTATCTCGAATCGTTACGCCGGGCACGCGTTCCCACTGTCGATAATCGGGTGGAAAAACGTTATTGTCTAGGCGGTACATCTCCATTCCCGAATGCAGCGCTTTCAGATCCGCGACGGTGCGTGTCACTTTCGCGCGCGCCTGCGCATTGAGAAAATTCGGTACTGCAATCGATGCTAATATCCCAATAATCGCCACGACGATCAACAGCTCGATCAGATGTAAATCCTTTTCCACATACATGTTCATTTTCCCTCCCCGCTATACAATAGTTGTTTTGATCTGGAAATGAGAAGCCAATCTTACACAGGCGATTTATCTCATAGTCAACAATCCGTATTGTCTACCCTGGATTTCCTGATTTTTAAATCCGCCTGGTTGTGATTGATCCCATACGATGGATCGGTTTTTTTGATATGGGCCACGACGGCGCCGTAGAAAGAATATCGGGATGAGCTGCTTTCTTGCGTTCCGCGCTCTGCAGACCAATGGAGGTTTGAATCGCGCCTTTTTCAGGGCTGTATAAATCCACGCGGTACGAACCCTGCGGGTAAATCCACCCAAAACAATTTTTCCGAAGCCGGCTGGATACGCCAGATATTCTTCTTCGGGATTCGCCAGGCAGTAGCCAGTGGAACACAAGCTCGTTTTGAGGCGTCATTTTCGCCAAATCGATCGCCTTCGGCGAACGAGCGCGTCTGCCCCATCGCTTTGGCGGAAAGCCTCAAACTCAGCGAGGGGTTCGCTGGGGGAGCCAAAGTTTCGAACGTCTTGATAGATAGTCCATTAAAATCGGATTCAATCCCCGCGTGAAGGCTTTCCAAATCCACGTTGGTTTGATCTGTCTTGATCCGGCGGATCGATATGATCGGTGTCGAGAATCACGACTTTCGAACCGTCCGCGGCGGGTGGATCATCCATGTATAACCACCTGCGTCATTGGGCGAGACCGCCTCCCGCCGGACTGTTGAATAGATCGGCGTTGGTTCCCGGTGTATATTTAGAATATTGAAAGGTCATCCAAACGGGGTGTTGAAATGGTTTGGTCTTTTCATAGTCTTTGATGAAGCGGATAAAATGATACTGCCATTCCGTCGACTGTCCCATGACTTTCATTGCTGATTTCCCAAATGAATGTTATCAAAATCATTCAACGTGTCAATCATCTTTTTGACATATTGTTCCTGCAGTTTCGTCAATCGCGGGATGGGACATTGTGTGTATCTCTTCGCCTTCCCCATTGCCGTTTCGATCGCCATTGATACGCGGTTGACATTGTTCTTTTCTATTGTATGGATGGCCGTCCCAAGGATTTCCTTTTTTGGGATCCACGCCGGCCGTTCCTTTTTGTTCGACATGCTGAATCCCTGAAAGAGCATGACGCTGGCGTACAATCCTTTTTCCCGCGCGGCGGATATGCGTTCGCGAAGCCGGGTAAAGAAATCGGGATTGAATTGGGTGAGATCATAATCGCGGGCCGCCGTCAATCGCCGTTCCCGGCCCGGTCCGCGCATAGATGGGATTGGCTTGTATAGCGAATTCGCGTATCCGCGTCACGAAATTGCATCCACGCGGCATGCTCCCACGTCCACATCCGTATGAAATTATGATTGCGCTCTGGGTAAAGAAATCCAAAAACGCTGGGATACTCAAAATCCGGCGTCACGCCTTCGATGCCCCCGTTCCCTGGATGCAGGCCCACGTATGGGAACCGGTTAAATAGACTAACCTTGCCTGAAGGATCGGAGAAATAACGGGGATTTTCGGGATGAACCGATCAACGGTCCCATCGCCGGTTCCCCCGCGTTTGTTATTAGTGCGAAACAGTGATAGGCAGAGACACAGCCCCGCGGCCCAGTAACGTATTCCAACCATTCGCGTTACTCATAGTAGATTCATTCCTTCAATTCCCATGTTCACGGGCAAGATACCCGCGCGCCCCTTATTTTGCAGAGACGCAGATTCGTAGATCCCATACGTCCTTTCATTATCGGGCAGGACGCCCATGATTCGTCCCTGTGGGATTGATGACGCCGGTGAGTCCCGTGTTGCCTTACGCGAAGAACCCAGCGCCGGTTTTCCGCCGCTCGAAAGACGCAGTGGAGAAAATGCTGCTTCAATCCCGCCGACCGTTTAAACCAGGCGTCGTTGGTGATATTAATAAAAAAATCAGCGCCCAATTTTTGTTTGGCGCTCCATTGAGCGGCGAGCGTCGATTCGAAGCACGTCGCGGCGGCGAACCGGGCGCCGTGGTTCGTTTCGAAGATGGTGGGATCTCACGCCCGGTTGGAATATGCCCGCCCCCGCTTCCTCGATTAAGGTTTCGATGTAGTAAAAAGGCCAGTACGATCTCCAAGGGGATCCATTCCCCATAGGGAACCAGGTGCATCTTGTCGTACGAAAGGAACCTTGTGAAAGATCGACCGTATCCCCCGTCAGATTGATTTCGCTTGTCCGGGAGAGAAGAAGAAAAGCGCGATTGTAATAATCGCCATTTCTCCCTCGCCACGGTATTCCCCGTAGACGGCGCCGGCCAAGCAGATCCACCTGGTGGATTTCCACGAACGCAACGATCCTCTCCACTAGGGATGGCCAGAAATTCAACGAGGCGGTAATGGCGCTCTCCGGGCCAGACGATCAAGTCCGGCCGTTCCTTCATGGCTTCGGCGGACAAGATCGAGATACACCGTCAGCGCTTCATTCAGACGGCAGGCTCTCTTTCGCGTCTTGCGAGAAATTCCCTTGGATCAACGCGGCCCGGAAAGACCGCGCGTTCTCTTTTTCGCGTTCCATGAAATCGATGACACGCGCATCCATAAATGATGGACCGCAAGAACGGAAACGAGAAAGAAAGCGGTGTACGAGGCGAGATACAGGGATATTCAAACGGTACGTTGGCTGCGGCATTTTCCGGATGCGGTGGTACCCGTATCATCGATCCATTCACTGAGGGTGAAATTGATCCCCACCGCGAGAAATGACAATCCAGGCGCTCCCGATCCAATAGGCGCCTTGCAGAAGCGATTCCCATTTGATAAAACGCATGACCGGCATACCCCCACGAGAAGGACAGACACGCCCAGCGAACGCGCATATTCCACCAACGCCCCACGCGAACGCGGACACCGGTATCCAATAGGGCCGGTCACGTATCCAGCCGATGAAAATGAGGAGTAATCCGTAAAAGGAGCCCAATAGCAACAGAGACAGACCGATCAGGCCTGGGATGGAGACGTGAATCAGCCAGTGCAGCAAGGCGAGGTGGTACACTCCTTCCCCAGATAAAACCAATCCAGAAATTCAACCGGCGCCGCCCAGGCTGGATGCGTAAAACCATCGGCGCCAAAGCGAACCAAACGAGAAACGTCCCATTCCCAGGGGGGGAAACAGAGAGCGAGCAAGAGGACCAGAGGCGCCGCAGGCCAGCCACTCAATCCGGTTCAGCGCCGGTTTCATCCCAATAATCATCCTCATTACGCGGGAACGGTTCACGGATGCGGTAATCTCCTGAAAGCCAGCGGCCAAGATCAATCAATTTACAGCGTTTGCTGCAAAATGGAAATGTGGGTGTTTCTTTGCCTTGCGTTAGAATTTTATTACACGATGGGCAGTGTACTACGGAAGAAGGTTTCATCCCCCGCTAATTCCTTTTTTCAATATTTTAGAGTTTTGTATTTCATGAATAAAGGTGATGGTATACGGTCCTTACGAGAAAGGGGGAAGATATCGTCAGGTTTATTCATGTAAATTCATCCACCTTCTTCGGAATATCGAATAACCATCAATTTTCTTCGATCAAGCGCTCGAAAAAATAGATATCGGTTTTGCTGAGTTCGCATAATCGCCATCCATGTGATCCTAAATAACTGAATATGCCAACCAGACAAGGTTCGCCCCCCTACTTTCATCTCATTATAGACGTTATCAAGCGATCCCCGAAAAATGTCGATCGGGTGTGACTACGTGAATCTTGGTCGTTTTGCTCCACATGGGTAATTCATAGCTATCTTTACTCGTGATTCGGACGCTCGCATATTCATATTTCATCTGTTTACCTCATATACTATCATGATTGAGATCACAACCAGCAAATGAAAATGAATTGCGATAGAAATCTTGAACGAGAACGTCTCGGAAATTCATTTTCATAGAAGATGATAAATGATCCTTTATTTTCGATGGGATAACAACAAATATTTTAAGCCGGATAGTTAAATCATAGTGCTATAGCGCGGATGATGGAATATCGTATTCAAAAAAATTATGTTTATCTCGATATCCCACGAAAAAAAAATCGAAGATGGAGTTGAGATATTATTTTTGTGGAATCAAGATAAAATGAGATTTATAACTTCAAAAATTGAATTTAATTGGTACAATTATTGAGTGCTTTCGGTTTATTCAATCTTGATTATTGACTCGTTGTTCTAACAAAAAATAAATGAATCCACTTCTTGACTCATCGTTCAAATTCCTCTTGAATAATAAGGTTACATTTATAGTAATCGGTTATGTTGCCATGAGCCGCCATATGATTTCGAGTTTTTCTTTATTATCACACGTATAGGGTATTTTATTTTTTGAGTTACCAAATCTCAAAAAGGAGTACGACTGGCTGATTATGTTCCTTCCGAAAACATATCGAGACCGGATGCTGGATCATGAAGGAGGCAACAATTTGATCCAGGAAGGATGGCAAGCCGCCGATTTGCATGTTCATTCCTCATGTTCGAATGACGTTCTTCCCGCGCCTGAATTCCACCCGGAAGCCATTTATCAAAAAGCGAAGAAAAAAGAATTTCGATATATCGCTATTACCGATCATGATACGATGAAAGCGTATGATATCATAGGTTGGGAACGGGAACGGCTGATTACGGGAGTCGAAATCAGTTTCAACGATCCCATTCGAGTGGGACATACGTTGCATATCAATGTCTATCAACTTGATAAATCCCAGTTCAATGAATTGAAGCGCATCGCCCAAACCGATCGAAATATCGAAACCTTTATCGCCTATCTTCAAGATCAAAATCTTCCTTATGTCTACAATCATCCTTTCTGGTTCGCTGCGAAGGACAAGCCGAATTACCGCGCGCCGGAAGATATTATCGAACTGTTTCCCGTTGTTGAATACAACATGAAACGGGTACGGAAGAAAAACATGCTGGCCCTCTGGCTGGCTTCGAAATACAATAAGGGGATTATGGCCCGCGACCGATACGCACATTGGAAATATCGGCGCCGCGTATACTCTTTCGAAAGGGGATACGTTCCAAGAGTATTTCAACAATATCGTGGAAGGCCATTCGATGATCGTTCCACAAGATCTCACTCTCAAGAATTTAAACAATGAAATCGCTTGTTGGATCGATATTCTTTTCAGTTTGGATGACAGCACATGGGAGAAAACACGGATCACGGGTATCCGCCTTGTGGATGGAGGAATTAATTTTCTTGCCAATAACACATCTCAGGATTATCCTAAGATTTTCCCCGTTTTGGAATCGTTTTCACTTAAACTCGCCAAAACCGGTATCTGCTCCTATCTATACCTTCGCTCACAGAATAGAATGGCGCATAAAATTGAAAAATTATTGCAGAATCCAAACCTCGCCTAGATTGAATTAACGATTGAAATTACTTCTTTTATGCACTCCAGATTCAGTATAAGGATGAGTCATGAATGTGAATTCTTCGAGTATGATTAGGCAGGCTGTCGAGCACAGCCAGATCACGAGTAAAGAAGGAATCTTAGAACGTTTATTTGCGTATTGGTTTGACGGATTGGTCTACACTCAAATATGGGAAGATCCGCGAGTCGATTTGAAAGCAATGGAACTTGATTCTAAAAGCCGCCTATTAACGATCTCTTCCGGGGGTTGCAACATCCTCAACTATTTAACTGCCGTACCCCATCAAATCTGCGCGGTCGATCTCAATCAATACCATATCTATTTTACAAGATTAAAACTGACCGCGTTGAAATATCTTCCAACCTATGAGGATTTTTTCGATTTTTATGGGCATGCGGATAAGCGGAATAACTTAGATAATTATTATATGTACATCCAACCCCATCTGGACGCCGCCACGCGCCGGTATTGGGATAGAGAGGGTTGGTTCTGGAAAGCGCGCATCAATTATTTCAGCAAAAACGTCTACCGGTTTGGCGCGATGGGGTATTTCATCCGTTTCGCGCATTGGGCCGCCAAACAATTTGGAGACGATCCCCAACTTCTTCTCGAAGCGCCCGACGCCGAAACACGGGAAGAGGTCTTCAACAAGATCGCTCCCTTCTTCGACCATTGGTTTGTGAAATCACTAGGCCGAATGCCGTTTCTATTCTACAGCCTTGGCATCCCTCCCCGACAGTTTGAAGCCATGAAAAGAGAATCGAACGGCCGGTTGAACGAACTCTATCGAGAGCGGATTAAACGTCTTACTTTCCAATTTCCAATCGAAGAAAATTACTACGCATGGCAAGCGTTCGCGCTGAAATACGACACCGAACGGCGGATCGCGGTTCCTGATTATCTGAAAGAAGAGTATTACGAAACAATCAAAGAGAATATAAATCGAGTGACATTGCAGCTGATCTCCACTACGGAGTTTCTAAAAAGTCAGCCGGATGATAGTGTCAACCGGTTCATCTTTTTGGATTCACAGGATTGGATGGACGCGGATACAATAACGGAATTATGGGCCGAAGTCGCAAGAACCGGTCAATTGGGAAGCCGCATCATCTTTCGCACCGCTTCCGATCAATCTCCTGTCGAAACAGCGTTGCCCTATGAATTGAGGAAACAATTCACCTACGAAGAAGAACGTTCCCAAGAACTTTTCCAAAAAGACCGCTCCGCGATTTATGGTGGATTTCATCTCTATGTCAAAACGAATTAATAATAAATCCCAATTAATAGAAAAAATTGTGAATCGTAGAACATGAACAAAACAACCGATCAATCTGAAAAAATGGATCGAATGTACCGCTATCAGCGGTATTTCTACGATCTCACGAGGAAATACTATCTTTTGGGCCGGGATGCGTTGATTCGTGAGATGGATGTGAAACCCGGCGACCGGATTCTTGAGATGGGTTGCGGGACGGCGCGCAATCTGATTCTTCTTGGAAAGATGCATCCGGATATAGAGCTGTATGGCTTAGACGCGTCCGAAGAAATGTTGAAAACAGCCGAAAAAATGGCTGTCCGCGCGGGGATGGATCATCGGATTCATCTTCAACCGTGCTTGGCGGAACAGTTGGATTACAAGAAAACCTTTGGTCTTGACGCGCCGTTTGATAGTATCTTTTTTTCTTATTCGCTCTCCATGATTCCTCCCTGGCGGGAAGCCATCCAAACGGCGCTGGCCAATCTGAAATCAGGCGGTCAATTAGGCATCGTTGATTTTTGGGATCAGCAGGATCTCCCCGCTTGGTTCCGGAAATTGTTGACATGGTGGCTCTCCAAATTTCATGTTAAACATCAACCGGAACTCTTCGATTTCTTGAACCAACTCGACGGAATCGAAGGCGATGAGATCAAAATCGATTCTATTTTTGGCCGATACGCTCTGAAAACGATTCTCTATAAACGCGCAGCGTCCTGAGATCCTTTGCTAAAAACCCACCTCTAGTCCCATTGAATTCTCTTCCTGAATCATTCAAAATGAAATATCTATTATATGAAAATGAAATTAGAAGGATTTCTTGTTCGAGATTTCTCCCGCAACTCATTTTCATTTGCAGTTGTGATCTCAAATCATGATGGTTGGCTTGTCTTGGTATGTATGTGGGAAACGCGGCGCCCACCGCTTAATGATGACCAGACATAGTTATATTCACTCTGTAATTGGTAAAAGGAAATCGATCCCATGAAACGAATTGTTCTTATCGAAACAAAAGCCCCGAATTACCATGTTTTCAGCGATGTTCATATACCCCGCCTGGGATCAATTCAGCTTGGTTCAATTCTCCACGAACTCGGGTACCATGTTGATGTATACATCGAAGATATTGCGCCGCTCGATTTTGATATCGTTAAGAATGCCGATTTAGTTGGAATTTCGGCGTTAAGTTCCACAGCCCCGTATTCATACGCCCTCGCCGACCGGATCCGGGCCATGGGAATTCCTGTCATCATGGGAGGCACGCATGTGACGTTCCTGGCGGAAGAAGCGCTCGAACATGCGGATTTCATTCTTCGCGGGGAGGCGGATGAATCTATCGTTGATTTCATGCAAGCCTTCTCAAGTGATGGGGATTACGAGAAGATTCCAGGACTCTCCTATTGGAAAGAGGGGAAGATACAACACAATCTAGACTGTCCATTGCCACACGATCTCAATAAAAATCCCATTCCGGATTTCCGCTTGGCGCGCGGAGTTCCGAATATGAGTGTCGTCTGTGTTTGTACCAGCCGGGGATGTCCCTGTGACTGTTCATTCTGTTCGGTGACTGCTTTTAATGGCAGAAAATACAGGGCCATGTCCGTTGAACGGGTACTGAAAGAGGTGGAGTTTCATTATACTCATAATAGCCGGGCGCATTACTTGTTCTTCGTCGATGATTGTTTCAATTGGAACCGTCAACGGGTGAAACAGATCCTTCGTGGGATGATTGAAAATAAACTGACACCAAGCTGGGGGGCGCAAGTGCGGCATGAAGCCTGCCGCGACAAGGAAATGCTTGAATTGATGCGCCGCTCCAATTGCGACCGTGTTTACGTCGGTTTTGAATCTATTAATCCCAAAACGCTTGAATTGTATAATAAAAAAGAAACCTTAGACAACATTGTTGAAGCGATCGAAACATTCCACAGTTATAATGTGAAAATTCATGGGATGTTTGTTCTAGGCTCTGATGAAGATGATGTGGCGACCATCAGGGAAACACTCAAGTTTGCGAAAAAACATCATATTGATACTCTTCAATTGATGGTGTTGACCCCGATTCCTGGATCGAGAGATTTTAAGGCCTTTCAGGATAATAAACGCGCCTTGATAACGAGGGATTGGACTAAATATGATGGTCACCACGTCGTCCACGTTCCCGCCAAAATGACCCCGTATGAGCTCCAGGTAGAAAGTATGGTGGCCATGAGAGATTTCTATTCCTTGAAGCGGGCGTTCGCACGGTTAATCCGTGGGGATTGGATGGAATTTTTTCTTCGCGGCGCGGGCCATTACGTTCTTCGGAATTGGCATAAGAAAAACAAACCATATGAAGAGGAACTGCGTCAGGCTTTATTGCAGCCGTTGCAAACCGATTTACCCAAGAGTCTGCATTCACTTCTTGGAAAACGGATAACTGTTTCGTCGATCGGAGCGTCTAAACGGCTTCAGCAGATGCTCGAAACCTTCCTTAGTGAGCTTGGCGCGAATGTTGTTGACACATCGGAAAAAATATCCACTGCCGTCGCTGATGGACGCAAGTACATTACAGAAAAAGGGAAAAGCATGGGGGATTCGTTGCGTCAGCTCATGGAATATGTGAAATTCGACGCCGATGTGATTGTCTTGCTCCCCAGTCACGAACTCTTGAAAACCTATGCGGACAAGATGAGTCAAAGCGTGGCGGATATGTCAAATTCAATTCGTTCAAGCGTTAAGAACCTTCCTAATATTATTCATCTTACGTCAACTGATTTCGAGTCGATTCGAGACGCGCTAACCGGCTTGGGTTTAATGCTAACCGATGACCTGCGCAAAATTGCCGACGCCCGTGATAAAGTCTTGTCCATGCCCTCCGTCTAAATGTATATTTTAACTTCTTCCTGCTTTTGTAAGCATTTGTAAAATCCCTTCCACCGTTTTGGCGCAAAACTATTAATTTGATATACTTCACTAATAACCCTTATACTAAAATCTTTTTCTTAAAACAAGAAGAGAAGTGTTAATCCTTTATATAAAAATGAGTTCCTAAGGCTTACTCTTTCGAGATATTTACTGCAACTCATTTTCATTTATGCATTGTGATCTCACTCATGATGGTTTATATGAAACAAACATGGCCAACACAAGTTTGGCATTTATCGATTCATTATCTGCTTTCTATTTTCCTGATCGCTCTCGTTCCGAGTGGGATTATGGCGAAAGAGGAATCGATTCGATTAGCGGGGAAGAATTTCTCTATTACTCAAAAAACGTCATTGCGATCGTTTCAAGCCAAATCCAGTACCCATCATTTTCTCGTTCAATTCAAACGTCCCTTAACGCCAAGCGATCGGAAACCACTTATAGATGCAGGTATCCGCTTCATTCAATATATCCCCACAAACGCGTATTTCATCTGGGCCGATGAAAACGCGCTTTACTCTTTAGAGCAATTTGATTTGCTAAATGGAATTATTGAGATCCCTTTAGAAGCGAAAATAGACGCCTCTTTACGGTCTGAGATCGAAGAATCAGCATCTTCTAGTTCTTTGTATCCTCAAAACACTAATCCGATTAATGTGAAAATTCTGTTCTTTTCTGACACGTCTTTTTCAGATGCCTCAGCGGTTCTTCAAACGTATGGAGCCATAATAGAAACAACGCGCGATACATTCGATTATCATCAAACTCTGAATTCTGTCTCCATTCACTCACAAAACATACGTGGATTGGCGGTGGAAGAGTCTATATTTCTCATTACTGAAACCGATCCCCCTCTCCGGCCTTGTAACCTGGACGCGCAAGACACGTCAAATATCGATGAAATCCATCCTGGAGGCATTAGCGGATATGATTTGGATGGAACCGGCGTCAATATCGGCTTATGGGATACCGGAACAATACGAAGCACTCACGAACAGATCCGTGGGCGCGCCGTCAATATTGATAGAGACACAGGGCCTTTTTTTCACTCAACTCACGTGGCGGGAACCATTGCTGGAAGCGGGGCGGGGAATCTTCAAGCGCAGGGTATGGCCCCAAACGCGATGTTATACTGCTGGTCATATCATAATGATTTGAATGAGATGGAACAGAACGCAGATCTGATTTCCGTATCCAACCATTCTTACGCGACCAGTGTGGGGTGGAATTACAACGAATTGTCGATGCAATGGAACTGGTACGGAAACCCGAAACTCAGCCCATACGAATCGCATCTCTTGGGCCGCTATCAATACAAAAACGGCGCCTTCGACCAGATTGTTCGAGAACATAATATCATCTCCATTGCGGCGGCGGGAAATCAGCGAAACAGTTTGGGGGCATTCCCGATGGGATCGCTGGGTGGCGCAATGCAATCCAGCGCTGATTCACAAACGGTCATTCCCTATAACGATCTTGGATACGATACAATCAATCCAATCGGCGTCGCTAAAAACATCATCACGGTTGGCGCTGTCGTTGATCTGACGCACGAACCCCCGGCTCCGTATGATTCAACGATGACTTCGTTCTCCAGCTGGGGGCCTACCGATGATGGACGGATCAAACCGGATCTGACCGCGAATGGATATAAGCTTCTATCAATGGGCGCTGATTCGGACACTCATTATGATCGGCTATCCGGAACCTCTTCTTCCGCTCCCGTCGTGACTGGAGCGGCCGCTTGTCTTGTTCAGTTGTTCCGTCAGAAATTCGAGAACATGGATCCCAGCGCGGCGTTTATTAAATGCTTGATGATCCATACCGCGATTTATTCCGGTTTCGCTAAACCGGGTCCGGATTACCGCTTTGGTTGGGGATTACTCGACGCGCGGGCGGCGGCTGATTTCCTGAGCGAGCATAGCCGGTATGGGCGCCGGATTGAACTCGATTCGTACCGAGAGACACCGTTGGAATATACTGGTGATTATGTTGGCTCCGGCCCTATCAAAGTGACAATCGCTTGGAGCGATCCCCCTGCGATTCCTATAGCGGGAGGAGTCGATGATAACACGGGTAATTTAATCAACGATCTCGACCTTTCTATCATCGGGCCGGAAGGAATCCATTATCCTTGGACTCTCGATCCTTCCAATCCTTCCCAATCGGCGCGTCAGAACCAAGAAAACCATCGAGATAATATAGAGCAGGTGTATATCGAGATTCCCCAGCCAGGAACCTATACGATTCAAGTCAATGGCCAAGTTAACCAAGGACCGTCTCAGTTATTCGCGCTCTGCGCCACTGGAATGCGATTTCCCAGTGGAATACCACGCGCGTTTTTTCTTTCGCCATACAACACGGAAGATCTCTCTGGAACGATTCCGATTCAAATCTATGGAGCCAGCGTGAATGATGTGTCCCGCATTACTTGTAAGGTGAATGGGATGGTTTTTGACAATCCGGAAACAGAGGGGATCGATGGGGAATTCATTTTTGATCCACCCCTGCGAGAAGCCGTTTACTTTTTTGATTTAAATACACAATTGCTGAATGATGGTGAGTGTTTGTTAGAAACTGAGGTAACAGATACTCAGGGAGTGTCCAGCCAAAAGAGGATCACCTTATCCATCCACAACAACAATAATTCTGACCATCCTCCCGCAACGTCAATTGATATGTGGAACCTTTTCTAGCCGCCCAATTTATTCCATCCATCCAATATTGCGCTAGGGGTTAGCGTTTCGATCCACGCGCATTACACTTAACGTTTAATTGCCCAATCTGACGGCGAATACCGAAAGGAGAGAATCTCTTGTTTTCTGGTTTGGTGGAATGGACGAATTCTTTAGTGATGCAGGAGGGGAATTCACCCAACATGCGTTATGGGCTTTGTGGGCGATCGCGTTCACTGAGTCGTCTTTCTTTTTGATTCCTCCCGATATCCCGATGATCTTAATGGCCGTCGCCAAGCCGTCCATGGCGTATCAATTGGCGCTGATCTGCACGATCGGTTCTGTGTTGGGCGCTATGCTGGGTTACGCGATTGGAATGTACGGCGGCCGTCCGATTGTGGAATGGCTGGTTTCGGTCCGCTGGTTCCGTTGGATCTTTGACCGCGAGAAATTTGAGATGGTGGAGTCCTATTATCAAAAATATGATGTATGGGCGGTGCTGGTCGCGGCGTTTACGCCATTGCCTTACAAGATATTCACCATCGCCGGTGGGTTATGCCGGATCCGCTTCTGGCCGTTCATCCTCATCTCGATCGTTGGCCGCGCGGGACGCTTTTTTCTCGTTGGAACGGTGTTGTATTTCTTTGGTGAGCAGGCGCAGCCCCTGTTGAAACATTTTGATAAATTCTTATTAGGAATGTTAGTCCTCGTCGCGGTGGGATTTTTCGCGATGCGTTACATCAAGTTCTCAAAGGAAGAGAAGGCGTAGATTATGTCCGAACCGGCCGGCTATTTAAACTTAGTCCTTCACGCCCATTTACCTTTCATCCGCCATCCAGAACATGAGGAGTTCTTGGAGGAAGACTGGCTGTTCGAAGCCATGACGGAAACGTACATTCCACTTTTGGACGCGTTTGACCGCATGGTCAACGATAACACGAATTTCCGCGTCACCATGACGGTCACGCCGACGCTTTCGGAGATGCTGGCCGATCCGTTGCTGCAGGACCGGTATGAGCGCATTCTCGAAAAATACGCGGAGTTGGCCGAGAAGGAAGTCCAGCGCACCTCTAAGAAAGCCCACGCGGAGTTTCATGAAAGCGCGAAGATGCAACAACACATCATCCAGCGCTCTCTCTCCGTCTTCCGGGAGACTTATCATCGTAATCTCACCGAAGCGTTCAAGCGTTTTCAGGACGAGGGCGTTCTTGAAATCATCACCTGCTGCGCCACGCATGGATTTCTGCCCTTGATGCTGACGCCGAACGCGATCCGGGCGCAGATTATGGTGGCCAAGAACAACTATCAAAAACACTTTGGACGGCCGCCGCGCGGGATCTGGCTGGCGGAGTGCGCGTACGATTTGGGAGTAGACGATTACCTTTCCGAAGCGGGGATCGACTTTTTCTTCATGGATTCGCATGGGATTCTCTTTGGCGCGCCCCGGCCCAAGTATGGCGTCTACGCGCCGGTTTTAGCCCCGGCGAATGTAGCCGCGTTCGCGCGGGATATGGAATCCTCCAAACAGGTCTGGAGCCGCGATTCGGGGTATCCAGGCGATTTCGATTACCGCGAGTTTTACCGCGATCTGGGATACGACGCGCCTTATAACTATATCAAACCCTATCTGCACGGCGATGGCGTGCGCCGCAACATTGGTTTCAAGTATCACCGCATCACGGGGAACGGGATCGATCTATCCCAGAAACAGCCATACAATCCCGAAGCCGCCCGCGAGAAAGCGGCGAGTCACGCTGGGAATTTTCTTTTCAACCGGCAGCAGCAGGTCCAGTATCTTCGCAAGTTCCTTGATCGTCCGCCGATCGTCGTCGCGCCGTATGACGCGGAGTTGTTTGGGCATTGGTGGTTTGAGGGGCCGATGTTTATCGAATATCTCTTCCGCAAGATGGCGTGGGATCAGGATGAGATCCGTCCCATCACACCCAGCGAATATTTGAAGGCGCATCCATTGTTGCAGTCAATCCAACCCGCGCCCTCGTCTTGGGGCGACAAGGGGTATTACGAGGTTTGGCTCAATGGCAGCAACGATTGGATCTACCGGCACCTGCATGAATGCGAAACGCGCATGGTCGAACTCGCCGAAGCGAATCCAAACGCGCGCGGTAAAAAGAAACGCGCCCTCAACCAGGCCGCCCGTGAACTCCTTCTAGCCCAGAGCAGCGATTGGGCGTTCATCATGACCACCAACACCGCCGTCCCCTACGCCAACCGCCGCACCCGCGACCACGTCCACCGCTTCAACACCCTCTATGGCCAAATACAATCCAACACCATCGACGAAGATTACCTCAACGGCCTTGAATGGAAAGATACGATCTTTCAGGAGATTGATTATCGGGTGTATCGGTAGGGAGATTAAAAAAGTATAACTTTAAATTCTTAGTTGCTTGCGTATCAAATCACAGAGATCATTTTTAATTTCATTGTGTCGTGGCACTGGGGCTTTATTCCCATTTTTTGGATTTTCATAAATATCATGTCGGTTCCCATGACGTTTCAAATAACAGCCAGCCGCATTCAATTCGCGAATAAATTCTTTTCGCTTCACACTGCGACTCCTAGTTTCTTAGTGTGAATATCTTTTTGTGGTGTATATTCCTCTTCTTCATACATCATATTAAAAGCGTCTATTATGTTATCTTCCAATTCATTCAGAGTTTTTCCTTGGCTAAATACTCCGGGAATTTCCAGCAATCGTCCAATATACCAACTATCATCAATCCAATACTCTAAAGTAAAATGTTTTAAGAAGATTAAATTTACTTTCTTTTCAAGGTCATACATAACTCCCTTTTCTTTCCAAGTTTCCGTTAAAAGACTATCCAACAATTCTTGCCGAGTCTCTTTCGAAATATAACAACCTATATCAAGGCATTCCACCAATAAATGAGTACTGTGTATGTAGAGATAGAGAGAAGATATATCTTTTTTATTTAAATCAGAGAAAAAATCGAAAACGAGTTTTTCAATTTGATTATTTTTTAACTTAACATCTAGGTCATTGGCAAGATCAAAAGCAAATGCACGCACATGAGAACGATTAATAATACTAGAATGAATACTAGAAAAGTTACGATCAAGGTTTAGGATAAGTTCACACGTATGAGCAAGATCAAAGGCTTGGTCACGATCATTAACACGTCGATGGGTATAAGGTAAATGAAGAGAGTTGACAATAAAAAGAACAATATTGATTGACAATACTTTACAAATATGAGGGGGGTAATTGGATGTTTCCTTTATACACTGAGTTGCAGTATCAAGGAATAATGAGATTCTCTGATTTGTGAATTCATGGATTTTCTTTCGTACGTATAAAAGAAAGTCATCCGCTTCGGGCAACATACCCACTGTTAGAAGAAAAACCTCTCTCCATTTATCTTCATTTAAATGATTCGCAAGAATCTCAAAACTTCCTTTTTCTTTGTTTTCAACTATATAATACGCAGTAAAATATTCCTGAAAAGTTAAATGGGAGAATGAATAGATACCTTTTGCACGTTCTACGAGTAAACCATGTTGCGCTTCAATCGCTTTTAATTCGGCTTCGCTATCCAATTGAAGGGAATCTATATTCGCTTCCGGAAGATGTTGAATATAATCAGCGATATAATTTTCTAGTGTCCGCTTCGGTAGAAAATAATGGTTATCCTGAAAGGACTTTGCAGCGATTTTTCCAAGCATACTCTTTTTTCTATCAGGCAAGAGATTTTTGTATATTTCCTGCCGTTTGATTCTTCTCGATTTATCCCATTTTTTAAGAAGAGTGTCAATCCCATCACCATATAATTCTGCGCGATTCGAAGAAAAATCCAAATTTTCATCATATGCCAGACAGAGTAAAGTGAGTAAAAGGGGAATAGACGCGATCTCCTTAATGAATTTATTTTCTTCCATTTTCTTCCAACACTCATGCGCTGTCTTTATATCTTTCCCAAACCAGTTTTTAATAAACGCTTCGATCTGTTCGTCATCAAAATCTGCCATCTCGACTTCAGTAAATTTTTCAAATACATAATTAAACGCGGCGATACGACAACTGAGAACAAATTGGTTTTTACTGTATTTGTCCGAAAAATCAAGAATTTCTTTAATCGCCTTATCAAGGTCTACCGTTATTTCATCAAAACCATCTAAAAGAAGAATGCAGTTTCCTTGTTTTAATACATGTTCGATATAAGGTTTCGCTTCTGGAAAACCACAGATATCAAACTGTTCAACTATAAAATCGAGTAAAGCCAATTTCGTATCCGACCATTCTTTTAGACCAACAAAAACGGGAATACGGTTTTTTTTCAGTTTCCCATCCATCGCCATTAAAGCGATGTATTTCAAAAAGGTAGTTTTACCAGCTCCCGGTTTCCCAAGAACGATCACTTTCTCAATCTCGTCTATCACATTCAAACCAGCCTTGGTTTCCAACACATTTCCAAAACCTAGCCTGTCGCAATCCACGGCTTTTTCTAATTCTTCAATAGAAATTCTCATTCGCGCGCGGATTTTCTCCAGGATATTTACTCTTACGTATATATTGCGCAAAGGTCGTGGTTCGCTCATTCCGAAGATACGCATAGAGTTATATCGTATTTCCATTTGATTTGCATAATTCCGAGCATTCATTCCAATTGAATTGCTTTTCTGATATTTACTACGAATCAATATTTTAGCGTCTTTAAATGTGCTGAGACTTTTTTTGAATAATTCAGAGATAATCCCAACTGCTGTGTCAGAAGCGATACTCATTACTGGATCTACCATGATATTCTCTCTTTATTAAAAACGGTTATCTATATATTACAAAGTAATCTGATTTGCGTAAAGTATATTCTCTTCCAGTTCCTCAAGAGTTTCTCCTTGGCTAAATACGCCGGGGACTTCTTTTAATCGTCCTACATACCAATCATCATCAAGCCAGTACTCTAAAGTAAATTGTTTTAACATGACTATACAATCCTTCATCATTATTAATCGAATGTCCACATCTATTCACATCATACGATTCATTTTCTTTTTTATCAATAGCTAAAAATAAAAGATGGTGGGCTGACACAAATTGCAGCCCACCATCTATTGAAATCATATAAACGCTTATACTTTATGGAGAACCGACGAAATACTTACCATCCATCACAATGACGCCGGAATTGTAATTTCCTCCCAATCGGACGATATCCCCACTGCTCATGGTTCCGTTGGTGATCGAATAGCGGTAAATTTTTACGTTCCGGGGGAATCCGTCGTTTCCACTGACTTGTTCTTCTAAATCCGGGCCGGGTGATATGATAATATACGCTTGCGCGGGCCATTGCTTGGATTGCGTAGCGTGGCCGGAACCGAATTCAAAGGTCGGATTGTCTTCCTCGTTCCCCTCTTTGTAGGAAGGGATGAATGGATCTCTGGGCAGGGAGGACATATACGCCATCGGTGAGGTCAAGCGGAATAATCCACGTTGTGACGTGTCCGAAGGGTAATCGTGGTCTTCCACATATGTATTCCAATCGATGTAATACATCTCCAACGCGTCGCTGACGGCTTTCTGGTCGGCGTGTACGCGGCTGATGCGGGCTTTCATCTGCGCGTTCAGCATGTTTGGAACGGCGATCGCCGCCAAAATGCCGATGATCGCCACGACAATCAACAACTCGATCAGCGTAAACGCGCTTTGTTTCTTTTCCTGATCAGATAACATCGCTCACTCACTTTCATGCTACTGATAGAGTTTAGTAAGTTCTCGTCACACGGGGTATTATTAAATTGTAGAATATAGTAAATTTCAGTCTATCTTTTCCAGATATTTTTCATAAATTCCTTACATTGTACACCCTATCATTCTTTTTTTAAGATTTTTCCTCTAAGCGCAGGCATCAATACGCGAAAATGCTCTGGTAGATAACCAAAGTAAACGGCTGTGATTAGATTACCATCTCGAACACAGCGGTCTTTGACATAGATCCCACCCGCGTTAGTCACATCCACCGCCATGTCGGATGGGCAGGCGATCTTTCGATCTTTCACCTCATCCGCTGAGACAAGAATCCATGACGCATGACAGATCGCCGCAACGAGTGTATCTTCTTTCATCGCTTTCTTCACCAATTCAATTGTTGGACGGTGGACGCGCAAGGTCATCGGCGCCCATAAACCGCCGGGGAGATAAATGAGATCGAATTCCTGATCCATGATCTCTTCGACCGTATGAGGAATATTAGCAGGCAAGCCATCTTTCCCATGCAATCCCTCCCCATAAATCGTTCCCTTTTTTGGACCGGCCACAATCACTTCCGCGCCTTCTTCCTTGAACCGGTAATAGGGAAACCAGAATTCATGATCGTGATACCCTTCCGCCACAATGATAGCGATCCGCGCGCCTTTTAAATCCAATCCATCAGACGAATCGCTGGACTGCGCTATGTCAATACTCACTGGAATTGCTAACAATACAAGCAACGCTTTCAATGTAGTATGGATTATGCTAAATGGCATTTGACTGGATTTCATAGTGACACTCTCCTATGGATTAAAAAAGGGTGGGACAAGAATGTGTGGGGCGCCGTTTACACCTGGACACGATAAATTATCACGTAAGGAAGAATAACAAGTGTGTAGTTAATATGTTGGTGGATGGCGCGATATCAATACATCATCCAATGTAAAATTCCAACAGGAACAAGTCCTTGCGAACCAATATAACCACCATCACTCCCAGCGGTGGCGATCGGTGAATCTTCCTGCAGTTGAAATCCTTCACGGGTGAAGGTTTCTGGATCGGCGCTGGGATTGACATACATTGGATCAAGAGACACATCATGGTCCACGGTGACGTTCAGGTAGGTTTCGAACTCGGCCTGCACATTGCAATATGACGCCGTCACCGCGTCGTCATCGTAAAAGTCCGGCGCATCAGGATTGCCGTTGATGATCCCCGCCACGCCAATGACGTTGGTATTGCTTACATTGATAATCCGATCGAGCACCGTAGCCGGATCAAGACGGATTTCAAATGATTCAGGCGTATTGACAAGGTTTTGATAGAAATCGCAATGATCGACCGTGACCAGAGCCTCATCCGCGTTCTCTCTAACATAAAGACCTTCATTCGCGCATCCGGCGATGATGCAGCGGGTCATATTCACAATCCCATCGATGACTCGTATCCCCATATTTTCTGAACCGATAATCGCAACATTATCTAATTCAGCCAGGACAGGCAATTCACCCGTGTCTTGTTTATCGATATTCATATAACCGCGATTGCCAAGTAAATCACAGTTCCGAAACACGATTTTTCCACCACCCAATGTCGCGGGATTTTGACAATTAATGATCTGAGTGTCTTCGATGAGATGGCCCTCGCCTATAGCCTGGCGGTTGGGATCTACGGGTTCAGGCGTTGACGCGCAATCCATTTCGATCCCATTTCCATTGCAGTTCTGAATTACGCATCGTCGGAGTGTGACGGATGGATCTGTTGGAGCGCCCGCTTCCGCTTTTAAAAACTGTACGCCAAAATGACATTCCTCGACAACACAGTCCTCAAGAAGGATTCCGGTGGGAGCCAAAGATAGTCCATAGACAAGAATGCCGAAATTGAATGCGGCGTATCCCGTTCCCGGTCCCCCCGCGCCCCGGATCGTGCAATTTCGGAGAGTGACGTTATTGCAATCCAATAAAGCAATTGCGCTGGAGATTGTATTAGCATTGACATCCGTGGTCTGATTCTCGAATGTAATTCCTTCGATCAAGACTCCCACGCATCCAAAAAAGATCGCGCCAAGGAGATCCGTGCTAGGAACGCCATATGGTTCCAACCGCGAAGAAGCATTCAAAGCGCGGATTACAGGCGTCTGTCCCTCGGCCGCTTTCAAGGTGAACTGAGAGGCAAATTCAGCGGCGGCGCCGGCGATTAAATCTTCTTCATACACAGCGCTGTCCAAAATAACGATCTCGTCTCCATTATCCACGGTGGCCACAGCGGCTTGGACACTGTTCACATCCCTAGATCCATCCTGCGCCACTGTGATTGTGCCTGCGTTCACAGGTGAATTGATGACAATGAATAGTAATAAGCAAAACAATCGTATTCTCATTATTTTATCCTTTATATTTTTATACGGCTGAAAAACTTACATTTAATGTGTATTTATCACGGTCTCCAATCGGCCATGCGGTTTATGACTTGTATTCTATTTTTATCTCCAATCGTTTCAGATACATTTAACGCCCAGTTGTATGTGGAAGGTGGAGTTCCGAGAAAACGAACATGCGCCGGCCAGATCGCGGCGGCGGTTTGAGGGAGATCCGTTATGCGCAAGCAATTGAGCATTTCAATCGCTTCACCCCGTCCGTCTTTCGCGCTTTCCGCATTCTGTGTCGCGGGAGGATCGGCGAGCAGAACAGTATGAACTTTCCCGTCCAATAACGCCGCATATAGCGCTACCGCCGCCATTTCTCCCCGCGCGGCGATCGCAATTTTATCACCATCCACTCCATCCAGTTTTCGAAGCGTTTCCAGACACCGCAACACATCATACACACGCATTGAAGCGATGGTCCTCCCCGTCCAAGCGGACGCGCGCCGGAGGTGCCATTGCAATCCTTGACTCCAGCTTGTCGCGCCGATGCCGCGCGCCTCGAAATACGCTTGGTTCCAGGGCGCTCCACTGGAGAAACCTTCCGACGCCCAGCGTTCTTCGTTGGGATTGCGCAGGACCAGCAATAACGGCCGTTTCGCGTCTGGATTGTCTCTCCAATGCACTCTCACACGTAGCCGGAAACCTTCTTCCGGAACAAAACTGTAATCACGGTAGCCTCCATTGCCATTACGCGCTCTGAATTCCTGACGGATCGATAAATCGCAAGGATCTTTTGGAAACGCCCGAAACGTTTTTTCCTTTAATAGAGCAATGGTTTGATCCCCGGTATTGTTTTAAATCCTCCGTTGTTTTAATCGAGGGCGGTTCCGCCATTTTCTGAAACGAATCTTGAATCGTTGTCGTGCGGTCGTCCGTTGGAGGGCCATCAACATAGATCTGCAATTCTTCAACGGAGAGAAACGATTCTTGAGTCAGATCAATGTCCCCAACTTCTTCCGGAGGAACATCTTTCCCCATAAGTTCCTTCATAAAAAGGGAGAAGATTTTGGTGCGGGAACTTTCATGATAGGAATGTCCTCCTGGTGTTTCAACAAAATACAGATTATCTCCCGCGCCATACAGATCGTAAATCTTCTTGATGTAATCATGACATTGATGGGCCGCTTCAATCGAATTAAGCCCATCCCGATCGGCGGATGCGATCATCAAAGGCCGGGGAGCGATTAACGCGCCAATGTCATGGAAATCCTGAAGGTAGGTGTTGATCGGCATCATACAATCGCAGTGCCCATCAATGGTGCGCTGGTGGATATGAGATTCAACAGTCGACGTTCCACAAACCGGCGCGGATACTTTAATCCGTGGATCGGCGGCGGCGATGTACCAGCTCTGAGTGCCTCCACCCGATATGCCAGTCACGCCCAGTTTGTCCGGATTCACTTCATCCAACGAACAGAGAAGATCCAATCCACGAATGGCGTTCCATAATTCCACTCCACCCGGCATGTATCCCCGGCTGTACCAATTGAAACGCCCTTCGGCATAGCATCCCCAGTGCGATCCTTTCACTTCGCCCCATTGAATGGTTTCAATAATTAGACAAACAAATCCCAACTGCGCGAATTTCCTTGGATAGCCTTGATAATGGACTTTCTGTGTGCGTGAATGACCGCAGACATAGATCACTCCTGGAACCGGATCGGTTATCCCATCGGGAATATACAGATCCGCTGGAACGTACAATTTCGGCAAAGATTCATACCAGAGTTTCTGAATACGAAATCCATCCTGCTGGATCGTGTCAACAATATGAACATTAAGCGGCGGGACGTTCTCCTTCTAAGGGCACATCTGTCAGACTCATCATTTCGAGGTATTGTTGATAGCGCTGACTTCGGATCTTTTTCCAATCGTCAAGAGTCTCGATTCCATCCAATGAGTGATGGGTCACATCACTCGCTACGCGCATCAGATAGTTTCGAATATTATTACTCTGATCCAAGGCGGGCGCCGTTTGAATGGGATAGGTATCAGCAAAAGCGCCTGTACTCATCCACAGAAGTCCAATGCCGCTGACAATTAACAATAAGGTTTTCCACTTCATTTTTTGTTTCCCTCCAATCGGCTATTCTATTATTATTCTGGGAAAGAGAACCGCTCTCTTTTTTTCAATCAACAGATGGGGTATAACTATACTTAACCAAAAATAGACAAGAAAGAATAGGGGATGGAAAAGTGAAAAGGAAAAAATATCTGATGAGTTTTCGGTTATTATATACCTTCGCTTGTTGGATTGGAGCAGGATTTCTTGTGATGATCGCAATCCCTTCAAACACAGAGGCGCAGAGCGATCTGAAACTCTGGTTCAAACCATCCATGGGCGATCTAAAACCGATTCCATTCTATGAGGCTGGATACTTCGCCGAAGAAAGTATCCGCCATCAGGCGGCGGATATGGAATTCACCCGGCACAACGCGGGTTTGATCTATCCGGCCTGGCAGAATGCGGAGAATGAATGGACACTCAATACATCAATCGATTATATCGATTTTGACACCCGCGCCATCTTCCCTGATTCGGGGCGGCGATTTCCTGATGATCTTACGTCTCTGCAATTTGGGACGACATACCGGCGGCTTTTCGACAATGATTGGATCGGAGGAGGAAACCTTCAATTCGGTTCGGCCAGCGACGAACTTTTTGATAGTGGGGATGAGATGGAAACACGAGCGACTGGATTTCTACGAATCCCCAGCGCGGATGATAACGCCTGGCTCTTGTTTCTTCATTATTCCAACAACCGCGAATATTTGAACAATATCCCTCTTCCCGGCGCCGGATACTATTTTCAGCCCACTGAATATTGCCGCGCCGCCGTTGGCATTCCATTTCTTTTCTTAGACGCCAGCCCGTTTGAAGAATTGCGGATTGAAATGAATTACTTCGCGCTCCGGAAAGTCCACGCGCAGGTCACCTATGAAATGATGAAACCGGTGAGTCTCTATACACGGTTCGATTGGGATAATGACCGCTTCTTCCTTGCGGACCGGCTTGATGACGATGACCGGCTCTTTTTCTACGAAAAGCGCATTGGAGGCGGTGTCAAGATCGAATTGGCAAGAAATGTCTATCTTGATTTATCCGGTGGATTCGCCTTCGACCGGTTTTTCTTTGAAGGGGAAGATTACGATGACCGGAACGATAACCGGATTGAATTGGACGACGGCCCCTTCGCCGCGATTCGAATCGGGGTGGATTTTTAATCACGGATGCCACGGAAAAGGCGCGATGGCTACGAAATATTTCCATGAAATCTGTATATTCCCGGGCGCTTCGTGATTCAAACGAAAAAGGTTTAGAGATTGCGTTTTTTGATGCCGTGTGAATCTTCAAACGAAAATCCCCGGTCAATACCGCCGAATCACCCGAATCCGATCGATCCGCTCATAGGGCACATCAGGCATATCCACTTCCACTTTAAGGCGATAAGGTCCCTCCTTGGTTCGGCCTGGGAAAGTCCGGAAATATAGATCTTTCGATCCAAGAAGAATTTCAGGCGTATCCCCCCATATTTTCTTCTCTTCCTCATCAAGCAGATCATAAAATGAATACACGGAAATGGACTGCCCTGAAGGTATCCGAAGAAGAATTGATCAGCGCGGCTTTCATGAATGTTCCCTGCCGTTTGAAGAAAGTGTAGTGGGTTGGATACACGCTTATGATGGGAATCTCAAAACCATCTTCCACGTCGATAGTGAATTTCTTTTGATCATAATTTGTCATGGTTGTGCGATGAGTGATCCAACCCGTGATATCCAATATTTGAGATGTCGCTGCATGGACGAAATCCGTCGCCCGGACAACCTCCCCAGGAGCGGGTTTGTTGATCCCCTTAACCACGTCCTTTACTTGTGTGGCTTTGAAGACTTTTGAAACTCCTTTTACAGTCAAAATCACATCCCCGTTCGGTAAAACATTCGCATCCCCATATTTAAAATCCCCGTTATGGAAGATAACCACATCCGCCGCCGTCTGGTTCGCGATTAATCCACACATGATGACTATAGAATAGAATAGAAATCGCTGTGTCATTCTCTTTCTCTCTACATTCGAAATCAGCCGGGTCATGCTATGATTCATTATACCTTAAATCTGTGCAGGAGAGTTTGATGATCGATCGAAAAAAAATGATCGCAGAGAAATTTATAGAGCTGGTGGATATCATGGCGAGGTTGCGCGCTCCCGATGGATGTCCCTGGGATCGGAAACAGACCCATGAGACTTTGAAAAAATACATGATTGAAGAAGCGTACGAACTGGTCGAAAGTGTGGATGAAGGTGATGACAAAGCCCTTGCGGAAGAATGCGGCGATGTGCTCCTCCAAGTGGTTTTCCACGCCTGCGTCGCAGAAGAGGATAACCGTTTTGATATTCTAGATGTATTGAATAATATCTGTGATAAATTACTGCGAAGACACCCACACGTCTTTGGTGATCGCGACGCCCGGACCGCTGATGAAGTGCTTCGGAATTGGGAGGCGGATAAGAAGAAAGAAAAGCCGCACCGCAAATCGATTCTTGATGGTGTCGCTCTCTCACTCCCGGCGTTGATGCACGCTTATCAAATCCAAGACCGGGCGTCCCGCGTTGGATTCGATTGGAATCGTATCGAAGAGGTTTTCGACAAATTCGAAGAGGAATGGCGCGAGTTCCGTCACGCCAAGTCGAATGAAAATCATGAACGGGTAGAAGATGAGTTCGGTGACCTGTTATTCGCATTAGTCAATCTTGCGCGATATCTCGATATTGATCCCGAACAAGCGCTCTCGCGCACCAATAAAAAATTCAAGCGCCGATTTCATCATATCGAATCAACGATGGAAAAGAACGATCGATCGCTCGATGAGGCTTCATTAGAAGAGATGGACGCCCTTTGGGAAGAAGCGAAGAACATGGAAAGTAATAAATAACTATAAACAAGGGGGGAAGAGAACCAACGTGGGACAATCAGAAGAAAAAAAGAGAGGTTCTTGTCACTGGAGGCAGTGGTTACTTAGGCTATTTTATTGCCCGTGAATTGGGAATCGATCATAAAACCGCGTTCACATACGCCAGCAGGCGGATTCAAATTCCTGATTGTGAAGCGATCCATATGGAATTGATGCGGCGCGATACAATAGAATCCGCTTTGAAAGAATTTCAACCACACATCGTCATCCATTGCGCCGCATTGGCTGATCCATCAAAGTGCGAAAAGAGCCATGAAATCGCCCGGGAAATAAATGTTACGGGAACTAAATTCCTAGTCCAATCGCTTCCGGATCAAGATACTTTATTCATTTATATATCCACGGACTTAGTGTTTAATGGCGAGAATGCGCCATATGACGAAACCACGGAACCGGAACCCCTCACGTTTTACGGCAAAACAAAAAGAGAGGGGGAAATCGTTGTCCAGCGCCTCTGCCCCAATTGTATCATTGTCCGATCCTCATTGATGATTGGCCCGGAAGCCTATCCAGGAAACGGTTCATTCGCGCAGTGGGTGGATAAAGCGTTTCAGGAACGGGAAGAAATTCCCCTATTCAATGATGAGTATCGTACGCCGGTCTATGTAGAAGATATCACTCAAGCGATGCGCCTCCTCATTCAACATCCTCCGGCGCCCCGCCTCTTTCATCTTGGAGGTCCTGAAAAGATTACCAGAGTGGAATTTGGAACCCGCCTGGCGACGTTGAGGGGGTATGACACAGCCAAAATCAAATCCATCCGGAGAGACCAACACGATGTCGGTTACATCCGGGTTAAAGATGTTTCGCTTAACAGCCAACTTATTCAAAATCACTATTCGATCCATCTGACAAGTATTGATGACGCGCTTATCAAGATCTTCGGATCTGAAAAATGATGAATACCTTCCTATCAAGATTTATCGCCTTGACATCGATCGCATTATCGTAAGCGTCTATTCCAGATGGAACGATGAAACTATAGACGATTTGGTATAGTGTAGCGCTTGTTTGGAATTTTCTATATTAAAAGGGGAGGGAAGACGAACTTTATCTTATCAATGTTTTCATATTTTCCTGTTCGGCGCCGGAACAATGGCCATTTAGGCGATTACTTTCGCCGCTCTAACAAGCTGCCCATCCGCCGTTTGCATACCACGTTGAATCACTTGTTGAATCGAGGATCCAGTCTGACCGGTAGTGTTTTGATTTTCATGCCGTTTTGGATCGAATAGATCCCCTGGCTTCACCGCCATTAATTGCATCCCCAATGGTTGCAGGATACCCGTTATGTAGCGGTCAATGACAGCGGAAAAATCAGACCGCCCAGAAGAATCGGATTTCTCCAGTTTTTCAATTTCATCAATATGCTGCGGAACATCCCGTCGAGAGATTTGCTGGAGGATCTCCTGACGCTCTACTTCGGGCAGAACTTTCACAATCCCTTCCGTCTCCGTCTCCAAGAGATGATTCTGGAACGTCCGAAAGATATAACGCCTATATGCGATTTCCGGATCAAACACCTCCACTGGCGGTTCCAACACGGCGCTTAAATTTTGACACAAACCATCCATGTATTCCGAGCGGAGAAATTCTTGGTACGGTAGAACCGATACGCTGTGAAAATCAGGCGCTTGACCGGGTACGATCATGTTTTTCAGTTTCTCATTCACCAAGGCGCTGAATTGAAGAATCGGAAAACGGAAATTGGGACCGGCCTGTTTGATCTCTTGCACAGTTTTACAACTGGAGGAGAGAGCCCCCAGCAGCTTCTGCAGCGTGTTATAAATTGGATCGTTCGTCAATTCCGGTGGAATGGTTTCTTTCGCTTGTTCGATGATGTGATCCGCTTGTTCTGAAAACCGGCGGCGCAGAATCTGTGTGTATTCACCGTATTCAAAAGCAAAAGGAGACGAGTTCTCTTGTTCTTCGGTTTGTGGGCGCTCAAAAGAATCAAGCCGTTGGACAAGCTGATCCATTCGTTCATTCAATTGTTCAATCGCCGCCATGATTTTATCCGATGAGCCTTCCAATTTCTTAGCTTGTTCCATTGCGGCTTTGAGTTCATCAAAGGATTGGAACGATTTCGATTCGGCGCCTCGATTGGTTTCGGTATACGATGGTTTATGCTGTTGGGGCGCCGGTCTATTTTGGGGACGTGTTTTCGCCTTCCGTTTTAATGCGGCGTGAAATTTGTATTTATACATATAAGAATTTTTTAACACAACCGCTTCCACATACACGGAGCCATTCACCTCCGGCTCTTCTTCGGTCAGCAGAATCGTTTCTTCGCTCTTCAGCTTATCATCCCCTCGATAGACTGAAAACGTAAACGTCTGTAGATCATTTTCAAAATGCGCCGAAACGATGTTAACAGAGGGGATCCGTTTCGGAATCGATAGATTCAATTCGACATCGTCATATTCCGTCACTTCGGCAAGCACGCGGAATCCATGTTGCATCAGATTGGGAACTGACCATTCCGTCGCTAAGGGCTGTAATTCATACTCAATAAAAAAATCACCTGCGCGAATGGAATTTCTATAGGATTGGGGTTTACCCGGTTTTTTGGAGGATGGTGAATTATACAATCTCGAATCTTCCTTTCATCTCTACACGCAAAATACATATGTCTCTTCATGTGAAAATGAGTTTCAAAAACTGACTCATTCGTAATTCCGGCCGCGATTCATATTCATTTAGATGTTATAATCTCAATCATGATGGTTCCTGTTCGAATCACCGAGGGAAATCTCACGCGAAAAGAAACAGTGTATAATTTAATCTAAATATAATGATTGTGGAAGATATTCCATAGCCTTATGGATTCATGAAGTGGAAGATAAATTGAATTTCTTAGATTCGCTATTGGAACTCCTGGCAGAAAAACCTGTGGATCATTCTCTCTTCATGATACAAATTCGAAAATCCAGCGTAATACACCGATGGAAAGAAGAATCGCGCCTTCCTTTCGTGAAATTCGACTTCCCGTCCACATGAAAAAGGTTGTGATCGTCACAATGAGCGTAAAACCTAGTAATCCCGGGAGCATAGGAGCCGAGATCTCAACCGGTCCGGCCAAAGGCGGTTGCAGTACAAGTCCGGCTACGCCGACAATTGCGAAGAGGTTGAATATGTCGCTGCCTAGAAGATTCCCGGCTGAGAGCCCGACCGCCCCCTTACGCGCCGCTACCAGTGAAATCACAAATTCCGGCGCCGACGTGCCCGCCGCGACGATCGTTCCTCCAATGACATGATCCGGAATCTGCCAGAGACGGGCAAACCAGAGCGCGCCATAGCCCTTCACAATCCCATTCGATTCACTCGCGTCTCCAACAAGAAAATGACAGCCGCCGACAACCAGCGCCAGCCCTGCGAGAAAGAATACAGCGTCAAACCACTGCGCGGGTTTTTCCGAATTTTCATCCTCTTCACTTTCACTTTTCCCTGTGCGGTAAAGCACGTATAGATATACAATTAAAAGAGAAACCAGGATCAGTCCTTCTCCCCATTCCAAACGCATATTCAGTGGCTGAAGAAAAGATGAATTTGTAGAGGTTTCCACAGGCGCCTGGGTTGAAAGCGAGCCAATAAAGAAAAATAAGAGTATCGTTCCAGCGATTAGAATGGGCCCGTCACGTGTGAATAATTCACGATCCACTTTGATCCCTTTTACAATCAAAACTACACTACCCAAAATGAAGCATTGATTGAAGATATTGGATCCCACAACATTGGCCACCGTGATATGAACGTTTCCTTTAAAACCCGCCACTAACGAAGCCGCCATCTCAGGCGCGCTCGTGCCAAACGCGACTACGGTCAATCCAATGACAAGGTAGGAGACACCAAAAAACCGGGCGATACGGCAGGCTGAAGTGACAAGCCAATCCGCCCCCACTCCGATCAAGCAAATGATGGCCACCAGCATCACGGTTTGAAGGATATAAAGAAGCCAACCACTCATATATTCTTGCTGAATTATCATAAACGATAGCGCCGCCACACAGAGAGAGACAAGGAAAGTCAGATAACCTTCCTCTGGCTGTTGGGCTATCGTTTTACCCCGGTCCACGATCTCATTGGGGAGATTTGTACGATCCATCCAGTTCCTCCAAATGGTTCTATATTTGTCGATCCATCATTCTGCGTTATAAGTCCGCTATTTTAAAGACGTAAATATATCCCGTTCTATTGGGCCAGAGTAACATTTTTACAATTCGCCGTCTGCTTCCTCATACTTTGGCCCGGAACACGCTTTCATCAAAGGGGGGGAATCAGTTTTTCTTATAGAAACCGTTGAACTACTACGTCTTAAAGAGGAATACGCTGATTGATGAAGAGTTATGTCAGACTGATAAGAATAGAATTGTAAAAAATCATTCCCGGATGTGCCCATTGCCTAAAACTATGAATTTCTCGCAAGTCAGTTCTTTTAAACCCATCGGTCCACGGGCGTGGAGTTTATCCGTTGAGATGCCCATTTCTGCGCCAAGGCCGTACTCGCCCCCATCCGAAAAACGAGTCGACGCATTTACCATGACGGACGAAGAATCCACTTCTCTTAAAAACCGCTGAGCGTTTTGATGGCTATCCGTTACAATCGCCTCGGTATGACCCGAGGAATAGTGATCAAGATGTTCTAAAACTTCATCGAATGATTTCACAATCTTAATGGCGATGATTAAATCTAGATATTCAGTGGACCAATCTTTCTCCACCGCCGCTTTGACATGGGGGTAAAGTTTTAAGGTCTCTTCACAGCCGCGCACTTCTACTCCGTTCTTTACTAAATCATCCAACAGATTCTTAAGGAAGGCGCCCGTCATTTTTTCATGAATCAGAAACGTTTCCGCTGCGTTGCATACACCAGGGCGCTGGATTTTGGCGTTCATGCAAATCTCATGCGCCATCTTCGCGTTCGCGAATTCATCGACGTAAACGTGACAGTTTCCATCATAATGCTTCAATACGGGAACAGTCGCGTATTCCACAACCGATTCGATCAATGAACGTCCCCCGCGGGGGATCAGCACATCCACTAGTCCCCGCAGGCGGCACATATGGCGCACCGCCTCCCGGTCTGTGGTTTCGATCAAGGAAGCCACCGCCTTCGGCAGTCCACTTTCTTCTAGTGATTCCTGGATGATCCGGGACAAAATCCGGTTGGAATGAATCGCTTCCGATCCGCCGCGCAAAAGACACGCGTTCCCGGATTTCAGACAGAGCGCCGACGCGTCCGCGGTCACATTCGGTCTGGATTCGTAGATCATGCCGATCACACCCAATGGGACGCGCATCCGCCCCACTTGCATCCCATTCGGGCGGGTTAATAGAATCGTGATCTCACCGACGGGATCCGGCAATGTGGCGACTTCTTCCAACATCTTCGCGATTCCCTCAATCCGGGTATCCGTGAGAGCTAAACGATCCAGCATAGCCTCCGTCAATCCTTTTTCTTTGCCAGCGTTGAGATCGAGTTGATTCTGTTCCTGAATCAGCTCTTTCTGCTTCCGAATCCGTTTCGCGGCGCTGAATAGAACGTGATTTTTAATGGCTGTGGAGGCGGTGGCGATTTTCCGGGACGCCTTTTTGGCTTCTTGCGCGGTGGCGTTTACATATCCAGCCACGTTGTCAATGTGGGGCAGGGAAGATTCATCCATTTTTGTCCTCTTAATAAAAGATACTTCCAATTTGTTCCCGTCTTTTCTTCATGGTAGATTACATCGAATGTAGTATGAGAAAATCCGCATTTTATCCCTTAATCAATTCGGTTCTTCTCCGGTCCAACTTGACTTTCGAGAATAAACCTTCAATGATCGAGGTATATTCGGAAGAGACATAGTAAGAAATAATAGTTCGTATTCCGCATAACGAGTAGGAGATCATTATGGGTAAAATCACTATTTCAAGAAGGTCGTTCATCGGAACCGGCGCGGCGGCGATCGCCGTTGGAACGCCCCGCCGGATTTTAGGCGCGAATGATTCCATTACGCTTGGTATCATCGGATGTGGTGGACGGGGGCAGCGTTTATTAAAGGCGATCACGAATATCCCCGCCTATCGTGTCGTCGCCGCTTGTGACTTGATCCAAGACCGGGCTGATACCGCCGCTCAAATCTGCGAGCAGTATAAACCGAAAGTGAAAACGTATATCGACTTCCGACAGATGCTGCGCCGGGAAAAACTCGACGCTGTGATTGTAACGACGGAAGAAGCCAATCATGGAAAATGCGTCATCCCCGTTCTGGAAGCCGGTCTCCATTGTTTCAGCGAAAAACCAATGGACACGACTGTCGAAAAGGTCGATCAAATTACCCGCGCCGCCCGGAAAGCCAAAGGCGTCTACCAGATCGGCTATCAACGCCATTACGTGCCCTCCTTCCAACAAAGTATCAAACACATCCACAATGGCGGAGTCGGCAAAGTCACATTTCTGCAAGGCATGTGGCAGTGGGCTTACGGTGTCGGAGGACGCTATCGGGATATGGAAATCTCCGGATGCTGGTTCTTGGCTCAGGCTTGCCATCACGCCGATGTGATGACCTGGGTGATGAATGGAAATCCTCTTCGTTGTGTCGCCATGGGATCCCGAATGGAAGAATACGAAAACCCCCCTGAATACTGCGCCGAAGATCATTCCGCGATCGCGTTCGAATTTCCTGGAAACGTTATCTTCTCCTATACCCACTTGATGAACTGCTGCGATCAATTTTGTGGCGAGAAACTCTGGGTGTATGCGGAAAAAGCGGGCATCGACTTGATTAAAGGGATGCGCTATCCACGTCCAGGTATGGGTGAGCCAGAACGCTTGGGTGAAGAAAGCCCCGATTGGGATGAGGGCACCTACCAGGAATTGGAAGCCTTCGCCAAGCATATCCGCAACCACGAAAAACCACTATCAAATGTTGAGGTTGGGCGGCTTGCCACACTCACGGGAATCATGGGTGGAAAAGCCATGTACAACTGGAAGAAAAAACAATTTGAACCCTCGATTGTCACCTGGGACGATTTAGGTTCAACCACTTGATCCCACAGGAGATAAATATGACTAACAAAGATGTTAACCGGCGTTCTTTTATACAGACTACGTCCATCGGCGCATCCGTTATCGCCGCTGGATCGGCTCGAAATGTTCTTGGCGCAAATGATGAAGTCGTTTTGGGTATTATTGGCACAGGAGGACGTGGTCAATCTCTGTTGAAACGTATTACCAATATTCCCAATGTCCGGATCGCCTGCATTTGTGACCTGCGAGAAAATCGCCGTGAACAGGCTGCGGTGATTTGTGAAGACTATAACCCTAAGCCTAAGTTATATAGTGAGTTCCGTGATATGCTTGATAAAGAAAAACTCGATGGTTGCATCGTAGCCACCGAAGTCGGCAATCACGCCCACTGCGTCGTTCCCGTCCTTGAAACCGGTCTGAACTGTTTCAGTGAAAAACCGATGGACTGCACCGTTGAAAAAGTTGACCGCATCGTTAAAGCCGCCCGCAAAGCCAAGGGATTCTATCAGGTTGGATTCCAGCGCCGGTACAATCCTGGATTTATGAAAAGCATCGAACATATTCACAATGGGGAAATGGGGAAAATCACATTTCTCCAAGGCCAGTGGCAATGGACCTGGTCCGTTGGTGGATGGGTTTTAGATGTGGACATGTCCGGAGGGGAATTGGCCGAACAAGCCTGCCATCACATGGACGTCATGAATTGGGTTATGAATAACACGCCCCCTGTCCGTTGCGCCGCAATGGGAGCGATCACCGTTCCTCACACGGAACCGTATGAACAGAAAATCGAACATCTTTCAGAAGATCACTCCGCCGTAATGTTTGAATTTCCCGGTGGAGTTACATTTTCCTATACGCACTTATTCTATTGCTGCGAACAGTTCTGTGGGGAAAAACTCTGGGTTTATACGGAAAAGGGAGGCGTTGACTTGCCTCAAGCGATGAAATACCCCCGCGCCGGTATGGGTGATCCGGAACGCCTTGGCCCCGAAAGCCCCGATTGGGATCACGGCACCTACGAAGAATTGGCCGCCTTCGTCGATCAGATCCGGAACAATAAAAAACCACTCAGCGATCAGGAAACCGGCCGCGTCTCAACGCTTATGTCTCTCATGGGCCGAAAAGCCATGTATAAGCGAAAAACCAAATCCTTCGAACCCACAGTCGTCACATGGGAAGAATTGGGCTCAACGACGTAACAGATTTAGAATAAGGCAAAGGCAGATGAAAAACCTTGCCTTTGCCACCCTCTTGTTTTTTCTATAAATATGAATCGTTTTTATTAAGTAACGTACGCACTTTCTGGAATGAACCGAATATCTTTTAAAAACAGTATAATTAACCTTCAGTCTTCAGCCTTCAACCTAATCCCCTAAAAAAATGATGTCCCTTCGGGACCGAACGCGACGTCGAAATCACGGTCAGTCTGTGATTTTAGTTTATACGCTTTCCAGATATCTCCACTGGATGTTGTTCCATTTGAAGGTTGGTAGGCGGTGGAATGGCCTTGTGAGATCAACCAGCGCACGTCGTCCAGATCGTGATCCGGTCCGGCGGCGATAAAGACCCAATACGCTCCCAGTTCCGTATTCGGGCAGTGACTGGTTCCATATTCGTAGAACAGGCCGTTGGCGAATGGATCGACAGGAACCGCGCCGATATAATTTACGGGTGTGGTGAGCTGCGCATAGATTCGCCCATCATGGTTGGTTGTATAACAGGGATCCATTCCGGCGTCTTCACAGGTCACTCCCCAAAACGATCCCAAATGCTCCAGTGAACAAACCTCCGCCGGGCCCACACCCGCGTCATTCCCATCTGTCATCCAATGGTTACAGTCAAGTTTACGGATCGTATTTTGTTCGAAGAGCATTCGTATATCAGCAAATGTACGCGCGGCTTTCGCCCGAACTTGCGCATTCAAAAAGTTTGGAACGGCGATCGCCGCCAGAATCCCGATAATCGCGACAACAATTAATAATTCGATCAGTGTGAACGCATTTCTTTGCCTTATTGAACCTTGCATATTTGACTCCTCTCGGCGTTTTCGTCCAATGATAGAGATACATTGTAAAGAAATTGCTAGGAGATTTCAACGAAAATTGAACGCGTCTAATCGTTTGTGATGACTCGCATAAAATTCAATTATTGAGAGTAATGATACATTCTCTTGCCGCCATCCGTTTAAACCATACAATAAAAGAAGTGATAGTAGGAGTCGGCGCTGGATTCATCCTATTTGATTACAAGTGAACGAAATGAAATTATCGATAATAATCCCCGCGTTTAATGAAGCGAAACAGATTCGCGCCTGCCTTGAATCCATCCAACACTCTATGCGTGAAGCTGTAATTTCTCCCTATGAGATCATCGTCGTAGATGACGATTCAACCGATGACACAGCGGATATTGCGCGCTCTCTCGGCGCGCGAGTCGTTCACTCAGGCAAACGTAATATAGCCGCAACCCGGAATCGTGGAGCGGCGGCGGCTGAGAGTGAACGCCTTCTTTTCGTTGACGCGGATACAATCATAAATCCACGCGTTGTAATGGATATGACGCAGGCGTTTGAGAATGGATTTGTAGGGGGTGGAGCGTTTGTTCATTTCTCTAATCCGGCGCCTTGGTGGGCACACCCTTTTATTTATATATGGAATGGATTCACAAAACTTTTCCGGCTTCCCGCTGGTTCATTTTTCTTTACCAAACGGGAGCCATTTCAACAGGCGGGAGGATTCAATGAAGAGGTCTATGCGACGGAAGAAATCGGTTTGGCCGCGAAATTGAAACAATACGGCCGGTTGAAGATCTTGTCATCGTCTGTGCATACGTCATCCCGGAAATTATACCAATTCTCGTTTGGAGAGATCCTGCTGTTACTCACACGGATGATCTTCTCTCCCTCCCGCACGCTCCGCGACCGGTCCCGCTTGAGTCTCTGGTACGAACGGCGGGATTGAGAGACCTATTCCTTGTCTGGAATATGTTCTCTGTGATTCAAGGCATATTTCCGGATAAGTTCCGCATTCTGCGGCGCGTCACGTAGATGGACAACATAGTCTCCATCACTATAGACCATAAACCAGCCATGAAAGGTCTCGTCCAGCAAATAATGCAACCCCCTGATATCCTCACAAATGATAAAATTGACCTTATATTTATCTAGTATGTATTCCCAATATTCTTTCCCGCTTACGTACCATCGCTTGATTTCCGGATCGATATCACCTACTTCATAGAAGAGATGTTCCCGGCTTTGTACACGGTAAGGATCAATTTCATGCGGTTGTCCATCCGCATCCCGGAATCGCAATGGATATTTCCGTACACCAAAGGCGCCGATTTCCTCTTCGGCGTATCGGCCGCCCCAAAGATCGTAACGGCTGTCCGTGAAGACCTTCATAATCTCAGGTGAAAAACGCCAAATCAAGTATCCGGCGTAGTTATCGTGATTGAACATCGGTCCTTGGATGTTGTTGTCCAAAATAAAGTCCGCCGCTTTTTCTGGATAGGCTTCTGGAATATAGCCTTTCTTAAGGAATATGATGAAATCATGGCTATTTCTCCGCCATATTTCGGGAGTTCCCATTCCCACACCGAAGATGTATGCGGCGATTAAGAAAATCAGTATCACATCAATGTGATCTCGAAGACAAACCGTTGTCCATGCAGTCACTTTTTTCTGAAAGGAATTCTGAGTATTGGTCTGCTCACAAGCAAGTTTCCATCCATTCCGCCATTCAGAAAAAGCGAGCATTACTAAAGGGATAGCCGATATCGCAAAAAGTGGAATGTGGCGTTCATGGCTCAACGCCTGGCTCAAGAAAAAAACTATGATAAGTCCTTCCGTCAAGCGGATGCGGGAGATACGCAGCATAGGCAGGAAAGCCAGTCCTATTATTATTAATTTGGTCAAAAGGTGGATATTCAAGTTAGGGGACTGCATTTCCCCAATCACGCTAACCAGCCATTTATCACTCATTACTGTATAGGGCAATAAATGGATATGATAAGTGAATGGATTAATAAATGATGAGATTGTAACAGCAAGAAAGGCGAATGAACTTTGCTTGACCCGCTTGAATGAAGAAGTCCTGTCAGCGCCCTTTAGCCAACTGCCAGAAAATTGCAGCCATTCGCTCAAACACCAAAAGAATATCAAAATGAAACCAATAATGGCGCCACCATGCAAATTGATCCAGAGAATTTCCACAGCGATAGCTGCCAACAACGTGCGTTTGTACCGCCCGCCCGTCTGAAAACTTTCCAATAAGTGAAAAAAAATTACGATAAAAAGATACGTAAAAACCGGTGGCCGGAGAAAGAACGTACGATGCGACGCAAGCAACGCGATCAGAGAACCAAGACATGCGATCTCCCAACTCGCTCCACGCCTGTGAATGTACGCCGCCAATAATCCAAACGTAAGCGTCAGTACAATCGATTTGAGAACGATCGCCCCTTGAAATCCACCTGCCATATAGGCCATATAGAAGATCAGATCCGCGAGCCATTCATGGTTAACCCACGGTGTTTCCGCTCCTGTAAAGGTGAACACATCATAGGGTGGGAACGTGAAGCCGTGCGTTTGGAAATACTCCCACAAAATCTTTCCCGTTTTGAGATGCCACCAAGGATCGTTGCTGCCTCGAATGGGGAACAATCCCGCCCAAAAGACACCACATAGGGTAAGAGTAATCATCAAAGGAGTGATAATATTCGATTTAGATGTAAAAGATTTTGATTTGTTATCATTCATTGAGATCACGGCCTGTTTGATGGAAAGACAATAATAATCTATCAATCTCAAATTTGAATTGTATCCACTCTATCAGTCAATTCCCAGTCCTCCACATTTGTTCATTCGACCGCTTCAAACCACTTAAAAATGGGCTTATGATGCAAACATATAATTTTGATCGGAAGTTTTTTTGAAAACTCTTACCATCGAAGGAGAGGATACGAAAATGGATAAAAAATCGATTTCACGAAGGTCGTTTATAATATCATCCGCTTCGGGAATGGGGGCGCTGACCAGAGTCCAAGCATCCTCATCAGTTCTGGGTGCGAACGATCGGATTCGAGTGGGATGATCGGCTTGGGTGGACGTGGAAGTCATCTTCTCCATCTAGTTCAAAGGCGCCAAAGCGAGAGAGAGGATATTGAAGTTGTGGCGCTTTGCGATGTTTATCAAAAACGTCTTGAAGCGGCCGCCGAACGCGTACCCGGCTCCAAAACATATATCTATCATCAAGAACTCATCAATCGTAAGGATATTGACGCGGTCTTCATCGCCACACCCGATCACTGGCACGCGCCCATAACACTGGCGGCGATGAAATCCGGAAAAGACGTCTACTGTGAAAAACCCATGACGCTCCACTGGGAAGAAGCAAAAGTGGTCACCCAACAAGCCAGACGATTGAATCGTATCCTACAAATTGGTGTCCAGGCATTGTCATGGACGAAATGGCATAAGGCGAAAGAACTTGTCGACCGGGGTATGCTGGGGAAAAGTTGTGATCTGCCAAGGAACCTACAGCCGCAACGCTCCAGGTGGGGATTGGAATTGGCCTGTCGATCAACACGCAGGACCTGATGGGAAAGGCGCTAATTGTATTGAATGGAAGCAATGGTTAGGTCCTGCCCCTGAACGTGATTTCAACGCGGACCGTTTTTTTCGCTTCCGGAAATATTGGGATTATTCCGGTGGGATCGCGACTGACTTGCATTATCACACAGTCGCCCCGTTCCACTTGGCCGTAAAAAACGATCATCCCACACGGGTAGCTGGCCTGGGAGGGATATGGGTACATAAAGATGAACGCGAAGTACCCGATACCTTTCTCACTGCGGCGGATTATCCCGGTGAATACTCCCTTAATGTCCACTCCTCGCAAGCCAACGCTCTAGGTATCCGCACATTAATCCGAGGTGAGAAAGCCACACTTTACGGTGGAGCCGACTGGGAAGGGGAATCCTATGGCGTCCTGCGGGTGGTTCCCGAAGAACCTTTCAAGGATGAATTCAAAAAGCGGTGGGAGAAGGAAGAATACATCATCCCCAACATCGAAGATGAAGGGAGATCACAAACACGTAGACAATTTCTTTGACTGCGTCCGCAGCCGCAAACAACCGAATTGCCATCCAGACTTGGCTTATAAAGTGATGACAACAATCGATCTATCTGTGCGCTCATACCGGGATGGAAAAATGTATCATTTTGACTCGAACGAAGAGAAAATGCTATGAGTAGTAAGTTAATAGGCGTCGACGTTTAAACGGCGAAGGCCGCTTCAATATCACGGCACAACCGGTATACCCAGATCAAGGTTTCCGACATCCCCCGCACTTTTTGCAGACCATTCTCTCCCAACACTTCACGTTCTACGACAATTGCGTCCCGGTAACCACTTTCAAATAGTGTTTTCAGCAGTAAGGGGAAATTCACCACGCCGTTGCCAGGATGAACTTCTTCGCCGTTCCATTGTGACATGGAAGGATGAACTGTTATCGGAATCGCTTCTTTGAGATGGACGCCGCCGATTTTGATCCCAAGCGCCGAGTAACTTGCGCAGGAAGCCGATCGGCTCCCATTCGCCGTGGTAAAGAACAATGTTGGCTAAATCAAGATTGACTCGGAAAATATCCGGCCTATCAACCGCTTTCATGAACGTGTTCAGTTCTTCAAATCGTTCTGGACCGGTTTCCACATCGTAATGTCCACCCCACGTGTTCACGAGATCGCACACTTCACGCACCGTTTCCACCATGGGCGTGAAAAATTCATTCTCCGGATCGATGTGTCCTAAATGAGCGTTGAAATCCTTGACGCCCAATTGTTCATGTCCAAATTCAATATATCTCTTGGTTAGCGCCAACCGGGCCTGCCGTTTCGCGTGATCGGGAACGCCGAAACCGACCGTCTCCACTACCCGCTGTGGATTGTCGTATTGATCCCCATCCGGCCCCGAATAACCAACGACAAACCGGGCGATCTGAATGTTATTCGGCTCAATTAGTTCCTTCACACGCCGGGCCCAGTCCGCGGTCAGATCCTTCTCCTCCGGGACGTGCAATTGAAAACATTCTACCCCAGGAACATTTACAGCCAGTTCCAAAGGCGCGCCGATTCCCGCTCCGAACGAGCCGAATAAACCCTTCGGTCCAAATGTGTCTTTGTGATTGGACATAGTCATTTCTCCTATCATTCGTGGCGGAGGAAGCCACGGAAATGTTATTTTGTGGTTGATTTGCCGCGCAAGAAAAGCCTAGCCTTCCCCTAAATTTGAACAAGGCTTTCATATTGTAGTGTAAGAATTGAAGACCGAGTGAATGCGGCTGACGCCGGAAAGAATTCAAGGACCATAAACGATGATATCTCCCTGACTGATCAGTCCGTTCGTGACATCAAATCGCGGCGACACTCGCTGATCCTGGATTTCAGAGAGATTATCCGGTCCCTGGCTGGAAACAAGATACTGCGCATGACGGGGCGCGGATAAGTCATTATCAAGAGTCCAATTGAGCAACGTGATCGGCCAGCCGCAGGTTTCATCAAGGTTGACATAAAAATATTCTTTATCATCGAAGGTGCTCGTGCGGCTGCCTTCCTCCGTGTTAAAAGGATCAATCGCGGGCACATTCGCATAGGCGACCGGACTGAAGATCTCACCCGCTCGGAACTGCACATCCCCCACGCGCTCCAGTGTACACGCGGGCGGATACCCGCTCTGATCGGCGCGGTACATTTCAATCGCCGTTTTCATAGCCCGTAGATCCCCTTCGACACGCGCGATCTTTGCCCGCAGCTGCGCGTTCAAAAAGTTCGGAACCGCGATCGCGGCTAGAATCCCGATAATCGCCACAACAATCAGCAATTCAATCAGTGTAAATCCTCGTTCGTACATAACCATTCTCCCTGGTTGGAGCGCCAACCGTTTTTGAAAGAAAATCCACGCCAAACTATGATACATTAAGAAAGTAATCTTAATTGAATAGGATCGAACAATTTTTTTCAAGGAATAAAAAAGGAGAATCATCTTGTAATTTGTTAGGAGGAATTTAATCCACGAGTACAGTTTATTTCATCTCCATCCAACCTTTATCTAAACCACTGTTCCTTTGTGGTTTTAAGCGAAAACGGAAGCCGCGGTGAATTTCTTGAGTCGCGGTTCCCCACGTCGCGTAGATCCAACCCGATGGACTGACATTTGACGATAATTTTGGACCGCTTTCGCCGAACCGGAGAACTTCACGGATTGGATTCGGAGGAAATGTGATGGCCCGGTGCCAAGTCTCCCCATGATCGCATGTGGCGTACATGCGCGGTGGCTGCATTTGCCCATTCTCCATCGGCAGACCATACGCCATGTATTGAAAGACCAAGACTCGCTCATCGAGGTAATACCCCCAAAACCAATTGCCTTTGTCAGCCCACGGAATCGGCGCGCCGGGTTCATTTTCCATCATTGTTGTCGTCCAGAACGGTTCATTACCTTCAACGGAATCCTTTGTTTTATCCCACCGGACAATTTTCTTGAATTGTTTGTCAGTATCCGTCCCTAAATAAAGATATTGGGGAAGTGAACGCAATTGCGGTGTATTGCGAGTCGACACCGCGTTCCAATGTTTCCCATGTGCCGGGATCGCCCTGGCTGCGGGAGCGGATGAATCGGCCGACCGCTCCATCTCCAATGGCGGCGTACACTTCATCCGTGTATGGATCAACGCCGACAAAATGTGTATGATTAAGCATCGTATCGGGATTGATTCGCGGATTGGCGTAAACAACCTCAAACGCTTCCCCTCCGTTGCCATGATTTTGCCGCCGCCATACGTTTCCTGGGGTAAGGGGAGCGTTCTCATCTTTGATCACAGCGCAGTATTCTCCAACAAATACATTGCCAAAACGGTCCTCCGCGAATCGCCAAGCGACCCCTGTCGCGCCTCCGAGCGTAATGGCTGTCGACCATGTGGCGCCGCCGTCCCGGCTTTCAATGACTAAACCATGAATATTTTCATTCAGCGCCTGATCCGCAGAGGTCCAAGGACTGGCGTATATAATTCCCTGCGAATCAACGAATATACCAAAGACTGTTCCATGCAACGGCTCGCCGAAAGGATCGGGTGGGTAGATTTGCCGCCAGGTTTGAGCGTCGTCATCGCTGCAGAGTATGTAACCATATTCCGTGCCCGCATAGACTCGTTCTCCATAAGGTGAATTCGGATCCGGGACAGTATAGGCGGTGTAAAGCGAATAGTGCCGGTCAAACGCGTCTTTACCCAAATCGAGATCCTCCACTTCAAACTCACAGCCTTCCATTGCGGGATCAACCACAAGCGCGTACCGGCCTCCACGAGAAGAATCCGTGCCGGCGCCAAGCCGGTACCGGTAATTCGGTTCAAAGCGGTAATTTTGAATCCGGGCGATCTCAATCTGCGAGCCGGGCGATTGCGCGGACACAACACGGGTCCAATTTCCGGACGTGTCTCCAATGCTGCGCCGTTCTAATACCAATACAGGAGAAGTAAGATAACGAAAACCGGGTTCTTCAGGTGTGTGGATATGGCCGAATAAAGCGGCGCTCATCATGGGTGTTGGATAGGATGGGTCAATTTCATAATAATCGATTTCTCCGGCGCTGTTCAACATCCCTAACCGAATCTCACCCACACGTATTATCGTGGAACCATCGGGCAAGGCGAAAACATTGATACTAAGTGACAGCATGAAAATATTGAGAATAATAAAGCGCAATGTGTCGGCTTTGATACAAGACTTATATTTCGTTGATATCATAACGAGCCCCCCTCAGATATTTTGAATGGAATGATGCGGTTAGTAAAAAATATTGCGTAAACAAGAATTGTTGTCAAGATTTACTTGAGCAATCCCCGTATACATAAATGCCTTAGCGGTGAATGTGTAGAGCCTGGTCATCAGAATGGGGAATGCTGGTTACACGATCTCATCTGTAGTAATTTGACGTAAATTTGTGATATCACGCAACGGAGGCGCGCCGAACAGGCGGCTATACTCACGGCTGAACTGTGAAAGACTCTCGTAGCCGGATTGAAGCGCCGCTTCAAAGATCACAATACAAGGGGCGCGATATCCCGAACACTTGGAGAAAATGACTAACCGCTGATTGGCCGGATGATTGCCTTTTATGCTGGATGGTCCATCATGGCCTCAGGATTGAATCACTTGCAGATCAACAATAAATGAAGAGAGGAAATATTATGAGCGACAACATTAAAGGAAAAGTCATTGTGATTACGGGCGCGAGCAGTGGACTGGGTGAGGCGTCGGCCCGGCTGCTTTCCGCGCAGGGCGCAAGCCTTGCGCTGGGCGCGCGGCGCATCGATCGTCTTGAGTCATTGGCGGACGAGTTGAATGGAAACGGCGGGAAAGCGATCGCTGTCGCTACGGACGTCACCGATTGCGGTCAGGTAAAAAAATTGGCTGATATAGCTGTGCAGACCTATGGGCGTATTGATGTTATAATCAACAACGCCGGGCTGATGCCGCAATCGCCACTCGAGCGCCTTAAGATCGGCGAGTGGGATCAAATGATTGACGTGAATATCAAAGGCGTGCTATACGGCATCGCTGCAGTGTTGCCGTACATGAAGCAGCAGAAATCCGGGCATATTATCAATGTCTCCTCGGTCGCTGGCCATATAGTCAGGCCTAACTTTGCGGTCTATTCGGCGACTAAACATGCCGTGAGAGCTCTCTCTGAAGGGCTGCGTCAGGAAGTAAAGCCTTACAACATCCGAACGACGATAATTTCACCGGGCGCGGTTGCCACCGAGCTGATCAACAGCATCACCGAGCCTGACATTGCAGAGAACCTCCGTAAATTTGTTGAAGAGATTGCGATTCCAGCCGATTCTTTCGCGCGAACAGTCGCCTTCGCCATCAGTCAGCCGGAGGATATGGATGTAAACGAGATCCTGTTCCGTCCCACCCGCCAGGAACTATAGATAATCGATTTCTCCGGCCCTGTACAACCTATATAACCGAATCTTACCAACGTATCAATCCCCATTTTTTATTCCATTTTTCAGGTTGACAATCCTAGTGGAATTTTGCTAAGTTGAGCATAGTCGATATTGTTCGTATAACGATTCTCGCTGGGAATTATAGGATTGGAGGTATGCGACTATGAGAAAATATATCCGCCATCCTTCGAATGTACCAATTCACTATACTCTCGCGGACGTTGTCGCTCATGAAAAGGAGTATCTAAAAAATATCAGCCAGGGGGGACTCTGCTTTAGCGCGAACGCGCCGATCGAACCCGGCTCATCGATCTTGATACAGATCCCAATACGCGATCCTATGTTTGAAGCGGTGGGGATTGTCGTATGGAACCATAAAACCAACAGCCATTACGATGTGGCCGTCGAATTTTCGGATGTGAAAACCGGTACCCGGCTTCGTATAGTTGAAGAGGTTTGTCATATAGAAAAGTACAAGAAAGACATGTTGGAAAATGAGGGGCGCGAACTCACCAGTGAAGAAGCCGCGATCGAATGGATCCAAAAATACGTCAAGGATTTTCCTCATTGATAAATTGAATGCAAAGAATCGACGAATCGATGCTTGATTCAATCCTACCCGGAATTGACTGGCTCTCACTATACAACATATAAAAAATACAAGACAATGAAATAATTTGAAACTTTTTTATTATTGATCGTAATTAGTAATAGGAGGGGAATGTTCACCCACCATTTTAACTCACTGTTTATAAAGATAGGAAGGAGAGTATGATGAGGATCATTGAAGGGCGATGGATGTTCGGATTGATGATCGTAGCAGTATCATTACTCGCGGTTTTAGGTATCGAAGCCGGAGAGGGCGGCGAATCCAGTCTGACGCGTCCCCATGCGGGCATGCTTCGATACCCCGATGTCAGTTCTCGTCAAATTGTATTTATGTACGCCAACGATTTATGGCTGGTTTCCCGCGAAGGGGGGATCGCTTCTCCACTCGCCAGTCCGCCGGGAGAAGAACTCTTTCCCCGCTTCAGTCCTGATGGCGAATCGATCGCGTTTATCGGCAATTACGACGGGAATCGGGATATATACATTCTCCCAACAAAGGGTGGAGTTCCCATGCGGCTCACCCATCATCCCGCCAACGAAACGCTATGCGATTGGACCCCGCAAAACAAACTTCTCTATTACGCGGGAGGAGTCATGGGATTGGGCCGTCAAACGCATCTCTTTACGATCTCTCCCAAAGGAGGTTTCCCGGAAAAACTGCCCGTTCCCTATGGCGCGAATGGCGCCATCAACGCCAGCGGTGAATGGCTCGCCTACACGCCCCACAGCCGAGATTTCCGCACATGGAAACGCTATCGTGGAGGCATGGCGACGGATATCTGGCTTTTCAATCTATCGACCTATCAATCCGAAAAAATTACGGATTTCGATGGCACTGACACCTATCCCATGTGGTACGGCAACCGGCTGTATTACCTCTCCGATGAAGGACCGAATCACCGGTTGAATATTTGGGCGTACGACACCGTGAGTAAAGAGAGACGCCAAGTCACCGAATTCAAAGAATTCGATTGCAAGTTCCCATCCGCCGGACCCGGCGCGAATGGGGAAGGGGAGATTGTTTTCCAAAACGGAACGAATCTCTATCTACTCAATCTCTCCACGGACCGAGCGCGTCCAGTGATGGTAATGATCCCTGGCGCGCGTCCGAAAATCCGTCCCAAGCGCGTAGATGCAAGCCGGAATTTATCGAATATGAAAATCTCCCCCACAGGTAAGCGCATGCTTATCGAAGCGCGGGGAGATATTTGGAGCCTTCCCGCCAAAGAAGGTTCGAAACGCAATCTGACTCGAACCAGTGGATCGGCGGAACGAGATCCTTCTTGGAGCCCTGATGGACGATGGATCGCTTACTTCACCGATCGAACGGGTGAATATGAATTGGTGCTGCAGCAATCCGACGGCAAAGGTGATCTCCGTCAGCTAACCTCTGGTGGGAAAGCGTTCCGCTTCGATCCCATCTGGTCGCCCGATTCGAAACGCATCGCGTTTACAAGTAAAGACGGTTCACTGTACATTCATACGATAGAAACAAAAGAATCCAAGTTCATCGACAAAGAACCGTTCCCATTAGGTGGTTTCTCCTTCCAAGTCTCTTGGTCCCACGACTCATCATGGATCACCTATTCGAAATCCGATCTGAAATGGCAGTCTTCGATTTGGCTCTATAACTTAGAGAAAGAAGAATCAACACAAGTGACGAGTCCAATGTTCGATGATTATACTCCCACTTTCGATCGGAAGGGGGATTTTCTCTACTTTACTAGCGCCCGTTATTTCAATTCACCGGTCTATGAAAACGCGGGTTGGGGATTAGGACGTTCTTTTGTGTATACGGACACCGAAGTATTACTCGCCGTCCCCCTTCGCAACGATGTAAAAGATCCCTACCTCTATAAAAGCGATGAAGAAGAATGGAAGAAAGAAGAAAAGGTTAAAAAAGACGGGGAAGATACCGAAAAATCTGACAAGTCGGAAAAAGAATCTAAAGATCAAGAAGAGAAAAAGGACGAGAAGGATTCTAAGGATGAATCCAGTAAAAAAGAAGATAAAGAAGAGGAAAAGCCCCTTGAAATTGATCTTGAAGGTTTTGAACAGCGAGCGTTTTTAGTGCCCGTCGATCATGGCGCCTTTGGCTCGTTGGCTGTCAATGATAAAGGAAATCTGATCTACGTCCGAAGACCGTCGCGTCAAGCCGGCGGCAAAACCGAAATCAAAATCTTTGATCTCAACGATGAAAAGAAAGAAGAAAAAACTGTCATCGCGGATAAAGGCAGTTTCCAAATCTCTGCTGATGGCAAAAAACTGCTGGTCAGGGAAGGAAATGGTTTCGCCATTATCAATGCCGCGGCCGGTCAGAAAGTCGAAGACAGGATCTCCGTGTCGGGGCTCATGACGACTATCAATCCTAAAGAAGAGTGGCGGCAAATTTTCACGGAAGCATGGCGGATTCAACGGGACTTCTTCTACGATCCCAATATGCATGGCGTCGATTGGGATGCCGTTCGCAAGCATTATGCGGAGATGGTCGAAGACTGCGCGTCCCGTGAAGATCTCAGTTATGTGATCCGGGAACTAATCTCCGAAATCAACGTCGGTCACACCTACTATTATGGAGGAGACGAGGAAAGCCAACCCAGCGAATCGGTGGGCATGTTAGGCGTGGATTTCGAACTGCATGAAGGCGCGTACCGTATCGCGAAAATCTACCAGGGCGCGGTCTGGGACGCCGACGCCCGCAGTCCCTTCAACCGTATTCCGAAAGAGGAACTGGATGAAGGTGATTACATTCATGCGGTGAACGGGGTTCCCATCGATACATCCAAAGATCCCTGGTCCGCGTTCATTGGTCTCGCAAATCAGACGGTCGTGCTCACCGTCAGCGATAAACCGGAATGTGGAGACGGCGCCCGTGATGTCGTTATCCGGCTTCTCGGCAATGAATATAATTTACGTTTCCGGGCCTGGATCGAGAAAAATCGGGCGTATGTAGAAAAGAAATCAGGGGGGAAAGTCGGCTATATTTATGTGACAAACACTTCCACGAACGGCCAAAACGATCTATTTCGGCAGTTCACCGGTCAACTCGAAAAGGATGCGTTAATCATCGATGAACGCTGGAACGGTGGTGGCCAAGGCCCCAGCCGTTTCATTGAACTCCTCAATCGTCCCATTTCCAACTACTGGGCGATCCGGGATGGAGAAAGCATCCCCTGGCCGACACTGGCGCATTTCGGTCCCAAGTGCATGTTGATTAATGGGCTTGCTGGATCGGGCGGCGATATGTTCCCCGCGCTTTTCCGGCACGCCAAACTCGGAAAACTCGTCGGTATGCGTACCTGGGGCGGCTTGGTCGGTATGTCCGGCAATCCAGGTTTGATCGATGGCGGATACACAACCGCGCCTTCGTTCGCCTATTACGACGTGGATGGAACCTGGGGAATCGAGGGCCACGGAGTGGATCCCGACATCGAAGTGATCGACGATCCATCACTCATGGTCAATGGAGGTGATCCTCAATTAGAAGCCGCCATCGATCTCATGCTGGAAGAGATCAAAACGAATCCCTACACCCCCCCCGCGCGTCCCAAATATCCCGACCGCAGCGGCATGGGAATCCGCGAAGAAGATAAATAAGGGAATTAAATAAAGTCAAATTGTAGGGTGGGCTAAATACCGGCGCTCGCGCCGGAGCCTTAAGCGAAGCGTAGCCCACCATGGAAATCAAAACAGGAGAAACCACAATGAAAATAAATTCTAAAATCCTATTTCTAATAGGACTCACCCAAATCGTATTCCTTGTCTCAGGAATCCCTCTGTCCGCATCTGAAGAGGAAAGTATAAGCCCTCATCCAGGCATGCTCCGGTATCCAGGTCTAAGCGCTGAATCTATCGCCTTTGTCTATGCGAATGATATCTGGCTCGTTCCCCGCGAAGGAGGGATCGCCTCGCCTTTGGCCAGCCCTCCAGGGGCGGAATTGTTTCCCTGTTTCAGTCCTGACGGAAAAACGATTGCGTTTATGGGGAATTATGACGGTGGCACAGATATATACACATTGCCGGTAAAAGGTGGTATTCCCAAACGATTGACGTATCATCCATACACGGAACGTTTATGCGGTTGGACGGTGGATGGAAAGATCGTGATCGCTATGAGTGGATTGGCCGGCCTAGGACGGCAGACGCAGTTATTTACTATTTCTCCGGATGGAGGTATGCCGGAACGCCTACCGGTTCCTTATGGTGGATTCGGAGCGATTGGCCCGGATAACGAATGGCTCGCGTATACGCCATACGACCGGGATTTTCGCACTTGGAAACGGTATCGGGGTGGTCTTGCTTCGGACATTTGGCTGTTTCATCTGAAAGAACATACCTCCAAAAAGATTACGGATTGGGAAGGAACCGACACCATCCCCATGTGGCATGATAAAACAGTCTATTACCTCTCTGACGCAGGCCCCAATCACCGTCTTAATATTTGGTCATACAACACTTTAACTGGACAGAGGCAGTCGTTGACCGAGTACAAAGACTACGACGTCAAATGGCCGTCCATCGGACCGGGCGCCAATGGAGAAGGAGAGATCGTCTTTCAACAAGGCGCCGCATTGAAACTTCTTAATCTGATTACAGGTAAAATCCGTGATGTGGAGATTACGATTCCCGGCGCAAGACCCTCTCTACGTCCTCAACGTAAAGATGTGAATAGAAATATGGGAAATTGGTTTGTGTCTCCAACCGGAAAACGCGCTTTAGTAGAAGCGCGAGGGGATATCTGGTCTTTACCTGCCAAAGACGGCTCACCCCGCAATTTGACTCAAACCAGCGGCGCGGCGGAACGGTATCCCACCTGGAGCCCAGACGGCCATTGGATCGCCTGCTTCTCCGACGAATCCGGTGAATATGAATTGTACATTCGATCCGCCGACAATCGGGAAAAACCGCGCAAATTGACCGAACTCGGAAAAGGCTATCGATTCACCCCATCGTGGTCGCCGGATTCAAAAAAACTGGTATTCCAAGACAGCGAAGACGCGTTCTACATTCATGACATTGATAAAGAAGAAACAAAATTTGTTGACAAAAATACCATGCTCGGTGGGATCCCCTCATTCAATTTTAGTTGGTCTCATGATTCATCCTGGCTGGCCTACACGAAACGAACCGATAGCGTAATTGCGGCAATCTGGCTTTATAACGTGAAAGAAGAGAAATCCCACCAAGTCACCAGCGGTATGTTCAACGATCGCGAACCGACCTTCGATCGAAAAGGAGACTACCTCTTCTTCGTGAGTCAGCGATCTTATAATTCACCGCAATATGATGATATGGGGTATAACTTCATCTACGAAAATTCTGATGTCCTCCACGCGGTTCCTTTACGCAAAGATGTTTCCAATCCGTATCAAACAAAAAGCGACGAGGAAACCTGGAAAGAGGAGCAGGATAAAGAAAAATCCAAAGAAGAAAAGGATGACAAAAAAGAATGCAGCGATGAAGTTGAATCCGCCACGTGTGAAGTCTGCGAATCGGTCGAATCGGCTACATGTGAATGTTGTAAATCCGCTACGTGCGAAATCACCGGAGCGACCTGCGCCGCCGTTGTGTCCGCGACTGTGACCTGTGCGACGGGTGAAAAAAAACTGGAAAAAGAAGAAAAGAAACCACTTGTTATCGATCTGGAGAATTTCGAATATAGGGCGTTCCGCCTGCCTGTCGGCCGGGGAAGTCTATCCAACCTGATGGTGAATGACAAAGGACATTTAATTTATGTAAGGGATGATGATAGCCGATCGCTTAAAATCTTTGACCTGAAAGACGATGAGAAGAAGGAAAATACCGTAATCGATAATGTTGGCTTTGCGATGATTACAGCGGACGGGAAACAACTATTGGTCAGTTCAGGAGGCGGTTATTCGATCATTAAAGCCGCAGCGAGTCAGAAAATCGAAGACCGGATTCCCACTTCCCCCATGCAGACCATGATTGAACCGAGAGAAGAATGGAAACAGATCTTCACTGACGCCTGGCGGATCGAACGAGACTTCTTCTTCGATCCCAATATACACGGCGTCGATTGGCCTGCGGTCCGTGAGCAATATGAGAAAATGCTGGTTGACTGTGTCAATCGTGAAGACGTCGGCTATATCATCGGCGAAATGATCGGTGAGATGAACTCCAGCCACACGTATTATGGTGGAGGGGACATCGAGTATGGGCCTTCTGAATCAGTAGGGTTCATGGGCGTTGACTTCGAGTTGGATCAAGGCTTCTACAAAATTGCGAAACGCTACGAAGGGGCCGTCTGGGACACCGACGCGCGCAATCTCTTGGATGCTCTCGATGAAAAACAATTAGAGCAGTGTCAATATCTCTTCGCAGTCAACGGCGTTCCCGTCGATACGAAAAAAGATCCTTGGGCGGCGTTCCTTGGCTTATCAGGGCAAACCGCCACATTGACCGTTAGCGCGTCCCCCTGCGTGGAAAGCGCCACGGACATTGTCATTCAACTCCAAGGTTCAGAAAGCAATCTGCGTTTCCGATCTTGGATCGAAGCGAACCGGGCTTATGTGGATAAAAAGACGGATGGGAAAGTCGGCTATATCTACGTTGTCAACACTTCAATCAATGGTCAAAACGATCTATACCGGCAGTTCTACGGTCAGATGACCAAAGAAGCGTTGATCATTGATGAACGTTGGAACGGCGGCGGCCAGATGCCGGACCGCTTCGTCCAACTGCTCAACCGGCCAGTTTCCCTCCATCTATTCAAACGTCACGAAAAGAACTGGCGCGTTCCGGAAGTCAGTCACCAAGGTCCAAAGTGCATGTTAATCAATGGCGCAGCGGGATCCGGCGGCGATCTCTTCCCCTTCTTGTTCAAACACGCGAAGGTGGGCAAACTGATCGGAACGAGAACGTGGGGCGGCGTAATCGGCGTCTTCGGCAATCCCCGATTGATCGACGGCGCATACCTGACCGCGCCCAATATCACCATGTACGAAAACGACGGCACTCTCACCATGGAAGGACACGGCGTTGATCCCGATATCGAAGTGATCGATGATCCCGCGCTCATGGTTGATGGGGGCGATCCCCAGCTGGATGCGGCGATCAAGCACATGCTGGAGGAGATCGAAACCAATCCATACTCACCCCCCGCCCGCCCCGCCTATCCCGACCGAAGCGGCATGGGGATTCGGGAGGAATATAAATAAGTCTGCTTTTTACAGCTGGGCGCTTTGTCTATTGGCATGGCGCCCAGCTGGATTAGAATTTGTACAAACCTGAGTTTCAAATATATTTGACTGGTATTTGTCAGAATCTGGATATCCAGAATGGAAGGATACTCAGGATTTTAAATTACTTATCCTGCTCATCCTGTCCATCCCGATTCTGACAAAAAGCGATTTTTAGGAGCCCCATGCGAATCGCCTTAATCAACACAAACCGGATCATTCCCCCCATCGCGCCGATTGGATTGGATTATGTGGCGGAAGCGGTCCAGGCCGCTGGCTATGATGTGAACATTCTCGATCTCTGCTGGGAAGAAGATTGGGAATCGGCGATACAAAGATTCTTTGAGAAAAATGAATATGGATTGATCGGCGTTACGCTGAGGAACATTGATGACTGTTTTATCTCCAGCCGGCACTCGTTTTTGACTGAATTTGCTAGGATGGTCAACGCCATCAAGAAGCAATCCGGCGCGACGGTCATTTTGGGTGGTGTTGGTTTTTCTATCATGCCCAAAGAGGTGTTAATTCTTAGTGGAGCGGATGCGGGAATTCGTGGGGATGGCGAGTTTTTCTTCCCATTGATCGCAGAGCGGATCGAACGAAACGAAAATTGGACCGATTTATCAAACTTAGTGTTTTTCCGTGACGGCCAGTTTATCTCCAATCCAATCTCCTTTTCCTCTCTCGATCGTCTGCCTCCTATGAGCCGAAGTTTTATCAATAACACCGCCTATTTTGAAAAGGGTGGACAAGCGGGTGTGGAGATGAAACGGGGCTGTCCAGGACAGTGTGTCTATTGCGCTGAACCTCTCGCAAAGGGAAGGAGACCAAGGCTTCGTTCACCACAAACCGTTGTGGATGAAATGGAAAATCTTCTGAAACAGGGAATCGATCATTTCCATACGTGCGACAGTGAATTTAATATCCCCATACAACATGCGTTCGCTGTATGCGAAGAGATAATCCAGCGTAAACTCGGTGATCGAATCCGCTGGTACGCCTATTGTTCCCCTCATCCATTTTCACACGAATTGGCGTCGACTATGCGCCGCGCTGGATGTGTGGGGATCAACTTTGGTGTAGACAGCGGGGATGAAGATATGTTGAAACACCTTAGAAGGGATTACCCGCCGGATGCGATCGCCAACGCGGTTCGCGCTTGCAAAGACGAGGGGATTGTTGTCATGCTCGATCTGCTTCTCGGCGCGCCGGGAGAAAGCCGGGAGAGTCTTGTTCGTTCGATTGAGTTTATGCGCCAAACAAGCGCGGAGAAAGTTGGCGTGTCCCTGGGGGCGCGGATTTATCCCGGAACCGAGTTGGAAAAGATGGTAAAAAACCGGAAAGAGGATTGGATCGGCGGCGATGATCTCACTCATCCTGTTTTTTTTATCGAACCAGAAATCGCTTCATCCGCCGCCCAATTAATCCACGATCAAATTCAGGATGACGATCGCTTTTTCTTCAGCGATCCCACATGTCCAGACCGGAGTTACAACTATAACGCCAACCAAAAACTGGCCGAAGCGATCCAAAATGGGATGCGCGGCGCGCACTGGGATATCCTCCGCCGGATGGACAATCATTAATCCTTTCCATTCATTTTATATCCTCACATTTATTCATTTAGAGAATCCCTAAATTTGGGATTTTCCCATAGGACAAAATAAAAAAATACTTGTTTATTCGAGAGGCGTGTGTAATGATAAGACGCTGGAGTGTAGTTGTTTCGACCATCTTACTTCCAAGAGGATTTTCATCATGCTGAAAACTAACTCCCCGCTCTCATCAATCTTGAATTCCGTCTTTATATCCATATTCGTGTACGTAGTGGCAGCGCTGTTTGGACCAGCCTGTCAAGCGCAGATCGTGATTGATCACACTTGCACGGATATCTCGCAAGTTGATGTCTCTGCTGTAGAAGAAGCGAAAACAAAATTCCGGATCTGGTACGGGCATACCTCACACGGCAGTCAAATCACGACAGGAATCGAGGCGATGAACGCCGATCCGTTCACCTACAATGAGGACGGGATTGGAGGCGCGCTGTCTTACCAGGAAAATGACGGAGTTGATCTCGGTGAAGATGGTAATCTGGGTTGGGTGAGTATCACAAGAGAGATTTTAGACCGGCCGGATAATGACAGAAACGTAATATTATGGTCCTGGTGTGGGGGTGTATCCGGTAACACGCCGCAGGGAATCAATACGTATCTCCAGGCGATGGATCAACTCGAGCGTGATTATCCCAATGTCATTTTTGTCTATATGACCGGGCATTTAGACGGCTCTGGATTAGAGGGGGATCTGCACGCCAACAACGACCAGATCCGTGAATTTTGCCGTGAGTATCAGAAAGTCTTGTTTGATTTTGCGGACATCGAGAGCTACGATCCGGATGGGAATGAGTTTCTCAGTCTCTATGCGAATGACAACTGTGATTACATCCAGGATGGACAAGAACGAAATTGGGCGCAGGAATGGTGCGCCGCAAATCCAGGCGCCTGTCCATCCTGTCAATCGGAATGCGCGCATTCTCAATGTTTGAATTGTATTCTAAAAGGCCGCGCGTTCTGGCGCCTGATGGCTGAACTAGTAGACTGGAATCCAAGTATTGTCCCTCAGGAAAACATCTTTACGGAAGCGAATTTTCCCGACCCCAATTTCAGAGCCGCGGTGGCGGAATGGATGGGAATCGCACTGAATGGGACAATCACAGCGGCCCAAGCGGCTGGTATGGGTGATTGGTTCGATTGTTCCTATCGGAATATTGAAAACATGAAAGGATTAGAGTTTTTCACCCGGTTGACAGGTTTGGCGTGTGATGGAAATCAACTAACCGCATTGGATATATCCAAGAACACGGCGCTCAATACACTCAGTTGTTATGAAAACCAACTGACCCTCTTAGATGTTTCGAATAATACCGCCTTGGAATATCTGTATTGCTCGTATAATTCTCTTACGAGTATCGACGTTTCGAAGAATACGGCTTTGCTTGAATTCGGTTGTGATGATAATTCTCTGACTGCGCTTGATCTATCCAACAATACTGCTTTAAATGGCCTCTATTGTGGGGCGAATAGGTTGACGGTTTTAGATGTATCGAACAATCCTGAATTAATATGGCTTAACTGCGGCGCAAATTCTTTAACGCTTCTCGATATATCAAAAAATCCATCATTAATTGATCTGAGTTGCTGGGCGAATGAATTAACAAATATCGACGTAACTCAGAATCCTGCTTTGGAATATTTATTCTGCGATGAGAATCAATTAACGAGTGTTGATGTTTCACAATGTACTGACTTAGTTATATTTGGCTGTAGTTACAATCCAATCGCCACAATAGATCTTTCGAATAATCCCGCGCTTGAAGAACTCTATTGCGATGGGTGTGAATTATCGAATTTGAATCTGTCAAACAATATCGCTTTAAGTTGGCTATCCTGCGGGGAAAACCAGTTACAGACACTGGATGTATCCAAGAATACCGTTCTTGAATTGCTTTATTGTCCATATAATTTGCTAACCAGCCTGGATATTTCAAAAAATACCGCTTTAACCGAATTATATTGCGATGGAAATGAACTTACGGCTTTAGATATTTCAAAAAACGCCGCTCTTACCATGTTATACTGCGGAGACAATCCATTCGGCAATTTGGATTTATCGCATAATCCTGGTTTAATTGAACTTGCATGTGATGGAACCGGATTGAAGGCTCTGGATGTTTCTCCTTTGACGTCTTTAAGTTTTCTAAGTTGTTCCTACAATGAGTTGACGGCGTTGGATGTGTCAAAGAATCTTGTTCTGGAATATCTATATTGTGAGGAGAACTTGTTGACGGATTTGGATGTATCTCAGAACCAACAATTGCTTTTCTTATCATGCCCTTATAATCAGTTGACAAGTCTTTCCAGCATGGCCGCCAATCAGAACTTTGGGACCGGTGGAATTGTTGATGTAAGATACAATAATCTCGATTGCGGCGATTGGGGAGACGTTGTTATCCTGAGAGAACGAATCGGTCAGATCATTTTAGATGAGTGGGAAGGATTTGCATCTGGATTCGCCTATTCGCCACAAAATGATATGGATCCATTCGACTGCGCGACGCCTGTGTTTAACTGGAGTGTATACTAGTATATAATCATCTTATTTTATTTAACTTACATACTTTTCCTTCATTCTTTCCACTAATATAAATCTTCCTATATCTCGTTGGTTTGTGAATGCATTCTTTTGTGAAAGCATCATCTGATCTTCAATTTCTCCAATTTTGTTAATCAAAATAATAAATATAATTTATAAATTGTGTTGACAGTTTACAAAAAGATAATTATATTTACAATTAGGTTTACTGTTTTAAGTAAGGATTTCTAACCGTTGGAATTAAAAAATATCTGACATTATTTTGAACCGTTGATATAAAGACATTTTGATATGAATGTTCGGTGATGAAGAATCGTAGAGAGATGGCGATAAAGACTATTCTTAATATATGTTTTCTCTATGAACGTATGTTCTTGTATTGATATTATTATATTTTATGCGATATTATTTTTTTTATGTGTTGGTTTGTAATTGATTAATTTATCTAAAATTAATAAATACAAATAAATACATGAATTGGGAGGAATATGATGAAAGAGTGTCATTTTTATGACAACAACAAAGTGTTACTCCAAAGTCTAACCATTTTTTTACTCGTTGGATCGTTTGTTTTTCCCGCCGCAGGAAGAAATACATCAAAGGTGACAGATAAATATCCAGCCGATATCGTTCTGAGTGGCGTCATTCGGGATTTTCAGGCCTCGCATCCAGACTTCGAGCATGACATCCTATCAGATGTCACCGGTTGGAACCAGGGAAGTGTGTTGGATGAATTGGATGAGGATGGGAAACCGGTTTTTAATCCGGATTCGGGTGTTCCATCGATTGAAAGCGTCGAGAGTTTTGCGCAGTGGTTCCGAGATGTGGATGGAGTGAATCAATCGGCGCCATTTGAAATTGTCTTAAAACGCGGATTTCTTTCATCAAGTTCCATACCGGTTTATACATTTAAAAACGATTCCTTTTTTCCTATCGATAGGCTTTTGTGGGGCAATGAAGGGAGGATTCATAATTATCATTTCACGTATGAACTGCATGCCGAATTCACGTATGAAGGCCCACAGGATTTGATATTTATCAGTGACGACGATCTTTTTGTTTTTATCAATAACCATCTTGTGGTTGATTTGGGTGGCGTTCACCGGCGGACGGAGCAAATCATCAATACGGGCGCCTTAGGGCTGGATATTGGTGAAACCTATCCACTGGATCTGTTTTTCGCGGAAAGGCATATCACAGAATCGTTTTTAAAATTCCAGACAGGGCTTGTGACGCAAAGTTCCGGACCCTCGATTCCACCCGTCGCGTCACGATCGTTTTCACAGAGTTATTACGACAAAAATGATAAAATTCAAGTGACTCTCGATGTAATCAATTCCAGCGATGAAAAACAGAACTGGAGAATCGCGGAACTTCTGCCAGATGGTTGGACGGCTAAAAACACCAGCAATGGGGGATTGATCTCGGGCAATTCAATCCTATGGGAAGTGTCCTTTGAGCCGGGAACAACGCAAATCAGTTACACGGCTGTTGCGCCGGGAACCGTTGATGGCGTAGCGGAATGGGGAGGCGCAATCGAGAGCGAAGTGATCCGTGGAGATGATCAGCTGAACGCCCTGTATCCAGGAATCGGCGGATTTGATGGTCATCTCGATATCGGAAAACCCGGCGCAGAAGGCGGCGCGTCAATAGTGGGCGCACAATTATCTGTGATCGGAAGCGGTCAAGACATTGGAAATTCCGCCGATCATTGTCATTTCATTTATAAAGTTGTCTGGGGTGATTTCAAGATCGAAATCAAGAGACCCTATGTAATGCCGTATGGTGACAATCCGACCTCAAGTCCATTAGCCCGAATGGGAATCATGGCCCGTCAGAGTCTCGAACCGTCTTCAGCGTTCGTGTTCGCAAATATCCGAAGTTTTGATCAAGCGTTGGGCATGCAATGGCGCCACAAAGATGGAGCGGAAGCGGATTACGATGAAAAACTGGGCGCCAGCCGGATCTTTGACCGCCAGCAGACTCTCTGTATGCGGCGTGTCGGCGATTGTTTTATCGTGACGTTGATCGAGCCGTCGGGGGAAGAGAATATCCATTACGTTCATTCCGTTCCCATGGAGGATCCGCTCTACCTAGGCGTGGCGGTGACATCGAATGAGACAGGAGCGATGGCCGTGGGTCTTTTTGAAGATCCATATTTAGGCCCATTGATCTCCGAATCGGTTTATAGTGAAGATTTTGAAGACGGAGCCGGTTCAGAATGGTCGAATCAATCCGTAGATCACACGCCAATAGGAGACCGGGCGTTTCTCGGTCAGTTTGGGAACGACACTGTTAGTTTGAAACTCAACAATCTTCCGGAACATACGGATATACTCGTTTGTTTCGATCTTTTCGCCATCCGTTCATTGGATGGGAATAATTCCTATGAAGGCTTAGGGCCGGACTTATGGGATTTATACGTGCCAGGTGGAGTAGCGGCTGATACGGTTGCGACAGCGGTTTCCAGTGATCTCTATAGCGTCCTTCATACAACATTCAGCAACGATCATGGACGGTATGTGAATTCATATCACGAGGAAGAGCACGATGAATTTCCACAAGCATATCCAAGGAACCATCCCGAAGGTGAATTCCCTGGACGTTGGAACGCCGCGGAGAATAACACACTGGGGTATTATTTTAATGAGGAGCCGATGGATTCGGTCTACCGGCTTGGAGAACGGATTCCCCACCAGGGCGATTCCATTGTAATCAATTTCGCTGGATCAGGGATGCAAGGTCTGGCGGATGAAAGCTGGGGGCTTGATAATGTCACAATCTATGCGATATACGCGCAAGGGCAGCAAATACCACCCACTCCCATCCCTACGGAAACGCCTACGGAAACCCCGACAGTTGTGCCTACTCTCGAACCAACGGCCGTTCCGGTACCGGTTTCAAGGATTTATGGAACGATTCGCGACTTCAAAGACACACATGCGGACTTTGAAAGTTACACCGGCAGCGATCCAGAAACTGGAATCGTCAAATTTCAACTGGGGAATGACGGGAAACCCGTTTTTAACACATTAATTGAACACCAAACCGTATCGAATAAACAGAACTTTGATCAATGGTTCAACGATGTGAATGGAATCAACCTTTCAAAACGGCATATCATAAACTTTTACCTTGATCCCAGTTCTACGAATGCGAATCCTGTCTATTTATGTGAGATGGATGAGTTCTTCCCGATTGATGATGAGTTATTCGGCAATCAGGAACGCGATCATAATTTCCATTTTACCTATGAACTCCATGCGAAATTTAAGTATACACAACCAGCTATGTTAGAAGTCTCATCGGATGATGACATGTGGGTTTTCATAAACAACTTATTGGCGGTTGATTTGGGGGGCGCGCATCCCGTACAAACAATAAGAATCAATCTAGAAGATCTGGGATTAAATACCAATCAATACAATACATTGGACATCTACTACGCGGAACGGCATACTACTAACGCGCGATTTAAGATTCGATCGGGGGTAAAACTTTTGCAGAACACGCTGCCCGATCCCACAGAAATTCCAACGAAAATTCCGACAAAAACTCCACGTCCAACCAAGACAATAGTACCCACGGAAACCCCGACGTATATTCCAACGCCGACTCCAACAAAGATTCCGACAAAGACACCGGTTCCAACCGAACCGCCAACAACGGATTTCATTTTAGGTGGAGGTACGTTCAATGGATATGGCGCCTCATCATTCATGATCCCCATTCGCGTAGAGAATATGCCGGAGACGAAAGCCATTACATTTGACCTTCAGTTTAATCAATCCGTCCTGGCTTTTGAGGGATTTTCGAAAGATGATACGCTTCTCTCAAAATGGCCGTTAGTGGACGCGAATCATT
>CAXXSM010000087.1:0-18576 GCA_963663405.2 bacterium | reverse complement strand
GTGCGTGAGAAATAGAAAAATCTCCATCCAAGGATGGAGATTTTTCATTCAATCTGAGCCGATTTTTTTATATATAGCTAGGTTTATTCAAGAACAATCTCAACGCGCGCAGTGTCTTTTCCATCTTTAGTGAGACGAATCTCTGTTTCGATGGTTTTTCCATCTTCTGTCGTGACGGTAATTTGATAATCTCCATGAATCCACGTAGACACGCCGTTCCCTGCGCGTCCGTCTTTTCCGTTTCATTTGTCCACCATTCTTCTTTGATTAATTTATGAAGGCGTGAATACGCTGGTTTGGGGGTCATGTCCTTGCGCAGCAGACCGGATGGAGCCTGTTGCCATGCGTAACGGTCCGAGAAATCCCACCAGGTGAGCGCTTCGACTTCAGGGCAGGAGAATACGGTCCGGTAGAATCGCTCCACTTCATCGGCTTGTGTCTTCTCCCCTTCCGGCGTGGTTTCTCCCCAGTTTCTTCCATCACGAGGTCCGGAGACGATAGTTGTTTCCGTGAAATGAAGGGGAACGCCGTACTTCGCGAACCGTTTGACAAGCGATAGGATTTTCTCTGTTTTCCAGGGGCCTCCGTGCATGTGGGATTGAAGCCCGATCGCATCGTATAATCTCTTTCCGTTTTTATTCACGAGCGCTTCGATCACGTCTTCATAAATCTCGTGTTTATCTCCGGCGATCGAATTGTCCCGGTTGGCTTCTTCCTGTGTTTTATAGTAGTAATCGTTGATCAAGAGAGTCGCGTTGGGATTCGCTTTCCGGGCAATTTGGAACGCTTTGCGGGGCATTTCCATCTGCCCATGTTTTGCCCACATCGCGGTCATTTTCGGCGCTTTCTCTATAAAGGATTTCCGGTCGAAACGCGGTAACCTCATTTACGACATCCCAGATATCGATCAATCCAGCAAACGCAGTCATTTCCCGCGTGATCCGCTCCATTTGCAGCCGGTAGAGTTCATCTGGATCATCCGGCGCCCAGTGGGGATCGGCGTAGTTCCATACGAGTGGATGACCTTTGCAGAGAATCCCATTGTTTTTGCACCATTCCGCTATATCGCGCCGGTGTTTTTCCATCGTCGTTCCGGGGCGGCGTTCGTATCCCGCCCAGTAGAAACCGAGGGTGGCGAAATTTAATAAATCGGCGAATTGATCTCGATAGAGGCGTTCGGTTTCACCATCCCCCCCGCTCCACGTGAAGATATTGCATCCGAACAGGAACGCATGGCGTGTCTGACGCAGCTGAACGCTGACATTCGCCACTGGCGAGCCGGATTTATCTGTGACGACAATCGTACAGTTTTTGCGGCGGAAGCGTTCAATCCGGTCGAGGGCCTCTATTTCAAGAAGAGCTTCTTCCGCGAGTTGTTGAAGGGAATTTAATTGACGGCGCTGTTCTTCGGGATTGGTTTGATCGTTGGCAATCACCCGCTGCAGTTCAAGAGAGCGCTCTGTCCGCAATGATAAAGGCGCATTTCTTTGTAAAATTGATTCCCAGTGCAAGGCGAAAGCAGCGAATTGCAGTGATTCATAGGTTTTCTCAACACCTATGAGTTTTCCCACGAATTGCCCTGCTTTATTTCCTTGCTGCGCTTCTTCTAATTTCCGCTTTGATGTACACCGATCCAAGGCCGTGAGCCATTCGGCGCCGTTCTTCATCCTCTCGAGAACGGCGGATTGACACAGCGGTATATCATTCTCCAACGACTCGCTGACTTCATGCGCTCGATTTGCTATTGTTTGAAAATTGTCTTCAGCGGTGAAACCAGGGCTTGGAAAACAGATTATGGGAATGATTAACCAAAGTGGAATTACTTTCGATAAACCAAACCGGCTCATCATATCCTCCCTTAATTCGAAAATGGGATTCGATTCGATGTATTATCATATAGATTGGGAGGATGAAAAAGGGCGCTCTGAATCGAGCGCCCTGAGTAATGGAACGAAGGAAAATGGTTATGGTGTTGAAACTGGACAACTTGTAACGATGCCTAGATTATCCAATTCTTGATAGAGCCAATAGGGGATTTCGAGTAGATTGACTTGGTCGCCGCAGTCGATGATGACTACAATCGGTAAATTTGGATATGTGGTATAGTCAGGAAGCGTTCCATGTGTCAGCGCGTAATCATACAACCAATCGGCGAGAATTGGATTCCAGGATATGAAGCCTCCGCTGGCGATTCCATCACCGCCTATCGAAGGCACATTACCATTGAATAGAAGTTTCCAGATCGCCGCTTGGATTTCGTTATTTGTGGCGGTATACAACGTTCCACCAATATCAATGTCCACAAAATAACCATCCCGGTACAACACTAATAGGAACATGACTAAATCTAAGTTTTCTGGATTTCCAATTAGGGAGCAACCGGAAGACTCGGCCGTGATGGCGTCGTAGAGACTCACGTGAGGATACCAAATGGCGAGTTTGATCGTTGTGTCGCGATCGGCGCACCAAGATGGAAAGGTTGGGACGCCCCCCGACAATCTGTTGCGCGGCGATTAACCGTGCGTCGAAATAGCCGTCAACACCGCCGGGTAACCAGTATCGGCCGCTGCCTCCTCCGGCGCCGTCACCATTGACTAAGTACGATTGCCACCCCAGCGCGCTTTCATATGCGCCCATGTCGGGTGAGGACCCGGCTGGATCTGGGCGGGGATTGCCGTCGATATCGACGACAGGCGCGCCGGATGGCGTTCCACGGTTCAAGCATGGACTGCCAAATTGCAAGCGGTAGTTATTATTGCTGGGATCGGCGAATAGTGGATCTAAGTTGATGTTGGTTGGGGAATAGAAGAGAGAGCCGGTTCCGGCGATTCCCCCCGGTCCTCCTTGGATGTCCGAATAATAAATACTGACGCCGGAGCCTGCTTGATAAATCTGATACGGGCTGTTGTCCCAAAAGATGGAGTTTGTAATGGTTATATTGGAACTTGAAGTGCAATATAGTCCTCCACCATTTCCACTTGATGCGCACGAATTATTTGCGACTGTAGTATTCATTAATGTGGAACTGGAACCAGAGAAATAAAATCCTCCTCCTGTGCTAGACGGAGTCGCGTTTCGACGAATAACTGCATTCACAAACGAGGGGGATGAATTATAGACACGGATTCCATCTTGGTAACTGTATTCACTTACGCTGTAGTTGAAATACCCCGAATCGGAATAATAAAAATAAACATTAGCGTCGGCGTCGGCGCCCGTGGTTCCATTTCCACCGTAACGGAGGATGCTATAATCAAATCGTCCGATGCCATCGTCATTACCTCCACCATTCAAGAAAATCCCGCGCCAATCGCCGGGAGAGGCGTCTCCATTGTCGCCGTCCGTGTTACCACCATAGTTGTCATCTTTCAATGAAGTGAAGACTACATTGTTGCCAATACCAGAAGCGCCATTCACGTCCAACGTTCCGTAAACTGTCAATTGACCGGACGAATTCCCCTTAAGAATCGTCCCTGCATCGATCGTAAGAGTAAGATTATCATTTACGGTTACAACGCCGGGAATCACGAAAGGAAATGTGCTGGAACTGGACCACGTACGATTGGCTTTGATTGTGCCAATGACACCAAAACCGTTGATCCCATTTCCACTGCCCGTGTTCCCCGAATAACTGGTCAAAGAGATATTGTTCATGTAGGCTCCATAGCCTAGATTATTGTGAAATTCATTGTTTGTAATGGTAGGCGCGGAGCTGGTGTTTGACGCATAGATCCCATGGTTATTATTATTCTGGAATATGCTATTCGTCAGTGAGGGTGAGCAATAGTGAATCTTCACTCCATGTTGGCTGCTATATTCACTTACGCTGTAGTTGAAATACCCTGAATCGGAATAATAAAAATACAAATTGGCGTCGGGGTCGTCGCCCGTGGTGGCGGTTCCACCGTAGCGGAGGATGCAATAGTCGAATCGTCCGATGCCATCGTCATTGCCTCCACCATTCAAGAAAATCCCGCGCCAATCGCCGGGAGAGGCGTCTCCATTGTCGCCGTCCGTGTTACCACCATAGTTGTCATCTTTCAACGAAGTGAAGACTACATTGTTGCCAATACCAGAAGTTCCATTCACGTCCAACGTTCCGTAAACTGTCAATTGACCGGATGAATTCCCCTTAAGAATCGTCCCTGCATCGATCGTAAGAGTTAGATTATCATTTACGGTTACAGCGCCGGGAATCACGAAGGGAAATGCGCTGGAACTGGACCAGGTACGATTGGCTTTGATTGTGCCAATGACACCAAAACCGTTGATCCCATTTCCACTGCCTGTGTTCCCCGAATAACTGGTTAAAGAGATATTATTCATGTAGGCTCCATAGCCTAGATTATTGTGAAATTGATTATTTGTAATGATAGGCGCGGAACTGGTGTTTGACGCATAGATCCCATGGTTGTCATTATTCTGGAATATGCTATTTGTCAGTGAGGGTGAGCAATTATTAATCTTCACTCCATGTTGGCTGCTATATTCACTTACGCTGTAGTTGAAATACCCCGAATCGGAATAATAAAAATACACATTGGCGTCGGGGTCGGAGCCTGTGGTGGCGATTCCACCGTAGCGGAGGATGCAATAGTCGAATTGTCCAATGCCATCGTAATTGCCTCCACCATTCAAGAAAATCCCACGCCAATCGCCGGGAGAGGCGTCTCCATTGTCGCCGTCCGTGTTACCACCATAGTTGTCATCTTTCAACGAAGTGAAGACTACATTGTTGCCAATACCAGAAGTTCCATTCACGTCCAACGTTCCGTAAACTGTCAATTGACCGGATGAATTCCCCTTAAGAATCGTCCCTGCATCGATCGTAAGAGTAAGATTATCATTTACGGTTACGGCGCCGGGAATCACGAAGGGAAATGCGCTGGAACTGGACCACGTACGATTGGCTTTGATTGTGCCAATGACACCAAAACCGTTGATCCCATTTCCACTGCCTGTGTTCCCCGAATAACTGGTTAAAGAGATATTGTTCATGTAGGCTCCATAGCCTAGATTATTGTGAAATTCATTGTCTGTAATAGTGGGCGCGGCGCTTGTGCCTGAAGCATAGATCCCATCGTGGGTCGCCGCCGTTCCATTATTCTGGAATGCGCTATTTGTCAGTGAGGGTGAGCAATTATTAATCTTCACTCCATGTTGGCTGCTATATTCACTTACGCTGTAGTTGAAATACCCCGAATCGGAATAATAAAAATACACATTGGCGTCGGGGTCGGAGCCTGTGGTGGCGGTTCCACCGTAGCGGAGGATACAATAGTCGAATTGTCCAATGCCATCGTAATTGCCCCCACCATTCAAGAAAATCCCATCCCAATCCCCTGCCGTGGGAGTGGAAGAGGAGCCAGAAATGATATCTCCATAACTGTCGTCATTCACGGACGTGAAGACAACCTTGTTGCTTTCAATCCCATTCGCGTCTAACGTTCCATATACAGTCATTTGTACGCCGAGAACAAATTTGACTGTGGTTCCTGGGTTGATTTGTAGGGTTATACCATCGTTAATTGTGATGTTTCCAGTTACATGGTAGGTGTCGTTCGTATTTGGTCCCCACGTTGTGTTTGATGAAATCGTTCCGCCACTAATGGTAAACAAGGCGGAATAAGAGATGTTGGGCAAGGCTCCGATCAATAGAATCGCGCTGATGAAGATAAGGCTTTTTAAGATACGATTCTTTCTCATGGTTTCTCTCCCTCAGTTTTACTCCAATTGTGAGTAGGTTGGAATTTCGCTTCTCAGCGCCCTCATTATGATTCATGGCATAAGGAATGTAAAATATAGGATGGGAAAATCGAATTCATTATAAGAATATATATAAAATTTGTCAATAGAATTTTGGGTTACAATGTTTTTTTGTTATTTTTAGTAGGATGGTGCAATGTTTTGTTGCATCAATCTTATTCATTTGAGATAAAAAAAGAGGAAGGTATCAAGTAGATTTGCTTGACTTTGGATGATGATGATCAAGGAAACTAGTAAAGTAGGATTCGAAATCTATACAACTTTTCCGTACGCGTATCGACGAATGTATGCTTCCGTTCCTGTTGGTTTGATTGGATTGGTGGATTGAGAAGGCAGGCCGTAGTTGTCTTCTAAAACAAGTGTGATCACTTCGGATTGTTTTTTCTCATTCTTATTCGTATTGAACAGGTCATGCGCGTGGTGCGCCCAACGGATAAATGTGACTTTATCCGCGCTAAACCAGACTCGCAGATAGACATCAGTATGTTCTAGAATGGACGAATGGATCTCTGACATCATATTTTTAAATTTTTTGTCGCCCAGCCGGATTGAGAAGAAGCCTTTTTTTACCGCTAGTGGAATCACTCGAGAAGGTTCCACGTTCCTTCCAGTCGTTCCATCGTTGCTCCACAATGTTTCGCCGAATAGAGTTTCCAGGGAAAATTTAAAATAGCCCATTCCTGTGTAATGGGGCCAACGGATCAATTTATTCTTATAAATAAATTTGTTGTCTTTTATATATGCCACTAAGGATCGAGAATTCATTAATTTACCTCCCTATCCATTAATTAGTATTGGTTAATAGTCGCATGATCCATTCCAAAGAATGACCTGCGATTAAAAAATTGTTCAACATGCTCATTAATTTAAACTTATAGTATTTCATTCTTCTTATTTCCATTGTTTCCAGGTTGATTAATGTGTCTCATAAATGGGATTTATGTGAGACACATATTGATTATTCAATTGAATATGAAAGATAGAAGAAATCGTTGGATAGGGAGGATTATCTTAAAATATATTGTGTTTTATATAAAAGGGGGGCAAGATTCTGTTTATGACAATATGTCTCATTAAATAAATAGGACATATTGTATTCATGCGACAAATTATGATCGTAGAAGTTAGAAGATCTATGTAGGTTAACGTGAAGGCTGGGAGGCATGAGAAACGCTTTGTTTAGAATAAAGTGTGGGAGCCTGAATCAAATATTTTTAAAGATTGGTTTATTCTTCTTTTTTTGGAAAGGATGTTGACTCGTTGTTGCGATCCTCGCGGGTGGAAGGCTTTGTATCAAGCGCTTCTTTGAGTCTTGACTCAAGAATTTTCTCTTTATATTTCTCTCGTTGATCGAGAGCGCCTTTTATCTGTTTAAGGCGCTTTTCCATCATTTCAATTTCCAATCTCTGTCTTTTCAATTCATAATCAAATTGCTTCTCTAACATCTCTTTCAATTCGGTTTCTTTTTCTTCACGGATCGCAGAGTCCGTTTCGTCGTGATATTCATGCACAGTTTGTTTGATTTTTTCGAAAATACTGTGTGTTTGTTCGATGGCTTCCGCCAGATCCGGAAAATCTTCTTTTATTTTTTCGAGCCGGTCGGGAGTGAGAAAACTTCGCGGCGGCCGGTGGAAAGGTCCCCGGTCGAATCCGAATTCTCCCCCTGGTGGACCAAATCCTGGACCCGGACCAGGTCTCTCCGGAGGGCCGAATCTACGGCCCCTGCGTTCTCCATTAGGGGGGCCAAATCCACGGCCTTCTTCTTGATCATTATCTCGAAATGAACGCCGTTCGCTCCATTCAATTCTTTCATCCGAACGTTCATCCCCCGATTTCTTTACTTCCTGTGTAGCGTTTTCCACGTTGGAATCCGCTTTCTTTTCTTCCGATAAAACCAAGCTGGTAGAAAAAAGAAACGCGGAAAAGAGAACTGTGATTGTCAAGAAACAGAATGTGAACGTCTTTCGTCGATTCTTCATGCTCTTTCATCCGTAAGCGTAAAGTATCCAGAAACATCCATCCCGAGTTCGAACTGGAGTTCTTCCAGATCTTGTTCGAGAGTTAGCATTTCGCTATCGAGTTGCTCAATCGGAATCGAGGTGACTTCCGTCGTATGGAACTGCGAGATTCCGACCCAGCTAATCGCTAGAAAGAGAGCCGCCCACGTCAAACGCCAGCCGGGAGAACGTAGATAATACCGTGTTTTTTTGTTGGTGGGCAATGGTTCTGAGTTCCCAGCGGAGGACGCGACTTTAAGCACACGATCCCGAATGGCTGGATCCGGTTCATACATGGGCAGTGAAGCGCCCGCGCCGGTGAAATAATTGATCGTTTGCCATTCCCGGCGGCACGATTCACAAAGAGCGGTATGATTCAGGAACGCCTTCTTTTCGGGCGCTTCGCTGGTTTCATCCAGGAAGAGGACCATCTGTTCTTTTGAGGGGCATCCCTCTTTCCCGGAAGACTGAAATAGAGGGGCTATTTTGGGTTTCATTCGATCATCTCCAATCGCAATTACGCGGATTCATGCGCGGGTTGACTGGCCGTCATCCCCTGTTGCAATCGTTTCACCGCTTGATGCATTCTGGAAAGCACGGTCCCTATCGGGCACTCTTGAATTTCCGCAATTTCTTTGAACGGAATTTCATGTACGCTTCGTAAAAGATACACCTCGCGGATCGGTTCCGGCAATTGGTCCACCAGTTCTTCCAATCGGATCATGTTTTCATTATCGACAGCGATTTCAAACGGGGTTTGTTCCGCGCTTGGAAGCAGGTCGAGCAGCCCGGTCCCGTCTTCACATTCTGTTTCTTGCGCAAGAAACGGGCGTCGATTTCGCTTCCGGTACAGATCCAGACAGTAATTATGAGCGATCCGGTATAACCAGGAAGAGAACTGGCCTTGATCTTTATAGGTTTTTCTCTGATGGATTACTTTTAACCAGACTTCCTGAAGAGAATCTTCCGCATCTTCCCGGCTTTTCAACATCCGCATAAGATATGTGAACAAGGGACGATAGTAATGATTCATGATCGCCTCCATAGCCGCCATATCGCCTTCATCTCGAAATCGGACGAAGAGAATTCCATGCGATTCAGGTTGTTTGGTTTCCATCGTTCTCACTTCATTGAAACGTCATACATTCGATTTTATTGAGTGGAAGATAATTTCACCGCTATGACACTCTCAGACAAATCGAATCGTGGATATTCAGTTAAAACAAAGCGACAGTGTACGCCGGGAGATGAATGTAAAACCGGGTCAGCGTCTTATTTTATCCACATTCTCTTATATAATGATACCCCAAGGTGATCGAATTGACATACCCGCGCGGGAAAAAGGCGCGTTCGACTCTGTACAAAGTCAAGTGAAAGGATATCGTCGTTGTTGATCTTTTTTATCTTCATTATCGGTCTGACGATCTATCTCTACTCCATAAAGCGTCTGGACGCGCCTATCTCACCGGGAATCCGGACTCTTCTTACGATTTGCAGGCTTCTTTTTCTGATCGCGTTAATGGTCTTGTTTTTCCGGCCAATGGTCCTTCAAACCCAGCGTTTTACCCAAGCGCCTAGCCTTTATATTGCGCTGGATGATTCCCAAAGCATGTCGTTTCCCATTGATCCTAAAACGAACGGCCTTTCCCGATGGAAAACCACGATCCAAACGCTCAAGGAGGGGGGGCTTCTTTCGTATTGGAAGGCGAATGGATTTCCGGCGCGCTATGGGCTCTTTTCGGCGTGCGCTATGGCCGCCCGGAATGAATCGCCTTGGCGCGCGGCGCTTCCCGAATCCGCCACTCCTGCGTTTACACGCACGGATCTGGCTACAGTGATCCGCGCCTTTCAAATCGCCCGGAAAAGGGATGAATCCGCCTACCTGCTTCTGTTCACTGACGGTCAATGGAATCATGGAGAAAATCCTCTTACGGCCGCAGGAGATCGAATCGGCGCAGGTGATTCTGAATTCGGACTCGTGGATGAGCGGATCTTTACATTTGGAATCGGGACTTTGGAACGGATCTTTGATCTCTATATTGAATCGATCGAAATGCCCGCTTTCATCCGTGCAGGGGATCCACTGGAACTGGTACTTCACGCCGCCGCTGGTGGAGATGTTATGCCGGAAGAGGTGACAATCCAGCTGCGCGGAGGCCCTGACGAAGGAACGGAAACATTCTATCAAGAACGGAAGATACAATTTACGGAAACGGAAAGAGAAACGGCGCTCTCGTTCTCCATTCCCTATCTTGCTGAGGGGAATTATAAATTCACCGCGGAAATTACACCGCTCAACGGTGAACTCTTTACTCACAACAACACGATCACGCGGGGCGTCCGTGTTCTGAAGGAAAAAGACCGGATTCTGCTACTCTGCGGAGCGCCCAATTGGGGATTAAAGTTTCTTAAACGTGTGTTTGAGGATCGAAAATCCTTTGATCTTCAATCGTACTTGGTTATGAAAGACCGGGTTTCATTACTTGGAGACCGTACCTGGGTGAGGGAACGAATGGAGGAGCCATCTCCAGAGCGATACGATGTTGAACCGGCGAAGACATTGGATGAGATTCAAGAGCGAATGAAAGACTTTTCCGCCGTCATTCTCTATAATTATTCCTTTGCGGAAACGCCGGTCTCTTTCACGCAAGAACTGCGTTCTTATATCGAAGATGGAGGGGGCGTTCTTTTTATTCCCGGTTCTCAAAACCGGAAGGCGCCTTCGCTGGATCTGCGTGGTGTTCTCCCCGCGCCGCTTGCGCAAACCTTTAACATGATACCAAGACCCGTTCTTGCGCAGCCGGATGGTTCTTCCTCCGCGGCGATCCGGGAAGCGTTGAAAATGATTCCCAGGGATGAATTGCCGCCGTTGGATTCATTCTCTCTTGCGCGGACACGAGCTTCTGGGGGGCAAGTTCTTTTGGAAGGAGTGGAAACGAATAGCCGGAATGTGGATTTGGTTATTTTGCGCCGTTTTGGACTCGGCCGTATTGTGAGTATGTTGAGCCCGTCCTTCTGGCGTTGGTATTTATTGACTGGGCGGGATATTCTCACTCCGTTCTGGCTTGGTTTGGTGTATGAATGTCAGCCCCGGTTGCATGCGGAGCCGGGGAAACTCTACACGGACGGTTTTCTCTATGACGCGTTCACTCCCGTGTTGGTCACATATGTTTCCCCCGGAGAGATCCAAGACGCGTCGATGGTGGGTAAGACCGTCTACGTGAACGGACCGGAGCGGAACGAACGGCTCTGGCTGGAAATGGACGAAGGAGAACCCGGCGTCTTTAAAGCCAAATACACGCCAGTCAATCCTGGGGATTATCGGATCACAACGGAAATAAAAGACGCCACAGCGGATTTTCGAGTCGTGACGACGGCCAAAGAGACGCATAATCTTAGCCAGAATATCAACGATCTGCGCCAAATCGCGGAACTCGCCGGCGGAGAGTACGCCAATCAACCCGCCTGGAAACACCTCGCCGAAAAAATTCCAAAATCAACTGAAATCTTCGAAGAACAGACACAACTGTTTTTGGGAGAGAAATGGTGGTACGTGTTAGCGTTGATATTGTTTTTATGTGTGGAATGGTATATCCGCTGGCGGCAGGGGCTGCCTTAGGGACGATTGATGAGAGGGATTATCCTATTTTGAAAGAATTATCTTGGCATCAAGTAAACTTTGCGCTTCTTCTTTGATTTGTTGTATTTCAAAATGCGGTTTAATTTTTTTTACTTTTTTCACTATTGAGTCCAAAGAAAAAGGATTGCCGTCTTTCCTCCTATCCAAAGACATGCCAATGATTGAACTAACCAATTCAAGTTGTGACGCATTTCGATTCCCAAATTTTTGGATTACCCAATTAATATCATCTTCATATTTTTTTAGGAAATCTTTTGCCTTTTCGTCGATTTCATCCGCTGCTTTCCCACGGCTTACTCTGTATCCGTATCCTCCTTTTGGATAATATTCTACTTCACTATTCACAACGCCTAAACATTCGGCGTAGTTTAAATCACCCAATACATCCGAATCATAGGGACCATAATAATAAAATCTGAAATCATAGCCAAGAGGAACTTTTTTTAGAACTTGAAGAAAATAGGTTAGTTTCATAATGGCTGTATGGCCCAAATATTGATTCGGCGCTTTTCCGACCAGTTTCCCAAGTGTCGCCAAACGACTCCACATTTGATCAAAATAATCCATTTCAATTTTCCCCGATTCTCTGTAGTTTGTTTTCCGCCTCATCAACATCTTCTTTTTTTACATAGAGTGATACTTTCTTTGTTGCGCTAATCTTTGATACTATGGTTGAAAGATTGGACAATGGAATCACCGATCTTACTTTCGTTTCTGTGATTATAGGAATATCTTCTTCTTTTAATTTGTACCAAGATTTACTTGCTAGTTCTTCTGCCATTAATAATTTTCCTAAAGCATCACGCCATTTTTCAAGTATTTCTAAATCATGTTGAACAGGTGTCTCTGGAGTATGTCGGATTTCCCGATAGTGATTTCTTTCTCTAATTCGTTGTCCGTGTTCCCCTCCTTCTCCTTGTGAGAGAAATCCAAGCACTTTCCAATCGTCCCATTCTAAGAATGTATCAAGATTTTTTTCTTTAGGAGAGGGTAACTTTTTATTCGAGAGTATTTTTTTCATCGCTTTACGAAGATGAAAATCGTATGCTACACGTGTCTTATGAAAATAAACTTGGGTGAACATGAAAAATCGAGCCAAGATCAACGCTTCCGCAGCATGTAAACCGCTTTCATTGACTCCAATGAAATTCATCGAAGAATCATATTTAATAGGAATTATTTCCACGGTGTTAACAAGACGTTGCCAATCGAATTTTCCATAACTTACACCTGTGTGGTGTGAATCACGGAGCAAATAATCGATTCTATCCGCATCCAATTGGCCAGAGATAAGATTGCGCCAAAATAAAATTTCTCCTGTATTTTGATCTCCTTCAAGAAAATTAGCAATATCATCTGCTTTGATGTCATAATTTTTGTTGATTTTGTGGTCCTCAATAATGGATTTAAATTTATAGCGGACAATCGCTGCGGAATAATCCTCATGTTTATAGTGAACCGTTGATCCTTTGTTCTTTTTTAAAGGAAACAATTCTTCACTCGCATGAGAGAATGGTGGATGCCCTACATCATGCAAGAGAGCGGCGATACGAACAATCACTCGGCTTCGTTTTAATCCATCGCGATTAAATCCATAATCATTTTCAAGAATTTCCTTTGATCGCTGGGTGATTCCATCAAATAACAGCGTCGCCATGTGCATCACGCCAAGAGAATGTTCGAAACGAGTGTGCATGGCTCCTGGATAGACATAATCAGTCAGGGCAAGCTGGCGAATCCGGCGAAGTCGCTGAAATGCTGGTTCTGAAATAATGTCCCTTTCCCAATCGTTTAATTCAATAAAGCCGAAAACAGGACACCGAAATTCATACAAACGATTTGAATTCGCCATTCCTCTTTTCTCCTTATCGTTGCGATGTGAATTTTGGTGGGGTGTTCAAATTACACAAAGTATAATGTTGATTTGTTTGAAAATCAAGAAAAATTGAAACTTTCGTTCTTGTGGTGATTGAATAAAATTAAATCATATCTTTATATTTGTTGTTATCTGTTCTATAGTAATATATTGGTCTAATAACCTTGATCGGGAGGTATTTCTAATGAGCAAAAAAGAGATTGGTGTGTTGGTGTGTAGAATAATGGCTTTATACTTTTTGTATCCGATTTTTGCGTATTTACCAACGTTATTTGGTAGTCCGAATATGTCTGTGCATTCGATAATTTCAATGACCGGGGCTGTTCTTGGCGCGGTTCTCTTGTGGATATTTGCTGAACCGCTGGCGAATCAGATCACCGCGGGTATGGATCAGGAAGAGACCGTGACGGGGATTTCGGCGCGGCAATTGCATATTATCGCCTTTTCGGTCTTGGGAGTCTATTTTATTGGTCTTTCTGTTGTGGATAATATGAATTCCTTTGCTCAACATGCTCTTGTGTTTCAAGGTGGAGCCAGTTTGCCCAAATTTGTGTGGCCTCAAGATTTTCGTTTTATGATTAAACCCGGCGCTCAACTCTTATTCGGACTCGGAATTCTGGCCTATGCGAAACCAATGGCTCGTTCGTTTCATGCGGGGGTGGAGATGGAATGAGGTTGGTTTTTCTTTGTCTGAATTAGGATGGACAAGATGGATAAGATGTTCAGGATTACTTACCTGGTATTTGTTCGATCTGTGTGATATCCATTAGCAAATGGGAATTCTATTTATATGATTTTTTTGAATTAAGGTGAATATTTGCCCCCTTTTTTTGGAAAAACCTTTTTCGCATCCACTTCTTCCTATAATATAGTGTAATCCAATTGAATTGTTCCGCTGGATTATCTTTTTGGTTACATAGGATCAGTATTCCAGCGTAGTCTAGTAAGGTGTTTAAGATTCCATGCAAATTCGAAAAGCGGTGATTACGGCGGCTGGGCGCGGGGTTCGGCAGTATCCGGCTTCGAGCACGGTCCAGAAAGCGATGCTTTCCTCTCGTTGACCGGGATGGATTGACGAAACCCGTGATCCAGATCATTGGCGAGGAAGCGTTGGATAGCGGAATCGAGTCGATCGCGGTCATCTCGGCGCCCGGGGATGAAGAACACTACCGCGCGCAGTTCCGTGGGCTGTCGGAGAACCTTCTTGCGGCCTACAAAGACACGGAGTGGGCGCGGGAACAGGGCGCAGCGGCTCAAAGAACTCGAAAAAACGGTTCTGTTTTATTCCCCAAACCTCACCGGAAGGATACGGGCACGCTGTCTGGTGCGCGAAAGAGTTCGCTGGGGGATGAGCCGATTCTATTATTGTTGGGGCGATCATCTCTATATCTCTGACGAAAGCCGCCGTTGCGCGGCTCAGATCATGGATCTGGCGCAGGAGATGGAATGCGCCGTCGTCCGCCGTCCAGGCGACGCGGGAACACCTTATCCGCTTGTATGGAACCGTCGGGGGAAAACGCGTTCCCGGCAAACCTCAAGTCTATCAGATCGAAGAGATGATCGAAAAACCGACGCTCAGCGTGGCGGAATGTAAACTGCAGGTTCCGGGGCTGCGGTTGGGTCATTATCTCTGTTTCTTTGGGATGCATGTGTTGACACCACGCGATCTTTGAGATTCTTGACGAGCATATCCGGCAAGACCGAAGGGAAAAGGGAGAGATCCAGTTGACTCCCGCGTTGCAGGAACTCTCCCGGCGGGAGAAATACCTCGCGTTGGAGACTTGTGGGCGGCGGTACGATATCGGCGTTCCCTACGGATTTGTGGAGGCGCAGATCGCGTTGGCGCTGGCTGGCGCCGACCGGGAGCAGATGCTCGCCGATCTCGTCGAGATTCTCCTTCGGCAAGAGCAGCGGAAAATGGGGAACGATTAGAGAATTTACGGCTGAACTAAATTGAACGTTCATATATAACGGAATGACGAATCCATTTTTACATACCATCACAAGCGGCTGATCCCACTATCCGGAATTGTTCTCTCGATGAATTGGTGGATGGCGCGCCATATGAAGTACTCCTTGATTCCTGCGCGGAACTCGAGACTTTCCGCCGTGCGAGCGGCAATCTGTATGAACGGGTTCGCACCTGTTTGTTTCTTTTTCACATTTACCGGTTTTACTTAATGGAAGCGGGGCAGGTTTCGCGGGCGGGGTATATTCCTTACCGGGCGTATGAAGATCTGCTTGACCGGCGGTTTGAAGAAGCGTTGGAGCGGCTGCAGGACGCGGTCCGGCGGAACGGCCCGAGTGGAACGCTCTTCAGCGCGATCGCTCAATGTTACCGGGACTTAGCTTTTGAAACGCTGACGGATCAAGTGCGCCGGTCGGTGCGGGCGTCGCGGGGCAATCAATGGATGTTCCGGGTTGGAAACGCCATCGATCATTCCGTTCGCATCCGGCGGGAACTGACCAGCCGTATAGACGGCTCCCCCTATTATCCGATTCTTTGTGAGAAGACACCTGTCCGGTTGGATCTTTCCCACAGTGGGTGGTCGGATATTTTTTTCTTGGGAATGGATTATCCCGAAGGCGCGCGGGGTGTTGAACATATCGGTTGATTTAGGCGTTCACAACCGGGATAACGCTACATCTCCACCCATCGAAACGTATACGCGTGTCATCGGAGAACCCATCCTCCGGCTCACCAGCGTTGATTTAGAAGCCACCAAAGATATCTATGACTTGGAGGATTTATTCAACTTTGGAAATGATTACTTGGGGCTTCTCAAGGCGGGTGTGATCGCGTCCGGTTTGATTCCTCCCTCCTTTGAAGGGACGGGCCAATCTTTGAGGAAAATCCTCTCTCAAGTTGTGGGCCAACGGATGGGGATCGAACTCGTGGCAAAGGTGAATAACATTCCAAAAGGTTCGAGGCTGGCGGTATCAACGAACCTGCTGGCGTCGATTATCGCGCTGTTAATGCGCGCCACGGGGCAGACGGCTCGTCTTACCGGTCCCTTGGATGAAGACGCCCGGCGTCCTCGTCGCCTCACGCGCGATACTTGGTGAGTGGCTTGGCGGTTCAGGCGGCGGATGGCAGGATTCTGGAGGTATCTGGCCAGGGATCAAGAAAATATACGGCGTGGAAGCGCAGGAAGACGACCCGGAATATGGAATCAGCCGTGGCCGTCTCTTGCCGCAGCATGATGTATGGGATCAAAACCGCGCGCCTGCAGAACTGCGGGATCAGCTGGCGCGCTCGTTGGTGTTAATCCACGGAGGGATGGCGCAGAATGTCGGGCCGATTCTTGAAATGGTCACGGAGAAGTATCTTCTGCGTTCGAAGGAGGAATGGATCGCCCGGCAGGAGATGCATGGTATCTTTGATCGGATTTGCCAATCCCTTGAAGAAGGCGATGTCAAACAACTCGCGTCGCTGACTACGCAGAACTGGAACGGACCGTTAAAAACAATTATCCCCTGGGTCACGAATCATTTTACCGAGACCATTATCGAACCGCGCGCGACAGTCGTATGGTTCTGATTTCTTGGGGATTTCTCATGCTCGGTGGGATGTCGGGTGGTGGGATGGCGATGTTTGTGGCTCCCGAACGGCGGGATACCTTTGTGGAAGATATCCATCAAATCATGCTTACAACCAAGCAGGAATTACAGGATTACGCTTCCTTTCGTCGATCGATCCGGTTGTTTACGATTTCCAGATTAACGAATATGGCTCCACCGCGTCTCTCCATATCGGTGATGAAGCTATGATGCCGGTACCGTACTACGCTTTGCATGTTCCCGCAATGGTGAAGACACCCGCAAAAGAGATCACTGCAACCCGCAGCCTTGATTTAGAACATTTCACGACCCATTGTCGAGAGACTGGCCAATTGATTCATACGCTTCGGACAATGGTGAATCATCTGTTTCCTCTGTCAGGAGGCCGCGCGGGGCAAGATCGCTTGGATTGGGATCAAGAAGCGGAACGGCTAATGAAAGAGAATGGATACGATCCCGTTCAACAAGAGCAATTATGCGCGGACCTGCGTCATGGGCGGATCGGCCTGGCGCGGAACCGGCTTCCGATTGATGCGGAAATTACGGATGTGGAAGACGGTGATGTGTACATCGCCGAAAATGGGATTTCAGAGACGGCGGTTCAGGCCGGGCGGCATTCTATCGAAGCCGGAGAGGTAGCGGTGATCTCTCTCGCCGCTGGAATGGGCAGCCGCTGGACCTCCGGCGCCGGTGTTGTTAAAGCGGCCAATCCGTTTGTCAACATGGCGGGCTGTCATCGCAGTTTCATGGAAATACACCTCGCCAAAAGCCGCCGCGTGATGAACCAGTTTCGAACTGTTGTTCCTCATATCTTCACCACCAGCTACCTGACCCACGAGCCGATTCAAAAACATCTCGATCGGAACGACGGGTATACCTATAAAGGGCCATTGCATCTCTCACCGGGCCGGTCGATCGGGCATCGTTTGATTCCCATGGTCCGGGATTTGATGTTCTTATGGGAAGAAATGCCGCAGGAGACTTTGGACGAAAACAAAACAGAAAGTCCGTGACGCTGTTCGGGAAGCGCTGAAAAATTGGGCGCAAGAGATGGGGGAAGGAAGTTTATATGTCGATAACGTGCCGATTCAGCGGTTTAAACCCTCCCGGCCATTTTTATGAAACGCCCAACATGATCTTGAACGGAGTTCTTGCGAAACTTCTGCAAGGACAACCCTCTCTTAAATATTTGATGCTTCACAATATCGACACACTCGGCGCGAACTTGGATCCGGGAATTCTCGGGCCTGCATATTCAATCTAAAAATACACTCAGTTTTGAAATGATCCCCCGCCGCCTGGAGGACCGGGGAGGCGGATTGGCGAGGGTGAATGGGCAGGTCCGTATTCTCGAAGGTTTGGCTCAACCAAATGAATCTGATGAATTCAAACTTCGCTATTACAACTCACTGACGACGTGGATTGATATCGATCGCTTATTGGGATTATTCAACCTGCGCAGGGAAGATTTTATACGGCCCTCCCGAATCGCTGGCGGAAGCGGTGCGTTCAATGGCCGCGCGTGTGCCGACATACGTGACGATTAAAGACGTGAAACGCCGGTGGGGGCAGGGGCAGGAAGATGTATACCCCGTCGCGCAGTTTGAAAAATTGTGGGGGGATATTTCATCCCTTCGAGACGCGTCCTGCTTCTACATCGTCGTCCCCCGCTTGCGGGGTCAGCAGCTGAAAGATCCCAATCAACTCGATCCCTGGGCGAATGATGGATCGAAGGA
>CAXXSM010000086.1:0-39251 GCA_963663405.2 bacterium | reverse complement strand
TATTGTAAGTAATAAAAGAAGTAAATAACATATAATTTATTATTACGTTCCACAGGAAATCTTCCCTTACGGTTATCTGTTATCACTCCTTCAGGACAAAAGAAGATTTAAATAGTAAAAGGCTCCTTCCTATGCGGCATGAGTCAGAAGATTTCCTGTGGAACCAGCCGATCCACCTCGACAACGAGCACAGAATCCTTGATTCAAGAAGCGTTTCTCCATATCGAAGACAAGAAAATCACGCTGAATCCCTCCTATCTCGATGACGAAAAACTGACGGAATCCGAACGGGTAGCGGTATTGAAGGAGATCTTTCAACGCAATATCCGCCAACAACAACTACATCGATTGGCCAAATACTTGTCACCGGTGCTCGCCGGTGATTCGCCGGCCAATCTCCTGATCTACGGTCCTTCCGGCGCAGGGAAATCGGTCACCTGCCTGCATTTTCTCAACGCTTTGGCGTCCATGTGCGGCGTCAAACAGATCCAGTTTCAGTATTATTACGTCGATCTCACTACTCCGAAAACTTGTTTCGGCGCGTTGAACGAGCTGGCCTTATCCTTGGATGGAACAACCAAACGGTACCGCAAGGGCATTGCGTTGGATCAGATGCAGGAAACCGTAATCCAGGCGCTGACAACTCGAAATGACTTGGTATGCATTGTGGTGGACGAGGTCGACAATGTCACCTCCAACAGCGATCTCTTTTACACGTTTTTAGCCAAGACCTTGCCCAAACGGATTCCCGTCCGACTGTTCTACCTTTTGCTGACCAATCGAATCGAATGGGATAAAACCCTGGATCCTCGAATTCTCTCCGTGCTCAAAAAAACGGATATCATTTTTGAGCCCTACGACGCCATGGATCTAATCGAAATCTTGAATCTCCGGGTGGAAAAAGCCCTCGATACCCGAAAAGTCGATCCCGCAGCGATTCGCAAAATCGCCGCGTACGCGTCACGGGAGAATGGTGACGCGCGCAAAGCCATCGAGTTGCTGGTCAAAGGAGTCAAAATCGCTGAAGATTCGAGCGGTTATCTGGGTGTGCGTGAAGTGGATGAGGCGGATTCCTTGTTGGAGATCGACAAGACCGAGCAGTTAATCCACGCTCTCGCGCCTCAACAGAAATGCGCTCTCTTAGCCTGCTATACAGGGTTGCAAAACTCGCGTGAAAAACTCTGGACCGGGCCCGCCTATGATATTTATCGATCGATTTGTGAGCAACGGGGCGTGCGGACACTCACGCAGCGGCGATTCTCTGATATCGTCAGTTTTTTGGATATTTATGGATTAATCAACGCCCGGGTGATCTCAAAGGGGCGGTATGGAAAAACCCGGGAGCTGTCTTCCTCTCTTCCAGAAAAAGTCGTCCAAAAAGTCTTCAAGACCTGTGGGCAAAATCTTTAGTCATTCCTTTCCAGAAACAATGAATGTTCCATTTTCTCAATGGTTCGTAAGGTCGAATGAAGAACGGTTTCTTCAAACCGGATCTCCGAAGAATTCTTGTGGGGCTCTCGGCTTAATTCTTGCATACGATGACGGCAGGCATCAGCCATATTTCGCAGATCTCGGATTCTTTGAATCGTAATCCAAATTGGTGACTCATTCGCCAAAAAAGTCCGCTCTTCAAAGCAGGGATTCATGGTAGACGGTTAGGGGATCGCCGGTTTGAAATGGGACTGGATCGTCGGATGGTCAGGCTCCGGTTTCTTGAGTATAAGCATCCATTCGAACGCCTTTTTAAGAAGCAGGATCGCCTTGGGGATATCATTGGTATCGAGCCGGTGTGTGCTTTTAAAATGACCGCTTTCATCCTTGTAAATCCGTTCCACGACGACTTTCGCGCTGGTAAACGATTTACCATCGGCGGATTGATGTGGATTCATCCAGATAGCGGCGCGAACCGCCCCGGCTTTGAATTCCATCTCCGGTTTTGCGGCTATTCCATTCATGGTTCATCACCGTATTCCGGTTGTTTTTTGGGCGTGAATCGCCGTTTGCAGGATTTGCATTGGCGAATTCGAACGCGCCCTTCTTTCAATTTGCGATAGCCCCGCCAAATTGTGTTTGACGATGAACAATAAGGACATTCATACAGTTCTTCCATTCTTGATCACCTGTAAATCAGTAAGTCTCGACATCTATATAAACCTTTCGTTTTTCGAACCGAAACATCTATATGCTTTGCGCATATCCCCAATGGCATGCTCATTCCACGAAGGAATCCAAATCCTCTGATTGCGGCGATCGACCGTGTTCACGATCGAGTAACAACAATCCAATCCATAGCGCGGGATTTTTACGTGGCGGTGCTGCGGATGCGCTACCGGTGCCCACACTGCGGCCGAAAGATGGAGGTTCTCTCTCCCACGACATGGCGATGTTCCTGCGGTATTCAGCTTGATCCGACGATTGAATTTCAAGCAAGCCCCTGCTGCAAAGCCAGGTTAACGAAGAAAGTGTATCATTACGCCTGCGCGCAATGCGGCGCTACTGTTCCGTCCAAATTTCTCTTCGATGAACGGCTGTTCGACGCGGATTATTTTAGAGAGCGGATGAAAGAATCACGGGAACGGAAACAACAACTCCGGGAGAGGATGAGAAAACAACTTGCTGATTCCCGCTCGAAAGAACTGGAGTTGGAGGACTATCCCCAATTGGACACCATCCCAGGATTGGAACAAGATTTGGACCGGTTGATCGGCGCCGAAACGGGAAATGATGAGTTTGCGTATGATCGTTCGGAAACGTTCTGCATGACCGATTACCGACGCGCCATCTCCGCTCTTATTAACCAGCGTGGTGTGCTGTTTTCAGAGATCCCAGTATTGCATCCATCCAAACCAAAAGATCGAATCTGGCGGTTTATCACCTTGATTTTCATGGAACATGACCGGGAAGTCCATTTGCGGCAAGAGGGGAATGATATCTGGGTGTTCAAACGGGATTGTGATGAGGAGATCGAAAACCTTAAATAGAACATCTATCTTGAAATGGAATGTGAAACTAACACAAAAGGATTTGGAGTTCATTCAACGGTTGAAAGCTCTATTTCAGGAGAACGATCTATCCATTGAGCTGAAACAGACCGATCCGAAAACGATAGTGCTGCGCAAGAATTACGGGATGAAAATAGAGCGCGCGTTTGGTATGACGCGCCAGGGAATCCGCTGGAGGTTCCAACGGTTACTGAACGATATTTACGTTAGCGCGTATGAAACGATCTATTGGATAGAATCCACCTTTGGTCCAAGCCTTCGTTCCCAGGCACTTGAAATTGCGAAGCAACGAGTGACATTACGCAAACGAGTCAATCAAGCTAATCGATCCTACCGCCCTAAATAAAATGGCTTCCACAAAAATCGAGATTAACCATAACACGATATCCCGGTTGGAATCCGCGGATGAGTTAGCGAGAATTCTCTTTCCGGATAACTCTAATCATCAAAAGATTTTTCTGTCGATCTTTGTGGAACTGAAATGGGCTAAGGATCAGTTCCTGCCGGTCCTGGATCCGATCGTGGATCAACTGGGATTAAGCCGCCGAAGTTTGGAGACGGTTCGCGCCAAAATGCGGCGGATGGGATTGATCGATCACGTTTCCCGGTTCAACAAGACATACGGCTATCGGGAAGGCTGGGTGTTTTCCAACAAGTTTCCCCGGGCCCTAGTGAAAGTGGCCAATCAAGTTCTAAATTTCCGACAGAAGAAGGATTCCATCCAGGAACAGAAAGAACGGGACCTGATATTTTACCTTTGAGAATTCTCTTTCTATCAATGCAAAAACGCTCAAAAAATGAGTTCCATTCACGTTTCTCGTCAATAAAACGATAGGCATTAGTTCAACGGTGAGCATCCTAAATTGGAAAGGTAAATACCCTCCTAAAATTTCATCCTATTCCCCAAGAAAATCGCCTATTTTTCCATCTTTTAGTTTGAGTTCGCTTGTCCCCCCACCCCATTGAGCTCGAATCATACGCTTTCGCACGGTTTTCGGTAAGAGGTCATTTTTGGAGAATCCTCAAAAGTTGAGTCACGAAATTTTAACAAGGAAGAAAAAATGAATTCGTTCAGAAACCGTCTATTTTGATCGAAAAGGCAGGGGTGAAAAAACAATCCCATCCAGAGATTAATATTTCTTTAGGTTCTTATCTTTCCGCTCGTTCTCAGCCAACCAAATGCGTGGATCTTCATACCGCAGCCGGTAAATAATGTGTTCGACTTTTAGGTTGACTTCTTTGAGTTGTTCTTCAATCCAATCAGCAATTTCATTCTCGGGTGTGTGGGGTGTGATTCGTTTCATGAGGCAAGGAGAATTGTCACTACTATTTAAAGGTTACGGTTTGCAATCACTCAAGAGATACAACAATCCTCTCAAAATTGAGTTGTCCAAACTGAGTTGTCCAAACGCTCAAAACCGGAAGATTTATTAACTGGAGGGAATTCACTTCTGCCCAAGAACAACAAAACACCATCCGAAAGTAGAATCTTTTCCGCCAGGAAAATGAGATGACTTTCAGGTTGGAAGACCAACATCGGCCACATGAAACCTTTGTTTGTATCCGGTTTGTCCCAACAATCCGTTGAACAGCGAACGAACGGTCTGTGGTCAAGATATAAAAACTATACGGGATATTCCCGTCTAAAAACGTAAAGTGGCGAGATTCACCTAGTGAACACTTTCTATCTTTTTTCTCGATTAATCCGATCACATTTTCTATCCAAGTCCAAATCCAAAGTGCAAAACAACCTGGCAGGACAGATACTGGCCTGCCAGGCCGTTTTGCCTCAACCATAACAATGGAGGTTCCAAAATGAAAGAAACTAATCGAACAAGCAATACCGTAGAAGTCCCACCCCAAACCGTTGTGTCACGGACCGTATACGAAACATTGACGCCGGAAGAAATCCATCACGCGTTCACGATTCTCTTTGAGAAGATGAAAGTTCCCGATCCAGCCAATCCCAACCTGTGGACCGTCCAGATCAACGGGCGCCGGTTGTGGGGCATCCTGGATGAAGGAGCTGGAACCGATGGACAAAATCTGGTGTCGTTGATTTATCCAGAGGATTACTAGTTCAATTAAAAAAAATGAAGGAGGTATCCAAACAATGAAAAACACCAAAAGGAAAGGAAATCAAACGATGAAGGTCCATTACACTATCGTGGATGGAGAACACGAATATGCAAACTCGTTCTTTATGAGATCCGATGGTAGTAATGAGGAAAGCCAAGCTTACAAGGAACTCGCTGCGATGTACGCGTATGATGCGGAGGAAGAGCGTGAAATCATGACCAACCTAAAAACCGATGGAATGGCGATGATCGGTTGCCGGGCCATCAAGGATGTTACAGTCATGGATTTGGATGAAGTGACCGTCTTTGTGCGCGGCGGCGTCATCCAGGATATCCAAAACATCCCTTCTGGCGTAAGAATCCGCGTCCAGGATTACGATGTGGACAGTCTCACCGCACAAGAGCTACGCGAGAAAACGGAACCGGATGAAGAAGGTGATCCATGTATGGTCTACACTTGGGGAAGTGAGTAATCCATTTTCCTTTTTCTCACTCCTGGAATCATCCTACAAGTTATCCTTCCCCCGCAAAGATGATGCGCTAACTCAACATCAATGACTTCGATGTTGAGTAGTTCTATTTGAATCAATTCATAGGCAAAAGGCCGGATGGAACAAAGGTTCTATCCGGTCTTTTTCAATTTCACCGAAAACCACACCAATCAAGGAAAGGAAAAATGAAATGTGTATCAAAGAAATCCAATGCCCGCATTGTGGAAATGAAGATGTGAAACGCATCCAGCTCTGTGTCGTGCTTCCATCCAGTATCTATCGCAATCTCTACCAGGATGATTGCGGTTTGATTTGGGCGGAAGAGGAAATCGAGTCTGTCGAGGATGGAATCAATCCGGTAATGGAATATCTCTACTGCCAAAACTGTGAAAAAAATTTCACCGATCCTGGAATCAAGATCCAATGATCCGATTCCACAGTTCAAACAAATGAAAAAGGGCATAGAGCCCACAAACGAAACAGCCCCGGTATCCGCCGGGGTTTTTTTATTTATTACGAGAAAGGAAAAAGAGATGAACACTATCACCTGTCAACTTTGTGGAGAGTCAATCCATGGCGCTTTGTATGGTCACTTGGGTGAATGCCACCGCACAACAGCCCAAGAGTACCTGAAGCAATACCCTGGCGCGCCTTTGGTGGCTCCGGCATTGCTCAATCAGATCCAATCCGGCAAAACCGTCAAACGAACACCGATACAAGCCACAGCAGAGTTCCGGATTCATGACGCGGCGCTCAAAAAGAGAAATGGAACCAGTCCACTAGCGCCTAACCTTGATCCGCATTATCAATTCCCGCCCGAGGCCGCCTACCTGATCCACGCCATTAACCACCAGGAGAACGTCATGATCGTCGGCCCTACCGGCACAGGAAAAAGTTCGCTGGTTATGCAGCTCGCCGCCCAGACCAATACTCCTTTGCGGCGCTGCAACCTGAATGGCGAGACTACGGTCTCTGATTTCTTAGGCCGCTGGACTGTTCGTGGGAAAGAGATGGTTTACAGTGAAGGCATCCTGCCCACCGCGATGAAAAACGGTGACTGGCTACTGCTCGATGAGATCGACGCGGCTCTACCGAATATCCTATTCGTGCTCCAAAGCGTGCTCGAAGAATGCGGTAAACTCACTCTTCTCGAAAAAGACGGTGAGAGTATCGCTTCCCAGCCCGATTTTCGGATCATCGCCACTGCCAATACGATCGGCAATGGCGATGAATCCGGATTGTATGCCGGTACCCAGATTTTGAACAAAGCCTTCAAAGACCGGTTCGACACAGTCATCTATCTGGACTACCCAGATGAGAAGACCGAAACGGAAATTCTGTCTCAAAAAGTCTCCAACCTTAAAAAAACTGAGATCAAACGTTTGGTGAAATGCGCCCGTCAGGTCGTCATTCTGTTCGCTGATACGCTCAACCAACTGCGTATCCCCTCGGAAGTGATCGGTTATACCACCGAACCTTCTAAACGGGCCTTCGCGAGATTGACACGAGAAACGGGGATGGATTTGCAGCAACTCTCCACACTCTACACCCGCTTCTTTCCCTGCGTCTATTCCATCTTTAAGGCGTTCGACGAACCATTCCGGTCGCTGAAGCCTCGCGTTCCTGCTATGAACGCCCTGGAATACACGCCCATCGATGACGCCATTATTTTCACTGCGAAACGGATCGTCGTTCGAAAGGAGACTCGGAAGATCATCCTTATCCTTACCGATGGGGAACCATACAGTGGGAATCCAACGATGCAGCTGACCGTCATCAAACACCTCGAAGAGAATCTGCGTAAGTGTGAACAGGCAGGAATCGAGTGTGTGGCTGTTGGTATCCAAACGGACTACGTGAAAAACTTTTTCAAAGAGAACGTAGTCGTTCAAAACCTGCCCAAACTCCCCAAAGCGTTCTACACAAAGTTTTCAGAACTACTCCGCAAAAACCGGTAGTAACCAATTCTTCTTAAAAATTTAACCAATATCGAAAGGAGATTTATCAATGGATACCTGTGTCCAAAATCCATCCTGTTTCGCCCTGTTTGATCCCATCGCTCCGGAATGCGCGAGCTGTGGCATCCAAACCGATTGCATACGTGAACAAGAAAGACGTCTCATCGATTGTGATTCGAACAAATCACAACCAAGTGTCAAATCACCGCCAACACTGAATCAAAGTTCAAAGCCAAAAAGAAAGGAGAAAATCCAAACCAAGATTCCAAACCAAACCGGCGATGAGCAATACATCCCCGAACACACCCGCAAACCATTGGAAATCCCACCGGTTGGTTCCACGATTCAAACCATCTACCGGGGCCAAACCTACGAAGCCGTCATCGTGGACGATCCATCCAACAAACGCTCCGATGGTCGATCCATCCTGTTCAATGGGACAGTCTATCGAACGCTGACAGCCGCCGCGCACGCCATTGCCCCCGGCATCAATTCCGGATCGGTCTGGCAAGAAATCTAAAAAACTAGAAAGGAACAAAATCATGAATAATAACGGTAGTAAAACAGCTAACGCAAAATCGAATCGAAATGTAGGCCGAGGACTGCGAGATATCCTGACCGAACAATCGATTTTCGATAGTCACTTCAACGATCTCCAAGAGCATGTCAAAGCCGCTCGAATTGGCGCAGCGATCCTCGAACTGATCGATATCGTCGAAGCAAAGTATCAATCCGTGATCTTCAAAAGCGTAACAGCCTATCGGGCTGTAGCTCAGGAAGAAACCACCGAAGAGATCGGCCGGAAACTTTCTGAACTGGAACGTCAACGGATTCATCGTGAAACGGAAAGCCAGAAGCCAAAACGGCGATGGTATTATCTGTTCTTGCGTTAGGATTGATTGTGATGAACTGAAGGGGAGAAATCCCCTTTTTTTGAGGAATTATCTTCCATATTGAAAATTATTAGTGGACATAATCCAGCTGTTTTTCCTTGATTGACCTTTCGTTAACCTGGTACTCACTTCTCACAATTGGATCTTGAAAAATTCACTCGATGAGATCCTCCAGCCAACTGGTCCAAGAGTGGCCAGTTGGCCGGAGGATACAAATGAAACCAAACCAAACTACCAAAGATCGAATTAAACAAAGCCGGAAAATCATCCAGGAGACCATCGCCAAATTGGGAGAACATCTGGAACAAGGATACTCCACCGAGATGACTCGATACCTGAAAACCATGGCGCTTTTCCATACCTACTCCACCTCCAATCAATTTCTCATTTTGGCCCAACGCCCTGAAGCCACGCAAGTCGCCGGATTCCAAACCTGGAAACGCCTTCATCGATCTATTAAACGTGGCGAGAAAGCCGTCCGTGTCCTCGCTCCGGTTTGCACCAAAAAGAAAACAGTTTCAATACAGTCAAAAGAAACAAAGCAAGAAGACTCGAAAGTACCATTTGAGGAAGACACAATACATTCGTTTCGTGTGGTCTGTGTTTTCGATCTAGCGCAGACACACGGCTCAAAGTTACCCGAACCGTTTCGAGCACAAGGTGAAGCGAGACAACGTCTTTCCATGCTGGAGCAAGCTGTTCGTAACAATGGAATCCAGCTCGATTATGGGTACGCAGGCCGGGCATACGGCTATTCCAAAAAAGGATCCATCACGATCAAAAAGGGAATGGATTCCGCGGAAACCTTCGCTGTGCTTGCGCATGAATTCGCCCATGAATTGCTTCATCAAAGACAAACAACCAACGATTCCCGTCCACTGCGTGAATTGGAGGCCGAAGCCGTCGCTTGTGTCGTCTGTGAACGGTTCAGCGTACAGGCTATCCAAGCGTCGTCCGATTACATCCGCCTGTGGGAAGGCGATAAAAACAAACTGCTCAATCGTCTGGAGAAGATCCGCCGATGCGCATCCACCATCATTACTCAGATTGAATCTCTCACAAAAGAGGGGAAGAAATCACAGCCCATGGTTGTTGATTGAAGATCAATTATCCCATGCATTGCATGATTATGAATCTTGGAATTATCCAACGGATTCTTCCGAATGAAGATATTCCAAGATTCTATTTATCCTGGAATGAAATAGGCTCTATAGAGGGTCAATTGAAATATGAAAGGTAAATACTCCTGGAATCACTGAAATCGGATTCCTTTGACACGGTGTTTCACTCCAGAGATTTTATTTTTCCTTATTTCACGAAATCTTGGACTTGTTTCACTTTGATGGGGATCTTGGTTTCCATTTCATCGATCACTTTTAGAATCTGATTCTGCGTTTCTGGTTTGGTAGTTAGGATGAAAATCCCTCGATAATCTCCCGCTAGATTCTTCCGGATATTTTCCCTCCAATTTGATTTTCCCGTTTCAATCTCCACCGCAATTTTTTGGCCGTTCTTTTCCGCCACAAGATCGGTATATCCATGGCCGGATTCTTCTTTCGTTACGGTCCAATCCAAATGAACGAATTGTTGGGCGGCTTTTTCTTTCCAGAACTCATGTTCCAAACTGCCCCAACGGGATTTATCCGGAACGTCATATCCCAAATTACGCAAGATTGTTTTTCCATTTGGCGTTAATCCCAGCAGAACTGTTTTTCCGCTGTATGTCCGAATCTCCTCCGGTTCAATCAATCCTTTTTCGATACACGCTTCCCGAATCGCGTTTCCTTTCCTGCGGCTAAGATGAAGATGCCGGTACCGCTCCACCGCGCCATACAGTGGATTCTGAAACACATCGATCAAAAAGGTTTTTTCTTTCTCATTCAATTGGATAGTGATAGCATCCTCATCACCATTTACGATTTCCTCATAATCCGCATAGGGATTAAGGATATTCCATTCCACCATGTGTTGCGCCAAAGCGGTATCGTTCACTGAACCTTTGGGGATTTTGCGGTGAGGAATCGAGATCTCAAACGGTTGCAGCCAACGGCCCTGGAGTTTGACGACCGCCCGACCGATTGGCAGCCGGCCCAATAATTCCCGCTCTTCATTGTCAATCAGCATCGCCCCACCCGCCGCGTTGACATCGGACCGGTGTTTCAGATTCATGCAGATCGTGGCGTAGGTGTTGCCCATCGCGGGAATCGAGATCAAACTCGGATGCTGATCTACCAACACAATCCCTTCCCCCAATTCCCGGATTTCCCGGAGAATGGTGTCGGTAATCGCTTCCCCGCCGCTCCCGGCGCCGGAACGTTTCAGTAAAATGTGATGCGCTTCCTCGATGATCATGGCGTGTTTGAAGGTCTCCCGGTCCGGCTGCGTCAATCGGTAATGATGAATCCACAGCAGGAGCGACTCGATCGTGAATGTTTTATCCGCGTTGGTCAGGTTATCCAACTCCAGGATCACATTCTTGCCCAAGAGATTGGCCACATTCGATTGCACGCTGGTGTTCATCACGTTCCCCATATGCCCAAAACAGATCGATCGAACGCCCCGCAAAGCGGAATCCATCCATTGCGCTTTTCGTCCTTTCACTGGGTGTTTTTCCAGCCATTCCAGAACATCTTGAAAGGTGGGGTATTTGGGGGGATTTCCTTTGTACACACCGAACGAGTGATACACCGCATCGATCGCTTCCTGGAGAAGATACATGACGCCCTCTCCCAAGTAATAGGAGTGAGCGATGATCTCGATCATTTTTTTGAGCCAAACCGCCGCGCTGGTTCCTTCCGGAGGTATCAATGGATTGAATGCGAAGGGAACGGTCTGCCCTCCCACTGTATAAACTAAAATTTCATCCTCCCGCACAGATAAAAGATCCCGATAATTCCGCTTCCAGTCGAACAAAAGGAACGGCTTTTTTTGATTAAGAAAACTCTCCAGAAGGACAAACACCGTATTGGTTTTCCCCGCTCCCGACCGGCCAAAGATCGCTGTATGCTGGATCAGTTCATCTTCTCGGAGCCCAAATGCGTGAAGCGGCCGATCGCAATAGACCACCGAACCAAGGTTATACGTTCCATCAGCTTTATCCTGTGGCGGAGCGGATAAATGAACATCAGGGACCTGAACGTTTACGCCCAGATGTTGAGCGGCTAACAACTGCAATGCGATCTCCAATTCCTGTTTCCCGCGATTGTCCTCGGCCAGATAGGCCAACCACAATCGATCCGCCCGGCCGCCTAACACCGGTTTCAGCTTCCGGCATAATTCATAGACCTCCATTTTTATCGATCACCTGACAGCAGATAACCTTTACGATTCTCTTGGGAAAATTCCCGCATGACTTCCCGCAGGTCGCCTTTTAAGCGAGTGATATCCCGCCAGCACGCTACCGATTCCATCCGCTTCTCCCGTTCAAACGCAATCATCTCCCGTTCGAGATTGGAGCGCAGTTTATCGATGTTGGGATTCAGCCCAAGGGGAATGTAATAGATTTCATACAGTTTCTGTGAGATGTAACAGGAATCGCGATCGATCCGGTAACAATTCGTATCCCGTAAATATTCCCGTTCATAAATCATCCCCAAAATATCTTCCACGCTATTTGATAAAAACGCTTTTTTATCCGCCAGAAAACGATGGATCGGATCCCTCGATTTTTCGGATTGGATTCCATCAGTCAGCGCATCCAAGTGAGTAGGGGAGGAAACCGTGGCCGAGTCAATCTCTCCAGAATAAGTGTCCGGTTGTTTCAGGGACAAGGATTTAGATTGGGAATAAACCGATGAAGAAGAATTCAAATAATCCGTTCTCGATTCCAAGCCCATATAGGGCGTATGTTGATTGTAGTTTGATTGTCCGAAATTCAATGCAATCACCGCTGATGTTGTTTCTATAAAGTGGTGATGAACCTGTATTTAAATGTTTCGGTTTTTTAAATGAATCAAATTTGCTACAAACAGGTTTTGCTTATCTCGCTTATCATAGATTTCCAATGCAACCCTCAGCAATAGAGGATTCCTTCGTGTGGATTTGCTCAATTGAAATTTCTGGTCATTTCTTCCCGCTTATTTTTATAAAAAAGATGGAGGAAACATCATGAATCAAAAAATCGATTCGAAAGACCTGAAATTGGCGTACTTGATTGCGGAATACCGGCTTTTGACTGTCAAGCAAATCGCCGTCCTGGAAGGCGCCCATGTTCGGACCATCCGCAGGCGGATGTCGAAACTGTTTTGCTTGGATTACGTGATCGAAAGAAAGCGAGTTGTACGCGGGCAGCCAGGGCGGCCGGAATTCATTTATTCACTCTCTCAGAAAGGCGTTCAATGCCTGCATGAAAAAGGCGCGTTGGAAGAAGAACATACGTATGATAAACGGATTCTCAACCAGGGTTTAGCGCATCTATCTGGGGCCAGGATGATGGTTCCCTTGCCAATCGAGTGTCGGCCCTAGGCCGCCAGTTCACATTGGAAGACTCAAGCATACTATCCCGCATGAAAGACTGAAATCCATAAGCCCTTATTTGTAATCGTTAAACGGGAAAAAAGAAGAAGGATTGCCGTATTCAATAATGGTGAGACTCTGGTTGGTATTTTGATCGATCAAATAGACTTCTGGATATCCATCCTGATTCGCGTCCCCAAAAACAGCGGTTTTATAGGATGGAGGAATTGGAATGGAGGTTTTTTCGTTCAGATCTGTATCCAGAACAATTAGTTCAAATTCACCCGAGGCATTACTCATAACAACAATATCATACTCACCGCCGCCATCCATATCCGCCGCCCCAATCAGTTCTAATTGCACGATGGAATTGTCGGATAATTCAACAATTTTACTTTCACCATTTTGGATATTGTATTGGACTAAATGGGGAAGTTCGTAAATTCGTGTGTAAATCCTATCACTATGGGGTGGAGCGATGATATGCTCAAACGATAATCCCTCATCGGCTTGAAATTCATTTATTGTTTCTCCCGTTTCTAAATCAAAAATGCATATTCCTCCAGCGGATAGCGGATCCCAAGCGCGAACGATATGCCATAAATCTACGGCAAGATTTCTGTTCAGGGAATCTTGGATAATTGCTGAATTGATGGAACAGTAATCCACAATTTTTGAATACCAGCGTAATTGGAGCGCGTCTTCGTTCAGCGATCCATTATAGTTCAAACAGATACTATAACCTTCTTTATCGGTTACTACCTTTTCATCCAAAATCTCACTAACATTAATTTTATTTCCATCTTCATCGTATTGAATCTCTCCATTGATCCGTATCCAATTATCAGGAGTGTGAGACCAAAGCGTGATCAATATTTCATCGCTTTCTGTTTTCAGCAATGAAATCTTCCGTGTGCTCGTGGCCGTATGAAATTGTGCCTCCAACTGACCGTTTTCAATGTTGTATATATTGATCGACCTTGGTTTGTAATCCTCGTGACCGGCAGACATGCACGCGGCCATTTTCCATTGATCTGTTTGATCCTTGAATAAAATGGAAGCGATTTCGCTCCCACTCCACATTCCATCACCACTCCGGTCTTCAATGGTAATACCAGAAAATCGATGGATGACTTTTTTGAGCCGGGGAGAAACAATCTGGTAAAATGTCGGTTTGCCATCATAATACGATCCGGGAACAACTGGCAGGACTTCGCAAAAAACCTCCAATCCTGGTTCACCATCATAGTCCACTAGTTGAATAATCTCATATTGGATTTCAGTATCCTCTTCCGTCAGATGAGGACTTTTTTCTAATGGAATCTGTTCGTATGATTCATTCGTAAGATCCACGATCAAGATCGAAGGTGGATCTTGAATCAACGAGACGAACTCGGCTTTTCCATCTCCAGTAACGTCCGCCGTATAGAATAATTCTTCAATTGGGAATGGCAATTGAATTGTTCTTTTTGTCAATCGGGTGGCTTTTTGAGAAGGAATATAATCTGATGAAAAATACCGAGTCCTTTGGGGATTTCCCCATTGTGTGAGCCAGTGGTTAGCGGTGTATGAGTAAGAGATTGTGACGAATAGAAACAAGAACAGAAGACAAGTCAATCGATTTAGTGAGTTCATTTAACATTCCAATTTTTCAATATGATGAATTATTCTATTAAATTCATGATGAAAGGAACATTTGCCGAGAAAATTCAATAATCGCTCTTTCACCTATTCAATCCAATAATAAATTCCAGGATATCGATACTACGAATCCGCACATTTTTGAGATAAACCAGCCAAATGTAAAAAACTATAGACTTTTTTCATATCATTAGTAAAGTGTTACGAAACGTTAAATGGAGAATGAAGGCGTTTCTTCAATCCTTCTTTTTCTGGTTGATAATTGAAAATTTTGATGACCAGATGAATATGAAATATCGACTATACTAAAGAAAACAATTTTGAATTCGATATTGAATCCGAATGATATATTTCTTTGTTTTGTTGATGGGCATTCTCACTTCTCCGATTCCTGCGAATTCGGAGAGTGATTGGGATCATCCTTTTGCCAACAGGAGATCCAGCGCATTTTTAGAATTTCCATTCACTAATACAAACATACAGAATTTCTTGAATGTTGATTCTATTCAAATCCCTACAATCCTTGAAAATCTATTGTGCGCCGATCTGGATCAGGATGGAATGCAAGAAGTGATCGGCCAATCGGTTGATCACCAGAACATTTATATTATCGATTTTACAACCCAATCCATTGACACGATCCCAATGATTGGCTCCACAAAACCATCGATTCACCTTAGCGCTTTGGTTGATGTTGATAACGATCAAGTAAAAGACGTTTTATACTCAGCCTATTTCAACGGTAAAACAGAACATCGAGCCTATAGTGTCTTAAATGAAAGTCATCTCTTTCAAATTCCTGGGAAAGATGAGAATGCAAATGAGAAGATTTTTACGGCAGTGGATATCAATTATGATGGTTCTCTCGAATTGATTACTTACGAGAATATGGAGAACGCGTATAGCTTTGTGAGAATGTATGATATATCACGAAAAAACCATAAAACAACAATCGATTTTCCCGCTCCCATTTCACCGGCGGTTATGGCGATCACTCAAGATGATCTGTTCAAGGAATCGTATCTGATTCTGGCGACAACCAATTTATCTAGTCTCTCTCAATCTACATATTCTACCTGTATATACGCCTATGTGTTCAGCCAAGAATCAGATGAACCTGTTTTGCTGTGGGAACAGCCGATTCGGTCTGATCTGTTTATCTCTCGTTTAGCCATCGGTCAATCCAATAATGGTGATCCCATTGTGATCGCTGGTACAGCGCTTCAGCAGGATTCCGATGCGAGTATTCCCCGGTCAGTATTCCTATTGGATCTTTTTGATGGCCGGTTTATACGCGAATTTGTACTGCAACAAGAAGATTGCCTAACTCTTTCGGTCGGCAACTGGGATGAAGATGTGGAATCGGAAATCGTGTTTTTCACAAGCGGTTCGAATCTCAACTGGATGAATCCATCTCAGAATCGTGTCCGGGTTTTCACTGTTTTGAACGCTGAACCGTTTTCTGGAGTGGCCAATATGCAATGGAATCCATTTGCGGAAATCCCAGCCGTACAAAAAGTAGGAGAGCGATTCATTCTTTATATTTTTACGGAAGATTTATCGACCGCTGGAATCCCTCCTTACTATATTCCAGGAACGCTCAAGGGGATACCGATATTGGGTGACACCGATGGCAATAGAGCCGCAGAGGTCATTTTTGTGACAGAAAATCAATCCAGTTTCTTAAACCGAATCTACTTCAATGACCCAAACATAACACCGGCGCCCACTCCAACCCCAGTGAACAGCGCGGTTGAGAATTGGAAAATTCATTAATTTTTTTGACCAAATTTTGATTGGAAGTCGACTATTTGATATGGATTGGTGTAATCGTTTTTATATACGAATAAAACTAATAGTCGAAGTGCCCTTTATTGATCGCGTTACTCATATTGGTCTTTAGAATGGAAACGATTCCGAAATTTCATGAGGAAACTATTCAATCATCACATTTGAGCCTGGAAAAGCTGTTAGACACAGGATCTGAATATGCGTTCCGAAAAATCATCGGTTTTTACCAGGACCCATTACGGAAATATGTGGTTGCACAAACTGGGAATATTGAAGAAGTGAATGATATAGTGCATGACTCGTTTCTGTCGCTGTGGACCAATTATGTGTTGAAAGGAAAGGCCATCTTCAATGTTCGCGCTCTACTGTTCCAAATTGCGCGTCATTTGAGTATCAACCATATCCGGCGGGAACGCATTGCCCGGATATTTCGTCGTAAAGGAAGCGACGAGGAACCGGTTACAACACCGTGCGAAAGACTCAACGAGAAAGAGAAAAACTCTTTAGCCCTACAGATATTTTTCCGGCTGCCAAGGAAAGACCGGGAAATTTTAACGTTATACTATATCGAACAAATTCCAAGAGAAGAAATTGCAAGCATTCTTTCGATCCATTTTGAGGCTGTGAATAGCCGGCTACGGCGCGCGCGCTCGAAATTGAAAACCCTTTTTCATCAAAAATGGAGTAACTTCGATGAATAAAAACATAAACGATTCCGTCGTAGATTCTTTGATGGATGAAGTTTCAAATGAAATACAATCTCTGATCCCAACACAGAATTTGGAGTTCAGAATTCTACGTTCCATTTATACCATTGAATCGAAACCGCGTTTTTCCTGGCGAGCGGCGCCCATTACTGTTTCCGTTTCGATCTTCATTCTTTTAGCGATTACTATTTATTGCTTCTATGCGCCACAATCAAGTCTAAGAATGAAGATAATACACGGACAAGGAGTTATTCATATCGATGACAAAGAACAGATCGCCGGCGCCAATGAATTCAAATTACCTGTCCATAGCGTACTCGCCACTCTGAACAATCAAATGTATGCGCAACTGAATCAAGAGACCGCCATAATTCTCGATCGAAATACAACGATCAGCATGAAGAGAATCAGCGCATTCGATTGATAGGAGGCCGAGCGCAGTATATGCACACGGATGATACTGAACCAGAATGGATGATCAGAACATCGATTGCGGATGTCCAAGCATTGGGAACGGAATATTGTATTGTGCTTGAAAATCAGAAAATATTTTTGGACGTATTCGAGGGAAGAGTACAAGTTCTAACTCAATCATATCGGAAAGAAATTCAATCTGGAGAGTCATTCACTATTGATCGCAACCAATGCATGAAGCGAGACCAATTCATGAACCAAAAAGTCTGGTGGACTGAGTCAGGAAGCATTCCTTGGACTCAGGTCTTGAGAAGATCGAAAAAATGAGAGGATGGTTATATCTCTCTTGACAAAAGTATCTGTGATTCGATAGAGTGAAAAATGATACATCGCTGGGTGGATAAGTATAATAATTTAGCGAAATCATTCAGATGCGTGATTTATTTGGCGGTAAATCATCCTTCACTCTACCTGAACTCATTATCTCGATCTCAATTCTTTCGATTTTGAGTCTGATAACGATTGCTTCCTATCATCACATTGTATTCCGCGCCAAAATCGCTCAATTGCATTCGAAATGTCACGTTCTCTCACAGCGGTATATCGAATTCTATACGACAAATCAACGCTACCCAGAAGATCTCGTATTTATTCCTCCTCCTACATGGGGAGATGGTTCTATTGAATGGACAAGCGCATTTAACGCGTATAATTTCTTTTATTTCTCTTTATCAAAGGATTTGGGACAGATCTTTTCCTTGATCCTTTTCCAGATCGATACGAGGACGGATACTTCCTTGTCGCTTCCTCAAAAGAAGAACTCAACGATCAATTTTTATTCCGTGGGGGCAATAAAAAAGGATGCGTAATCGTCAGCCGTGGGCCCAATTTATTCATGGAAAAAACGCCATCTTTCAGTATCCAATCAAAACAACTTGTCTTCGATCCAACAAACGGAATGAACAGCGCGGGCGACCTCTTCATCACCATTCCAGAGAATTCCACTCCTGAATTTTATGAGTTCTAATCGCAGTAGAAATCCTGAAACAGTTCCGAATGATGAAAAATTCATTCTCTTAGAATTGAATTAATTTTTCCATTTTTAAAATCTTATCCTGATTCTGCATGACATTCCTGTTCTGAATAAATGGTGTTTAACGGAAAAATAAGGCTAAGTTCGTTTCTACAAACAAAATCAACGTGTGAACGGGAACGACCATGAATGCGCCGTCGGCAATGTAGATATTCTTGGCGTCTCCAGGTTTTTTCAATCCATCAATCAAAATCTAAAATACGGCGCTCGCCTGAGAATTGAGTTTTTCAATCGTATTGACCTCACTTGTATAGAGACCAATCGTATTCAATCCGGAAGAGATCTAAATAGATTTTTGGAGGGGATGAATACTGTGCACATTCACCCGTAAATGTACGCTAATGAGTCACATTCTTGAAGTAGTTGATGCTCTTTCTTTCCTTTCAAAAAGGATTACTATTCGATTTGGTTATGAAAGAGGGTTATGCAAGGGGAAAATGTGGGGTTTTTGGGGTGTGGGGAATCCTTGTATAAACGAACGTTTTTGAAGGAATAAAAACATGATATTTGGGTACAGCCGCATCTCAAAAGGAGACGACCAGAATTCCAAGTTGCAAGTCCAAGCATTCAAAAAGGCAAAGGTCGAGAAGATCTTTCATGAAACGGCTTCGGGAGGCCGTTGGGATAGATCCAAACTACATGAAATGCTTGGGCAACTCAGAAAAGGTGATGTTGTTGTTGTCTGGAAACTCGACCGTCTTTCACGTTCACTGAAAGACCTCCTTGCTATTATGGAATGTATCAGCAACGCTGGAGCCGGATTCAAGAGCCTGACCGAATCCATAGATACCACAATCCCAGCAGGCCGGATGATGATGCAAATGGTGGGTTACTTTGCAGAATTTGAACGTGAAATGATCCGCGAACGCACCAAGGCTGGGCTGGATGCCGCTCGTAAAGAAGGCCGCATTGGTGGTCGAAAACCCAAACTTCGTCCAGATCAACGTAAAGATGTTGCGGAGAATATTCTCTCGGGAAGGAAATCTGGAGCGCAAATGGCACGGCTCTATGATGTCAGCGAGGCCACGATTTCACGGATCGTTTCTCAACACAGGCAAGACATGACCTAACTAAATACCTTCGGGGATGATGGTAAAAGGTAGAACTTGTCCACTTGAGGGATTAGGCCATCATATGCCTAAATCAAGACTAAATTGGTCAACAATTGTTATATCTCTCTCTTCTTTTTATAAAGATACATGCCGGATTATTAGGAAACCATAAATTTTCATAATTATTCATTGAACTTATTTACACGCACCCATAGTTATGTTATATATAGAATAACGGTTCTATTTTTATTTCCCTTCTTTTACGATCACAATGCAAATGTGTGACAAGAATTAATCGGTTTTTCTGTAGAAGAAACTTCTATGGATTTACTCACACCTAAGGAAAGATCGATTACGGCAAAAATCATTACAATCTGAATATTACAAAGAAATAAGGCGTATTCGTAGTGAATCTTATGACTACTGATATAGTCTTGGGGGATTCATTATGAAAAAGATCTTTTTCATCGCTGTATTGTTCTCTATCCTTATTCCCTGCTCCAGCGTGTTTTGTCAAAAGATTGAGTTAATAGGGGAACGGACGCGGAATTTTAAGAAATTCCACTTGGGCGGAGAGAACTATCGAGTTGTCGGCTCCGTCGCTCCTATTCATTATCGTCTCGATCCATTTGATTTGACCGAAGAATATAAAGAGATCGATCTCAGTTTAATTCAAACATCGAGTAAAAGTTGGAACTGGGAAATGGAGAAGGCCGGATATCAGATTCGGATCTGGCAGGAACTGGATGGTTTGAAATACGCCGCTCAATTCCAACGCGCCGGTAAGTGGATTACAATGGCTCCTTTTGAAATGTATTACGAAAACGACGCAGGGGAGAGCCAGGCCGTTGGGCGTCCCGTCGACGCGTCTCCGTCGACGCGTCTCCAGAATTAAACCTCTCCAAAACCGAGATCACGTGGCCAAACGCGTTCGGAAAAGGTATCCATTTTCGATACGTGCTTGGCGCAGACCGGTTTTATAAAGTGGTCGTCGTCGATTCTCCATCGGCATTACCAGATCCAACGATTGACGGCACTGGAATCAAATTGACGATAGAGATGAAATTCGCGTGGACTTCCGATCTTCAAAATTCCGCTGGCTTGGAGAAGGGCGTTCCTCATGACACGCTTTCGGCCAATCGAGGTGTTCTTGTTCTGCAAGAGAAAGTCAATCCAGGCAAGTTTAGTTTTAAGGATTCTTTGGAACGAGACATGTTTTGGATGCAAAAGCCAAGAGCCTGGGATAGTGTTGAACCAGACAATCAATCGATTGAAATCGAAAACCGGCTGCGGATGACCGAACAAGGGATTATTTCGCAATATAGCGTGAGTCGTTCGGATTTAAAGCAAGCGACATTTCCGATATATATCGACGCAGATATAACGGAACAAGTTTCAACTGGAACGGATGATTGTATCAATCAATCCGCAGAATTCCGTTTAACCACTAAATTGAGTTGTGGAGATTACAACTCATCGAGTTATGACTTTGAAACTGGCGTACGATTTACGACTGTTCAAATCGCTCAAGGGGCAACGATAAATAGCGCCTATCTAAAATTACACGGACAAAACAAAATTGGTTCTAATCCTGATACTCGAATCGAAGGTCAGGATTCTGACAATGCGAATACGTTTAGTACGCAATCTGATTATACAAGCCGTCCCCGAACATCAAATTCTGTAAGTTGGACACCTTCATGGAGATCGAATGATTGGAATACCAGTCCCGATATTAAAGACGTTGTTCAGGAAATCGTAAACCATCCAAATTGGCAGAGCAATAATGCGATGGTTCTATTCTGGAAAGACGGCGAAGTTGGTTGGAACAGCGAACAGTGTCGTGTACTTGCATGGCCGTACGATGATAATGATCCGACTAAGGTCGCCGAAATAACGATTGATTACTCAGTTGGAACACCTCCTACTTCAACGCCGACTCCGACACCTGGGGGCCCCACTCCAACACCGGTAAGCGGATCAAATAACGCGCACCTGTTGATCCAATCCGGCGGGGACCCGGATGGAAATCAGTCTTTTTTAGATACGTCTTCCCTTGGGACCACGCATGGAATTACTACGAATGGGAATGCGCATCATGAAACGGACATCGCTTATTTCGGAACGTCATCTATCTATTTCCCGGGCAGCCAGGGGAGTTATTTGGAAGTGGATGATTCAACCGATTTGGATTTTGGCACAAGTGATTTTACCGTGGATTTTTGGTTTTACTATACGACTAGCGGAAACAATCATGCCGTGGTGGCATCCAATTTTGGTTGGGAGAGTTCTCCGGGGTATACGGGGAATCTTTGGATCGAAGTGGATAATAATGGAGGGAGCGCCTTAGTTCCAAGAATACGGGTTTGGGATGAATATGATTCGGAGCATTGGACGGCGCAAAACCGTTCAAGCATTTCAATTAATTCATGGAATCATCTCGCTTTAACACGAAGCGGAAATACGTTCTATTATTTTTTAAATGGGGCATTAGAAGAATCGTGGACCAATTCGAACGCGGTACGCTCTCATTCCAATGGATTCACGCTAGGCGCGTTGCATGATGGCTATGTTGTGAATCCAAACTTCACCATTTTCCAGGGTTATATAGAGGAACTTCGAGTCATCAAAGGAACGGCGGCGTGGACCTCCAGTTTCACCCCACCAACGGCTCCATATAATGGGGATTCGTCGTCCCCGACACCGACTCCTACGCAAAGTGGACCAACACCAACGCCAACCTCTCCAGGAGGTGGAGGAGGGAATAATAACGCGCATCTGTTGATTCAATCCGGGGGGGATCCGGATGGGAGCCAAGTTTTCTTAGATACCTCTTCCCTAGGAATCACTCATGGAATTACTACGAATGGAAATGTGCATCATGAAACGGACATCGCTTATTTCGGAACGTCATCCATCTATTTCCCGGGCAGCCAGGGGAGTTATTTGGAAGTTGATGATTCAGCCGATTTGGATTTTGGCACAAGTGATTTTACCGTGGATTTTTGGTTTTACTATACGACTAGCGGAAACAATCATGCCGTGGTGGCATCCAATTTTGGTTGGGAGAGTTCTCCGGGGTATACGGGGAATCTTTGGATCGAAGTGGATAATAATGGAGGGAGCGCTTTAGTTCCAAGAATACGGGTTTGGGATGAATATGATTCGGAGCATTGGACGGCGCAAAACCGTTCAAGCATTTCACAAAATTCATGGAATCATCTCGCTTTAACGCGAAGCGGAAATACGTTTTATTATTTTTTAAATGGGGCATTAGAAGAATCATGGACCAATTCGAACGCGGTACGCTCTCATTCCAATGGATTCACATTAGGCGCGTTGCATGATGGCTATGTTGTGAATCCTAACTTCACCATTTTCCAAGGCTATATCGAGGAACTTCGAATCACCAAAGGAACGGCGGCGTGGACCTCCTCTTTTACCCCGCCGACGGCTCCTTACGAGTCGGGGTCATCTTCCACCCCGACTCCCACGCCAACTCCAACGGGTGGTTCTACGGTTCCCTCTAACGCGCAGCTGTTGATTCAATCCGGAGGTCACACAGATGGAAGTCAGTTCTTTTGGGATTCATCTCCTTATGGAGCTCATCACATGATCACTACGCATGGGAATGTGCGCCATGAGACCGACGTAGATTATTTTGGAACATCATCCATCTATTTCACAGGTATCCAAGGTGAATATTTGGAAGTGGATGATTCAATCAACTTGAACTTTACTTCTAGTGATTTCACGATTGATTTTTGGGTTCGTTGTTCTTTTTCCAGTGCGAATCATTGTTTTGTGGTTTCGAACATTCCTGGTGATTATCCGTACGGTTCAGGCGGAGGAAGTTTATGGATAGAGATTGATGATGGTCTTGTCCCACGAGTGCGCGTTTATGATTCAAGTGGAACAGGATTTAATACTTCTGCAAACAATCCAAGCATTACACAACATTCTTGGAATCATATCGCCGTGACGAAAAGCGGCTCTTCGCTTCGATATTTTCTAAATGGAAGTTTAGAAGAGACGTTAACGATTCCGAATCCACTTCGATCGCATGCGAATGGAATTACGTTGGGGGCTTTGGATGGGGGCGATCGACCGAATTCGAACTATACCATTTTTAACGGATATATTGAGGAATTTCGAGTTATCAAAGGAACAGCGGCATGGACCGCCGGATTTCCCACGCCGGCGGTTCCTTACGAGGGAGGAACATCACCTCCGACATCCACACCAACTGCAACAGCTCTTCCTACAGGGGATATTTTTACAGCGGAAAATTTCCCCCAAACCGCGTTCCAGGAGTGCATCGCCAATCTTATGAATGTGAATCCCGATCCGGCGATCGGATCGTTTACAACGGCGCAGGCGGCTGCAAAAACCGGAGATTACGTGTACCTGAATCACTCGTATGATGAGTTCGATCTGAGAGGAATCGAATTTTTTACGGGATTGTCTTCCATTCAAGTTTTTGAATGTTTCGCAATTCCACTCAACCAAGATTAATACGTAAAAAAGGAGTGTTCCTGCAATGAGAAAAACATTGTTCATATGCTTGATAACGTTTTCCTTCATCTCTGTTGTACGCCTTGATGCGAGAGAAATTACTTTGTACCGCAGTATCAACGGTGTGTACAAAAGCCTGCAAGAAGCGGAGCAAGCAAAAGGCGCCACAGAAGAAATAACACTTGTAAACGGCGAATACCTCATTGTATCTGGGTGGTACGAAAGATTCCATGATGCGGCCCCAATTCATGGCAAGCGCAATCAAAAAAACCAATGGAAAGGTGTGCTTCCCGTTGATACGGATGAGGATTGGGCCCATGAGAAAGGCATAGAAGTTAAACCGACTTTATATGAGAAGGCTCTTGTTGATCATCGTTCTGTTATCGAATCCACCCGGGAGACAAAAGAGATTTTTGAAACAGGGAAAGAGATCGTTCAAGACGCCGTGGCGAGAGGAAAACTGCCTGACGCCAGCACCGAGGTGATCATTAATCTCCTGAGTTCCCACGAACCGCAGTGGCTCGCTCTTACGGAACGAAGCACTGATACCAAAGAAGCCGCGTTTGGCCGAATGTCGCTGGGAAGACTCTATTATCTCCAAGGATTGCTTGAAACGAAAACACGTTTTCCTCGTATCAGAGGCGTTCGTGAACCCTTCGATGAAGCCACAGAAAATGAAGGAAGCGCTTACGACTCCGCTTTGGAACAATTCAAGTGGATTGTAGAGAATGCTCCTAAGTCTGAATATGCCGAGGACGCCGCGTACCATCTCGCCTCAACCCAATATCACCTTACGAATCGCGGGCATCCGATCCATCAGAAGAAAAAAGCGATCGAAGCCTATGAATCTTTCATTAAAAATTTTCCTAATAGCGAACGCGTCCCCCGCGCCTATCTCCTTTTGCAGGGGTTGACGCTGGGATTGGCGCGGCTGGGTGAAGCGAAATTCGATGACGTCATCGAGCAAGGGAAGACATTGCTCTCGAAGTATCCTCAGGCGTCCGAATATATCCGGGGCCGGGCCACGCTGATGATCGCCGAAGCGTATCACAACGGCCCCCACAATGAAGCCGAAACGATCAAAATCTGTTTGCAGATTCTTGAGGAATTCGCGGATACCAAAGATATCGCGATTTTCGGCACGACGTATCGTTTGCTGGGCTACGCTTACTTCTTCTCAGAACAATTTAAAAAAGCGGAGGAAACCTTCACTATCTTCTTGGATGGATATTCCGATTCCAAATACAACTACGACTATCGGGTGAGGGATAAAAGCGCCGCCATCCGTTTATGGCGGGGAGGCGCTCGTTACCTACCGGTTGGGCCGTATCAAGGAGGCGATAGAGGATTTTCATTATATCGTGTTGTATTACGCGGACTCGATATTTGCAGTCTCCGCCCGGGAAACGTTGGACAGGCTGAACGGTTGACGGGGCGAATATCAACTGGGAGAAAAAGAAATATCCATTCTTGGGAGAGAACGATGATAAAATTAAACCATAGAATTTTTGTAATATCAGCCACGATCCTAATCATTGGTCTGTGGGAAATTGAAATCGTAGGCGCTGATCTACCAGATCCCTTTTGGTGCGGTGGATGCAGTGACATCGATTCTTTGATGCTGGAGATGTATATTGGAGATATATTTTTTTCTTCGCCGTTAGAGATTGAAGATTTTGGTATGGGACTGGATTTTTGTAACTTTCGATTTTCGTTTGAAGCGACAACCGGACCCGATGAAGATCATCAATTTAGTTGTGTCTTTAATCCTATTTTCGGGATGGACTTGAGATGGAATGTCATCGGGCCTAATGACGAATTAATTACTTCAGAAGAGAGAGAAACTTTTAATAGTCTAGGATTTTTCAATTTTTTTCCAAAAGGTTATGGAGAATATACAATAGAAATCAACGGTATGTATTACGGCGCGTCAAAACCACCAGTCGAGTGTTTTAGTGGTTGGGGGATTTCGTTTATTCGGCCGAAGTTTGAACTCACTCTTCTATCGCCTAACACTCCGACTCCAACACCGCCGTTAGCCACTCCAACGCCGACACCGACGTTTGATACTCCAACGCCGACGGCGACTCCGACTCGGTTTACCCCTGTTCCTACTGTGGTTGTGATTACACCAACGGGAGATCCAGATTTTCTTGATATACCAGTCGATAATCCAATCAATGCTGTGAAGGTTGGCAACAAGTGGTATTCTTATATTACTGGAGAGTGCGAAGTTTTACTATGAAAACGGTTCGATTATAAATCGAAAAAAAGTTGAGCGAACAAAAAAAATCCCTCTATCCTATAAGTTGATAATTGTATCGGTTTTTCTCCAGATTGGGAGAATCCATTTGCCTAGGATTGAGGGACAGAACAATGAAATTATGGAGTCTATGGTATAGCTGTGTCCACCATTTGAGAAGAGCTTGTTCCTACAAACGGACGTACATGTTTCTCGTGCTCGTTCTCGTCGCTTTTTCGATTCGGCCGGAATGCGCTGGAGTGACCAGTTTTATCCGGGCCGTGTTCTTGGAACCGGGATTGTATAAAGGATTTTTTCATTTTTTTAATTACAGCACCGGATTGGATTTGCTTTATTTAACCCGACTGTGGCATCGAATGGTTCATCGGTTGTTTCCGGTTCTCCAAGTGGGCGAATATGACGTCTACGTGGCGGACGGCCTGAAAGTCGCGAAAGAAGGGAAGAAGATGCCGGGAGTGAAAAAACTCCATCAGCCCTCTGAGAACAACTCCAAAGCGTCCTATATTATGGGGCATTCCTTTCAGGCGCTTGCCGTGTTGGTCTGTGCGGCGGGAGGGCATGTGGCGGCGATTCCATTGGTGTCCCGGATTCATGAGGGAGTGGTGTGGTTTCCGGGAGACCGCCGCAGTTTACTGGATAAACTGGCCGCGCTGTTTGTCGAAACGGTGTCGACCGATTCCCGGTTAGCGCTTCTTGTGGCGGATGCGTATTATGCGAGCCGAAAGGTGATCCTTCCGTTATTAAATGAAGGGCATCAATTGCTCACGCGGGTTCGAAGGAATGCCGTGGCGTACAAAAAGGCGGCGGCGCCGAAACTCCCCCAGCGTGGACGCCCCAAGAAGTATGGCAAGAAAATACAACTGCGGAACTATTTTAAGCGGCCAGAGAAGTTCACCCAAGCGCTGAGCCCGGTGTATGGAGAAACGAAGACGCCGATTCGGTATCGAGTGGAAGATTTATTATGGCGGCCCATTGGACGACTGGTTCGTTTTGTGTGGGTGATTCATCCCACACGGGGCAAACTGATTCTGATGTGCACGGATTGTTCCTTGGATCCCTTGAAACTGATTGAAACGTATGGGTATCGGTTCAAGATCGAAGTCGGATTTCGCAGCGCGATTCATGGGATTGGGACCTATGCGTATCACTTTTGGATGAAGGCGATGAAGGCAATCCGGCGGCAGACTGGGAACCAATACCTGCACAAGGAATCCGCTGAGTATCGGGAGGCGGTCAGGCGAAAGATGGAAGCGTATCATCGATTCGTTCAACTGGGGTGTATCGCTCAAGGTCTGCTGCAATACTTGTCGCTCATGTATGGGAAAGAGGTTTGGGCGAACTTTCGCAGCTGGCTGCGAACAATGAAGACTGGAAATCCTCCCTCTGAGTTAGTCGTGTCATATGCCTTGCGTTCCAGTCTGTTTGAATTTCTCGTGAATTCGCCCCCGGATCATAATCTCAAGAAAATCATCTCGGAAAACATGGCTGTCGAGAAAATGGAGGAATTTCTTATAGCGGCGTAGAGCAGGTTCAGCTAAAAATGCAGTCGAACTTCGCACTGTCCAGTTATATTAGTTTCGGTAATAAAGAAGTCTATAAAGAAATGTCTGCTGCAATAGCGATCTCTAATGTTAGCGGGTTAGCTTGTGATGACATTTCCGATATCAAGGACAGCGTAGTGCGCGTAATTCCTAATACGACCCCCCCTGCGACATATATCGCAGGATCGGGAACGCCATTCCCGGTTTTCATGGTCAAATATCGTCAACCGGTAAGTGGTGATAACCCAACGCCTATTACACCGGATGGTAATGATTGGTATGGGCGAATGGCGTCGATTTTTTCTACGCACAAAGAAGTAAAAGAAGATGATTCTGAGATTTTGCATTTGTTTTTCCATTCGGAAGATATCCATGATCAAGAAGGGCGATGGTACGGGATCGATCATGTTCAATCTATTGGTTACCATAATAATTACACAAGAATAGGGTATATGAGAAGTGAGCCTAATGCGCCTATTAATATTACACAAGTTCCCGCATCTGTTTTGGATTCCTCTGTAAATCCTACCTGGAAAACGAATCCAAATCGTAATCCTGGCCCTATAATAGAAAGTTTTGTTTCAGAAGAAGAGTATCGTGAAGAAATACCTTTGCATGGATTAATTCCTCCAACAATACCTAATGATATAACACCCCCTCCTACACCTACTCCAACAAAAACTAATGAACAAATTATAGAATATTATGAAAACTTCGCAGAACATGGTCCAGGCGCAAGACATCCTTGGGTGATTGAAAGAGGTGATTATTTATACTTATTTTATGATAGACACTTATCTGATAGATTGTTTGATTATGTCAGAGCTGTTAATATTCCTTATCCATACACAGATACAGCAAAAAAATGCTTAGCAAGATATGTAGGTGGTGGTCCTACAAATGCCGCTATTTGTGTCGCCAGAGCAAATAAGCAAGCTGTATATGATTACAATCCTGAATCTCCACCGTCAGAGCCGATATGGAAAAAATATTTTGATCCTAATCGTACGCCATTTCCAAGTGTTTTGCCTACACCCGATAATGATGGATATACAGAAGATTCTATTGGTGGCTGGTCGTCTCCAATTATTGATCTTTTAAATGATAGTCACGGATATAGAGAATGCCCTTCTGTAACATATAATTGGTATTTAGAAAAGTATACTATGTTAACTGTTTGAAGAGATACAACTGATACTGGACTTCCTGAGGATGATCAATGGGCAATATATTTATATGTTAATGAACTTTATAGCTTAGAATATTGGTCTCGTAGTTTGCGTATACATTTGACTTATCTACCTGATTTTTATAATGAAAATGCACGATATCCTGTATTTGTTAACATTGGTCCACAAGGGGTATCTGGAAGTATTGAGGAATGCAGCAAGTATTGTTTCTTGCACTACCTGCGCAAATGATACGGACTCTATAGGTATAGGTTCATATTTGAGTGATTATAAGGAGATTAACAATGCTCTATAGAATTCTTTTCATCTTTTTGTTTTTTACATCAATATCTTTTTCGGATGATAGTGAATTGATAATAGGCTATAAAGATATGTATGACGCGGAGCACTCTCATGATACATCTAAAATTGCTATTGCCACGGATTTAGGCATATTTATTTTTGATACGGAATCCATGAAACTATTGTTGTATCGGCTTTTTGATAATGGCTTGAAATACTTGGATTGGTCCCCAAAAGATAACTATATATTTGCTTCAAATCTATCAAAACAAGAAAACTTTATTCTTGATGCCAATTCATTAGAAATAATCGCTACTATAGATGATACGATAGAATTTCATATTGAAAGTTCGTATGCGTCAACCTGTATTATCAATTATGATAACACTGTTTCATTTGATCCTTCCGATGAATACTTTTACTATTTAAATTTACCGCATTTAAAAAGGATGAATATATATGATGGAACAAATGAAATTGTATTTACTCCAGATAATAAAACTCTATTTGCGTTTGGATTTTTAGAAAATACCAACGATATTTGGTTATCCACCAACGATCAATATCTCTATATGCATAATCTTATAACCCACATTCCGCACATCTCGGGTAGGTAATTTGAGATTTATTTAAGTGGTTATTATAGACATAATCTATTGGTAATGGGCCAGTGACACCTCCAAGAGTGTGAGAATTTTTTTCTGTGCTTTAGTGAGTTCAGCAGGAAAAATAGTAATCTTGTCACCATCGTAGACTTCATACCGTTCGACGCCGGTAAAGAATCGGACGATGTCAAACATCGTGGGCGTCTTGCATGGCCGGTTCTCTGGATAAATGGGAAGAGAACTGATTCCTTGGCTTTGCATAGCAAGCCGAAGTTTTCGCTCAATAAGCGTTGCGACCATTAAGGCCATGACGTGGATGTGCAGAAAAGCCACAACTCTCTTCCCGTTTTTCAGGTACACCGGGGCAATTTCCTGATAGGCTTTGATCTGGGAATTACGTTTTTCGAGGAACGGCTGAAACTTGTAGATTTCAAGGATTTTTTTGGGGCGGTATGTGCTTTCGTCGAGATTGGTGATCAGGGGAAAAACGCCGTCGGTCTTTTCCGCTTTGCTTACGGCGTCCTTGTTGATCCCGAATGAGATTGAGAAAATCAGTTTCCAAGTGATCTGCGGGGCCGTCCCTGGAGTGGGACGCCCTTTTTTGGGATAGAGGCGCCGGTATTCTCGCGCCGCGTGAATTTCGTATTGGATAAGAGTTTGGCAGTGTCGCTTCTTCAGGATTTCCTGAATTCGCTGATTGATTTGTTGGCGTCGTTTGAGGGTATACCGATTGAGTTTCGGTTGAAGCGCTCGGAGTTCTGCAAGCGCTTGTTCGAGGCGCCGTCTCCTTGTCTCGAGATCTTGCTCGGCTTTTTGCGTACTACGGATCCAATGCAATCGATAGCCACGAGAGGTTTTGTATTTCCCCTCGGCGACATAATAGCGGTCGACCTTTGAATGGGGCTTGCGATTATTTTTACGCGACAGGATGAACTTCCACTTGATTTTCCCGCGTCTGACTTTTTCTCGAAATTGTCCGTCTTCCTTCCAGGTTCTGGGCATCACCGTGACAAAGAGTCCCCCCCAAGCCGAGAGTTTTTGCAGATTTTCCTCGGTGGCGAGTTTGCAATCGGCCACATAGATGAAATCGACTCGCTGCAAGAGTTTCTGGAGCCGTTTGTGATTCGTGGGATGAAGGTGATCGTCCGTCTGATTCCCGTCATAAATGTGGTGCAAGATGGGCACAGACCCATCGGCTGTCACGGTTAATCCCAGCACCAACTGCTTCAGATCGGGCCGGTGGTCCTTGTTGATTCCGTTGGTGAGTAACTCCTTGGCGCTCCAGCCCGGATATTTCCCCGCAAAGGTTACTGTGGTGGTATCTTGATGAATCTGCGAACAATCCAGCGCAAACAGTTTGATGGCCCGCAAGGCCAGACGAAAAAAGACTTCCTTATGCCGGGAGTTATAGAAGCGGACGAGCGCTCGGCCAATACGGTCGTCCTGGACATATTTTATCTCTTCGGGGAGAAGACCCACTTGTTCCGCATCCAACGGTTTGAGCCAGTCCTGGATCTCGTACAACGGATGGGGAGTGGTCAAAATGTTGTGGATCAAAAGCGCCAGCGCTTGGTCATCGTCGAGTTTCATGCGCTTATCCGGCCTCATATAGGCGCCCACAATCCCACGCACGGTCAGGAGTTCCAGAAAATGTTCGATGATCGGATGCGCGCCAATCACGAATTTCTTAAGAGAGGAATCCTTTTTTAAACCTTGTTGAACATGCATCTTGTCTCCCCCGTCATCTTATGCTATTATACACTTATTTATAGGATAAGACAAGTCAAAAAAATGCCTCTTTCAAAAAAACTGAAAACAATTATCAACCAATTGAACCAGATTCAGACCGAGCGAAATCGCGTGCTGAGTCTTTTCTCTCTCGATGAAAAACTCGTCGCGGGAACCTACGCAGAGATTCTTATTCGCTGTGGCAAACCAACCTGCCACTGCCATAAACAAGGTGGTCACCCCGCTACACGACTCTCACGCTGGGTTGATGGAAAACTGAAAACCAAGATTGTTCGCGTCGCTGATCGAGAATGGGTAAAAGAAGCTTCAGAGCAATACAAGGCACATAAAAACGCCCTAAAACTCTTGAGGGACCTTCACAAACAAGAACTTGAGATGCTCACACGCATCCTTGAGATTAAAACGATCGACTATGGGTAAATTTAACAGTACTTAACCCGCTGACTTTACTACGCATAAATTCGAAAATTAGAGATCCTCAATGTGCGGAATGTAGGTTATAACAAAGAAAACTATAACAAAATTATCACCTATAGATATGGAGTTACCTGAAGGGATAGAGATATTTGGTGTTTCACCCAGTTGTCTATATACATTATACCATTCATATTATCAAGAGGAGAATCTATGGGCAAGTGTTAATATTATCGACCTTAATCAGTACACATCAAATACAATATGGACGGATATTTCGAACCCATTTTATAGATTTAAATATATTATACTTGACGACGACAACATATTTACGTGTGGGATCTTTGGATTCATTTTTATGTATAATGTATCGAGACATGAAAGAAATAATTTAGTAAAAAATCCTGAGTTAATAGATAAAAGTTTCTATTCACAGTTTGGGACACCAGTATCTAAAGAAAGGCATTCAATATTATATAATGGAAAACGTACATCTTCTATTCTAAATGAATTTATCTGGACAGAAGAAATTGATAGAAAACTATTGCCATTTTATGAAAACAACCTATTGACTTTTAAAAACAAGTTATCCAATCACATTATACTGGAAAATCCTCTTAAACATCTTGATGTTATATCACAGGAAAAAATAAATAATACAACGGAAGAATTTGAATACGAATTTAAAGAGCCTAGCGCGTTCTCAGATGATGATTCGTTATTCGCCTCCGTGACCAGTAGCAGTGAAGTTCAAGTATGGGATGTAAGTAAAAAGAAAGTACTAATGAAAGATGAAATACATTTGTATGCGAGTTTCAATCCCATTGCCTTTTCACCGAATAATTACTTTCTCGCCTTAGCGCAAAATCAGAACATACTATTATACGACAGTCGGAACGATTGGACGAAACATGTGTTCGAGGGGCATCAGGATTTTATCCATGCGTTTGATTTTGATTTGGATTCCAATTCCTTGGTCAGCTGCGGTGACGATGGCAAACTGATATCCTGGGATTTAAATACTTTGGAAGGTGAAACTATTCTCCAGATTGATCAACCCATTAAGTTTGTATCCTACCTAGATGACAATTCAATACTATATGTAACCAAGACTGCAGAAATCTATCGTTTTAATAATGGTGAACCACTATTATTAAATGATGAACTAAACCTAGAAGATACTAACGCGATTGCGATTACGGATGACAAGAAATATTTGATTATAGATGGATATATTTTCGATACAGCGACAGGAAATAAACTCGCCGAAATAAATCCAGAAACAGCATACAAAAAGTTTGATTTTTCCGCTGACAATCAATGGATCGCTGGACTCCAGGAAGACACAGTCGTCAAAATCTGGGATTTCCAAAAAATTATTGAGCAACAACCAATAACGCCAACAAGTATCCCAACCATTCAACCAACACAAACTCCAACGAATTCTCCATCGCCGCTTACACCAACACCAAGTCTAACTCCAGCGATCTCATTGAACACAGTTATTGTAACCGATGATATGACGAGTTCTGATGACCTTAGCTGTAGTATTGATGAGGATGTTGAATCTGCACGATGTTTGGTAATCCGTTGGAATTTATCCTATGAAGATATCCAAGATACTCATGTATATATTTCAATCGACGGTGGACAATACACTTATTTAGGACGAACGGGTAATCCATCAGATCATTACCTGGAATGGAGAGAGGGAACCACCGCTACGCTGAAACCACAATATCTAGATGGCCCGGAATACGGCCATCGCTACTCATTCGCAGTTTACGTCATCACACAAAGTGGTGTACCCCATCACTACGGCCCAGTAAAAACAAAAGGAGAAGTCCAATATGTCGCCGAAGGACAATCCATACCTACACCAGCGCCCATAACACCCAACACAGTAATCGTTACAGACGAGATACTGACATTTGAGGATATAAGCGGCCAAACAGATTATGATGAAGAGAATAACCGATCATTGGTTGTCCGATGGAATTATCCAGAATCTGACATCAGAGATTACCACGTTTACGTGTCAGAAAATTCTGGAGCTTGGCAGTATTTAGGCCGTCCATTGAATAATTCTATCAACTATCTGAATTGGACGCAAAACCAACAACGCATCGATTCGATGTTCATGGAAGGCCCCCAGTTTGAGAACGAGTACTTGTTTAGTGTATATGCCATACGAGAAGATCATGGACCTGGAAATATGAGCGTCTATGGACCAATTAATAATACTGGAACTGTCCGGTATGAAAGCGAATCGCTCCAATAACAACGGAAACGCCTGTTGCGAACTAAGCACAGCAATACTATAAAAAATAAGGAGATCGCACCATGAAATATCGAGCGCTATTTATCATACTCTGCTTCATGCCCCTTAAGAATATGCACGGTCAAGAGGCGATCGAGCATGATATTATTCTGATTAAAGACTTCGTAAATGAAGCCAATGACGCGTCATGGAAGGACGAGAATCTTAATGTAATCGAATTTGGAAGTAAAGAATCAACAGGAGCCGCAGTCTTCAATGATATTAAAGAAGGAAGCCTAGACATCATAGACACAGCGAAATTCCCAATCATGAATCCTGGACGGTTGAGTGATGCGTTGCGCGATAACTATGTTAAGGATACTACGATTGATATCAGGTTATCCACAGGAACAAGTGGAATCAAAGCGGTACGCGGCCATTATCGGATGAAATTACCCAAGTTAAAACACATCCAGTTGGAAGTGGATTACGATATCTTTTTGGACGATCCCGAAGAAGAACAAACGACGGATTTCTACATTGAAGTACGCAAAGAAAATTCGTTGAACAAGGATTTACCATGGGAAATCGTTCGTCAGATTCAACATCCAACACAATCCGAAGACCGGTTTAAACGAGTAGTCAGAAAAATCAACGATACAGTATTCCAAAAATTCTCCTACAACGCGGTCTTATCAGATTACGCCGATCAAGACGTTGAAATCGTCCTCGTCTCCGAATCGGTAGGAAATAAACAAAACAGAAACAACGGCCGTTGGCTCAACGCCTCCCTAAAAGGAGCGACGTTCACTTTTAGAATCGAACCGTAACAATAAAAAATGGGCCAAGGAAAAGAATCCCACGAAAATACATGAGGTATACGCTAATAGGGGTATGTTCGGAATACGTGTAATAAGTAGTCACTTCAGCTTTTCGTTGTTGGTGAACTGTAATGGATTTAAAACCAATGGATCGGGTCGAGCCTCCATATCCAAAGTGTATTGGCCAAAACGGCGGAGGTGTCTGGTCATACATGGGCTCAACCTACGGAGTAATTCGGATGTCACTACATAACCTTCCGTTGTCATTGTAGGGTCAAATCCCTCAAAGGTACCAAATCCGCCACTTTTTTTGATCCAACTCCAAACCATCTTTCAGTCCCTATTTTGCCTGTATTGAGCCACAATACGTGAAATTGTGGCCTCGCTGACATCATAAAGCCGCGCCATTTGCGCTCCGGACTTCCTCCCAGTTAGAACATTTTCCGCAACATCTTTCCGCTGATCCGGGCGAAGTTTTGGTTTTCGTCCACCAATGCGCCCTTCTTTGCGAGCGGCTTCAAGCCCTGCTTTTGTCCGTTCACGGATCATTTCCCGCTCAAATTTTGCAAAGGAACCCACCATTTGCATCATCATCCGACCAGCTGGTGTTATGGTGTCAATCGATTCGGTTAGAGACTTAAATCCGGCTCCCGATTTGTGGATTTGCTCCATAATAACAAGGAGGTCTTTGAGTGACCGTGAAAGCCGATCGAGTTTCCAGACAACGACAACTGGACGCACCGCTCGGAAAGTGAGCCAAAAAGTGAAAACCATCGCTTAGAAATTGAGCCACCCTCAGACACAATTCCAGGGTCCTGATATGGACATCTGGAGGAAAGGATGCTGAGGATGGATCATGTTGTGCTGATACGTCACAAAGTATTGCAGGAGAAGAAGAGTCAGCGGAGTGTCGCTGAAGAATTGGGGATCAGCCGGAATACGGTGAAGAAATATTTGGAGAACTCGGAACCGATTCGGGTGGAAAAGAATTCTCGTCCCAAACCGGTGTTGGAGAAAGTGGCGCCGCGGATCGAGGAGTTGTTAGAGGAGTGGAAGACTAAAACCACCCCCAAACAACGAGTGACCGGCGCGAAAGTGCATCAAGTATTGCGGGAAGAAGGCTACGATGTCGGGCTGACCACAGTCCGAGCGTATCTAGCCGAGAAGAAACGCGCGGCGGCGGAAGTGTTTATCCCTCTCGTTCATCGTCCTGGGGATGAAGCCCAAGTTGATTTTTTCGAAGTGACGGTGGAGGTCAACGGGGCGTGCAAGAAAGTCTGGAAGTTTGTCATGCGCTTGATGTACGCCGGATGGGATTTCACTTGGCTCTACGAGCGTTGCGATCAAGTGTCGTTTTTAGATGGGCACGTCCGAGCCTTTTCGTATTTCAATGGAAGTCCCGCACGCTGTATCTATGAATATGTTCCGCGGAACATATTCATAGTTACGTGCCCCATCTGAATATGTGGCATTAAGTGGAATCGTTTCGGAATTTCAAGGGGGGCCGCGTAAGTTTGGGAACATAACGCTTACAAAGACTCGAGCCACTGGAGAAGAGAAAGATCATCCCGCCAAACTGGTTTTTGGGGGAATCCCTCCGAACCAATAGGCGGTTCACAAGCTTGCAAAGCCTTCTCCTTCATTCGAATATTAATCTCGGCATATCGGTTGGTCGTATCCAGGCTGACATGTCCAAGCCAAGCCCGGATTACATTGATTTCTACACCTGCCTCCAGAAGATGAACGGCGGTTGTATGGCGAAATAGATGGGGCGAAATGGACAACGGTGTTGAATCGGTGCGTTTTTTTTCGATATGTCGTGTACAACGGCGTACAATTTTGTAGATGCCGAAACGAGTGAGCGGCCGACCGCGAGAAGAAATGAAAACCGGTTGTTCCGGTTGATGTTTTGTTAATTCCGTTGACAAAAGATTCTGGAGTAAAGCCGCCGTTTCCTTCCAAAGAGGACAGACTCTCCATTTATCACCTTTGCCATGAAGGTGGACTCGAGGGGAATCGCCAAGTTCCAGGTTTCCGATTCTCACATCGGAGACCTCTTGCACTCGAGCGCCAGTGTTATAGAGAAATAATAAGAGAGTCCTGTTCCGAAGGGCCCACTTCCCCTGAAAGGGCAAGGCGGCAAAGAGGAGACGGATCTCGTCTCGTTCCAGAAAGAAGGTTTCCGGAGGAGGCACCCGTTTTCTAGGAATAGCCTCCACCCGCTCGGCTTCCGCCAGCATTTCCGGCTCACGCGATGCCAGATAATTGAAAAAGGTACGCAGCACGGCCAATCGTTGATTGCGGGTGCGAATATGATTATGTCGGTTTTCTTCAAGCGATTTCAGAAATTGGAGCACTCGCTGAAACGTGAGGTCGGATAACGCAAGCCGGGTGATTTTACAATGAGACTCCTGGGCTACGAAAAGAAGGAAAAGTCGCAAGACGTCCCGATAGCTCTTCACTGAAGAATGACGATATCCTTTCTGTACTTTCAAGTAATCCTCGAAAAATGAAATTAGTATGGGACCTACCGTTTTCCCTGTCATAGTTACACCTCCGTGAGTACAGATTGGGCGAAGTGTTGAAATCGTTGGTTGGCTTCTTGGAACAGATCGGCAGTAATCGTTAGATAGACTGCCGTTGATTGTGGATTGACATGACCCAGAAATGTCGACAGGAAGATAAGTTTTTGAGACGGATCCACTCCTGACCGATACCAACGGAGCAATGTGTTGACGGCAAACGAGTGCCGAAGGCAGTGAACGCAAGGAGGTATAACGCTATCAGGAACGTGGAGATGGAGTCGAGGAACTAAACGATGGAAAGTCTGGCTTATGGTTCCTGGAGAAATCGGTTCATTGCGTCTAAAAGAGAAAACAGGACTATCCGACGAAAATTTCCCTCGCTGGCATTCCCGATCCTGGAGGTATTTTTCTAGTTGGACTGTCATCCGGGGACCGAAGGGAACCAAACGGGTCTTGGAAAACTTAGTTTGCCGAATGATCAGGAGTCGACGACAGAGATCTACATCACCACGCTGTAGCCGAGTGACCTCACCGACTCGCAGGCCAAGCCCATAAAGAATACGGAAGATCATAGCATAGATCATGCCTCGATGAGGGGCGCGGGAATTATCAGGTAGATGCGAGGCTGTTTCAATTAATTGTTGCGCTTGGTGGATATCAAAAATAAACGGAATCCGTTCAGAGGTGCTCCTCCGGAATTGGGGAAGCGTAGGTAAACGGGCCAATCGACCTTGGATAACCAACCAATGGAAAAGGCGTCGAACCACTCCTACGAGATGGTTATAACTCCGCGGTTGCGTACGCGGACGCGAACACAAAAACGCCTCGAGTAAATCGGGAGTCGTTGATATATCCATGATCTGTTCTTGAACAAGATAGCGATCAAAAAGGCGAAGGGCCTTCTCTTCCGTATCAAATCGCCTTCCTAAAGCGCGTTTGTACGATGAAAAACTTTTAATCTCGTCAGCTAGCGAACTCTGGAAATCCTTCGATTGTGAATTCATTGCATTTCCTCCCCATCCCCCAAGGCCACCTCCCGCAGGGATTCGATGGAGACCTTGGTATAAATCTCTGTCGAAGTGGGAGAACTATGACCGACATAATCGCCAATCGTTTTCAGAGAGAAATGCGCGTCCAATAGGCGTTGCACACAAGTGTGTCGTAACGTATGCGATCCTGGTTTCGCCACGGGAATATCCGCTTTGCGTAGATAGTAAGAAGCTCGGGTGGAAACGCCTTCCCGACTCAAGGGGGTATAGGGAGCACAAGCTCGGAGGAAGACGCGGCGTTCCAAAGTGGTATGACGTCCTTGTTGTAGATAATCAAGAATTGCCTTTCCGACAATAGGGGATAAAGGATAGGTGGTTGAGTGACCAGCTTTTCGCTCTGGAATGCGAAGACGTTCATGCTTCCAATTGATGTCATCCAGAGTCAACGCGGCGATCTCCCGGCTACGGAGGCCATAAGTGACAAGTAAAAGGAGGATCGCATAATCCCGCTTTCCACTAGGC
>CAXXSM010000085.1:0-47481 GCA_963663405.2 bacterium | reverse complement strand
CGTATCCTGAAGGTACTGGGCAACAGCGAAGAACTAGGACTACGGAATGAAGTATTCGAATTTTTAACCGAGACGGACGAACGGTTATTGCTGGCTACACTGCGATATTTGAATAAAAAAGGAGACTTGACGATCATCGATCGAATCTCCCACTTGTTGCAGAGCAAGAAAAAGAAGGTTCGGCAGGCGGCGATCGATACAATTTATAAAATCCTTAAAGATTACCTTTTAAATAAATTCGATTCGTGTTCCCGGCGGAAACGCAAAATCTTGTTGGAATATTTAATTCGTTTAAAACCCAATTTTCTTGAAGAAATGTCGTATCTATCCACATCGCCTGAAGAATTGGACCGGCTCAAATATCTCGCCATGCTGGATGTGGAAAATCTGGGGACGGCGATCCCCGTCTACCGCCGTATGTCCCGCGATCCGAACTCAAAAATCCGCGCTACCGTAATTGCTGGATTCGGCCGGATCAAGAACGAAGAGATTCGTTTCAAAGCGCTCAAATATTTCTTCAACGATCCCGATCCACGCGTCCGCGCCAACGCGATCGAGCGGCTGCCAGTCTCAAAACCGACTAGCGAACTAATGATCAACCTCGTCAAAAAAAGCGCGCAATCCGACGCTCTCCGGGAAAAAGCCAACTCGCTCAAGCAATTGCTGCTCTGGGGATATCAGGAGTACGAATCCGTGTTGATTGAGATGTTAGAAAGTGATGATGAGTGGACAAAAACCTGCGCCCTTTGGGTTGTAGGCGAAGTCGATCTGCCTCATCTCGAAGACTATCTGCGGGATGGCGCGAACGACCGGCGCCCGCACATCCGCGAAATGGCCGTCCGGGGAATCGGCATCAAAGGAACCGATGAAGATATTCGCGCTCTGATGCCATTCCTACAAGATCCTGTTTATAATGTGCGCAAAGCGGCCCAACAGGCCCTTCGCTCCCGCCTGCACATGGAATTTGAAATCGCCAAAGAAAAACACAGATAAATCACGCAAGAACCATCATGATTGAGATCACAACTGCAAATGAAAATGAGTTATGAGAGTAATCGCGTACGAGCAAGTTGTAGAAACTCATTTTCATATAAATTCTATAAGATCGAATTTCACGAAACAAATTAATCATGTCCGATCCCAAATCGATTCCCCCATCCCGCCGCCGCGCAGTAGCGCTTCGTTACAATCGAGAGGAAGACTCCGCGCCCGTCGTCGTCGCCAAGGGAAAGGGAATCATTGCTGAAGAGATCATCGCCATTGCGAAAGAATATGACATTCCCCTCTATCGTGATCCCGATCTCGTTGAAATCCTTTCCACAATCCACCTAGGGCATGTCATCCCTCCTGATCTCTACAAAGCCGCCGCCGAAGTCTTAGCCTTTGTGTATCGAATGAATGGAAAATATCCGGAAGTTGAAGAAAACAGATAAACCATCAGAATTGAGATCCCAACCTGCAAATGAAAATGAGTCGCGGAAGTGTTTGCGAATGAGATTGTTCTGGAAACTCATTTTTTTACACTTTCCATATTAATACATGACTCTTTCCACGCATCTTACCAATATTGAAATACGCTCTGAAACTCATGGTATAGTTTGTCATTACTAAAATCGGACAATAAAGAAGATAGAATATTCCAAAAATTCCATTCACCCCCTCCCGCTCAACCCATTTTGGGTCGGGGGTGCTGCGCGCTCCATCATTTTTTCTATATGACTGGCCTGCATTTCGATGGACCGCGGTTGACAAACATTCGGGCTGTGTGAAAGAATGCGGCGTTTGGGAAGATTTTGGTTTTTCAAAATACATCCGCGAAGGAGGTATCGCTATGCAACAGAAATATTTCGGAATGATCATGTTGATGTTGGCTGGATTGATGGTGGTTCCCATGGCACAGGCGCAGAAGTATGACATTACGCCGGTGAATCTGGACAGCATCTGGAATAGGGTGATCTGGTTCCAGGACGACGATCCCAACATCTCCAGCGGTGGCCCGGGGATTAAGGTCTCTACGCTGCCACCGGATGTGATTCCCGGACAGGTCAATGTTTCGGAAGACGGGATGGTTTCCTTTTTACTGCCGGATATGACAATAGGCAATCCAAACGCCTATTATGGTGTCACGGGCGACACCGTTTCGGTTCCCGAAGGAAAGTATCAATACGTGTTTATGGCGTCGACCGCTGATGATGGACCTTGGCCGGGGGGAGTGTCTGGTTGGGGGGCTGATGTGGATCCCGACACCGGTGAAGTTTATGATCCCCGCTCGGAAAGGAACAGTTTCAAACCGATTTATGATGATGGGGAGGGCGATTGGATTCCCATGGGTGTCGTGCCGGACTGGTTCTGGAAACCACCGGAGTGGGTCGCTCCGGCCGACGGCGACGCAAGTGAAATTGTCAATGATTACATGTGCTATCAGGGTGATCCCAACGGTCCCATCTACTTCTGGTATGGAGAGGGCAATATGGATCACAATTTAGGACAGTTCACGTATTGCAATGGCGAGGGCGCCTATTTCATTTACCTGATGGACATTCCCGCCGGTTTGAAATCGGCGACCCTGTGGACGGAAATGTGGGGCAACGTGAAGATGTCCATCTCCACGGATGATCAAACGTACACAGAAGTATATAATTCTGCGACTGAGGACAAGGTGTATACCGCCCCCCCTGGAAATCCCGATGGAATCCAAACCAACCGGGAACTGCGCGATTTCGACCTTACACCGTTTCTGTCATCCGGCACGGTGAGAACGATCTACTTCAAGTTCGAAGATGCAGCGCCGCTCAACGCCATCGGACAGCCGAACAATCCTTGGGGACCGCGAGTGCATCGCCTGGGAATCTTTACGGGGCCGGTCGTTAAAGCGAGTTCCGGGATTCGCATCTGGCCGGGAATGGAGACCATCAGTTGGGGCATGCCGGAGGGAGGAATTTACATGATCTGGCAACTGTACCGCATCGATCCGACCCGTACCCTCAAGGCGATCCTATTGCCCAACGATGTTCCGCAACATGCGCCGACTCTGATCCTGTTCGCCATATCACTGGGGAACGACCGGGCCACGGGAGTTAAGAATTACATGCTTTATTGACACCGTGTATTCCATAGATTTCAAAAAAAGAGGCCTGCCCCAGGTTCGATATGAGATGCTTCGCGCGGCTCGAAGTGACACGATGTCTGTGGCTGAAGCCTGCCGCCTCTTTGGGTTCTCCAGGGAGTATTTCTACCGGCTCGAACGGATGTTCATGCAGCGGGGGTACGTGGCTTTACTTGGATCCTCCATGGGCCGCCGCCCCCTCCTCGCTCTCAACCAAGAGATTGTCAACTTCATCATTCACCGGAAACTCGAACAACCTCACTTGCCGGGGGAGAACTTGCGGCAAGAAATCTTACGCCTCTACAAAGTGGATTGTTCACGCCGGACCGTCGAACGGATTGTGGAAAAGACGGGTCTGAGTAAAAAGGGCTCCGCTAACATTGACCTTGGAAATGAACTCTTGAGAATGCCCTCACCGGTTGTTCTTTGAAGACAAGGATCAGGCCCAGGAAGTCTACGAAAAAGCGCGCAAGGCCACCCTCAACCAACGGTATCGGATAGACACCCGTCTCCGGAAAACCCTGACCGTCCATGGCGTAGCCGGTTTATTCCTCGATCCCGAACGATCTGGTGTACGTTCATGTCATGAAACGTTACAAACAATATAAAGTGGTTGAAGTCACACGAAAAGTGATTTTTGGTGATCCAGCAAGAGTGGAAACGATTTTGGCGGCATCCAAAGTCAGCCGAACAATCAACACATCCTACGTGGAGAGAAATAACGGGATCATTCGTCACATGGATTCACGTTGCGTACGCAAATCGATCCGATTCTCCAAATCCAAGGAAAACCACCACCATCAACTCGCGTTGACACTGGCCTATTACCACTTATGTAAACCACACGGAACATTAACCAAGCGGCATGGCAAATCCACGACTCCCTTCATGGCTGCGAACCTGACTGATCACGTCTGGGGCATGGGGGAACTCCTAAGATTCACCAATTTTTGACTTGCAGTTAATATGGACAACTACCCATTCATTTACATCAGAAAAAGTGTAAAATCTTGTAATCATTACTTAGCAGAAATCCAAATGCGTTCCTTTTTGGTGAAAGAAAATGAAGCAAATTCATCCTTTGACACTCGCAGCTCTGTTCTTCATGTCCGCATCTATGATTATTAGCGCCGCCGAACCGGATGATTCGTTCGATTTAGCTACACCAATCGCATCCGGAGGAGCGATCGCTGAAACACTTAGCGGCCATAATGATGTAGATTTTTATCGCATCGAGGGAATTGACCAGGGTCACTTCCAGGTGACACTCACGAATCTCGCAGGCAATTTCCGCCTTCAGCTCTACAATCCCGACCGGAAGTGGCTTGAAACCTCCGACAATTCCGAACTCTTCGACGAACTGATCGACCGGGACGTCTGGGGCGCGGGAACCTATTACCTGATTGTGGATTCGAATGGGCGCGCGGTAAATAGTGGCGCCTATACGCTCTCCGTCACATACCAACCCGGCTTCGAAACGAATGAACCCAACGATCGCTGGTTCTACGCGACACACTTATCCTCAGGCGCGCCATTATCATCTTATCGCAGTTCCCCTTGGGATACGGATATGTACCGGATTGACATCCCGGCTTTTTCAACCTTATTCATTGAATTAACTTCTCTCCCAGCGAATTTAAATCTGAATCTTTACAACGCCAATCATAGTTGGTTGATGGGCAGTGATAATAATGGCGTCAACGAAGAATTAATGGAATATACAAACCTGCGGCTGGAACCGACCTTTGTCTACGCGCTTGTCGGTGGTTCGGAATACGATATGTTCAATCCCTATTCGATTGAAGTATCCACATCCCCCGGCACGGATACAAACGAACCTAACGACTCATTCCCCCAGGCTATTCCCATTTCGAACGCGGCGCCGATTCATTCCTATATCAGCACCTCCAACGACCGGGACGTTTACCGATTCGATCTCCCCGCGCCGGGGCATCTCGATATTCGATTGACGAATCTTCCAAAAAACTATTGGATCTCGTTATACAATGGAAATTTCAGCTGGGTCACCAATTCCGACAACAACGGAACGACCGATGAGGCGATCATCCGCGATTGGACCCGGATCGAACCTGTTTACATCATTGTTGGAGGCAACGAATTCACCGACGCCGCGCCCTACACGTTGACAGTGAATTTCACACCGGAGCCTCTGACAGCGCAGCTGGCGTACCCCCACCATAACCAACACACAAATGGTGTAATTGAAACAAACGGCTCAGCGCTTGGTCAGGATTTCGCGTCCTACCAACTCGAATTTGGAGGAGGAACGGCGCCGGACGCCTGGACGACTATCTCTAGTTCGAATACCCCTGTCACGAACGGCTCCTTAGGCGCTTGGGACGTAACAGGTCTCGCTGATGGCCCCTACACCCTTCGGTTAACAACGCAAAACAGCGCGGGAGATACAGCGGTCCAAACCATCACGGTCTACGTTAATTCAACGGTAGGCCCTGACACGTATGAGCCGAACTACGACTGGACGGCGGCGTCCCCCATCGCGCTGGGCGATACCATTCAAAGTTATATTCAGTCTGGGGGCGATGACGACTATTTCACCGTCGAAATCCCTTCCGCTACTGTCAATTATGGTATGCTGACGGCGGTTCTCTCAAATCAACCCGCTGATTATAAATTGGAAGTGTTCGGCCCTACTCATAATACGATAGGCGGCGCGGATGACACGGGTACAGAAGACGAAGTCGTCCAAGCTCCCATTTATGAAGCGGGAATCTATTACATCCGTGTCCGCAATTCACGCGGTTCAAGCGGCTTCAATCAACCCTATAATCTAACCGTCACTTTCGACCGGGGGAATTCTGAACTCTCAGAGCCCAATAATGATTGGGAACACGCCGCGCCAATCACGCCAGGCGCCCCAGTGGAAGGCTATCTATCCGGACCGGGGGATTACGATATCTATCAGTTTGATCTAACCGATCTAGCCCACGTAACCGTCTCCTTGACCGGTCAACCCGAGGACTACCGCCTCGAAGTGTTCAACGACAATCTCGACGGTATCGGAGGCTCCAATCATCCCAACGCCATTGACGAATTAGTTGAAACCGATGTGTTCGAAGATGGAACGATCTACATCCGGGTACGGCCCGCCGGCAGCCAGTTCGACATGGAAAATCCCTATACATTGAATATTGATGTGGAAGTCTACGCTGTCGTCACACGCATTACATACCCACGTGAAGACGCGACCGTGGGCGGAATTGTGCCCATTCGCGGTATCGCCGCGACGAATCTTCCCTTCAGTCAGTACACGTTGGAATACGGCGCCGGGGAGTCGCCCAGCGTATGGACGCCTATCGGCGATCCATCAATCTACCAACGTGTACACGAAACCTTAGCCACATGGGACACCACAACGTTAACGCAGGGTATCTATACAATCCGTCTTACCGCAACCGACGAAATCGGTCGTTCAGACAACACGCTTCGCACCGTCCAGGTTGTATCCGAACCGCCCGAAGACGTATTGGAACCGAATGATTCTTATAATCAAGCCATTCCCGCGCCTCTCAGCGCTCCCATTGACACCTATATCTCATCCTACAACGACACAGACGTATTCAGCGTGAATGTGCCCGCGCGGGGCAGGCTGACGGTCAGCCTGCTGAACCTGCCGGGCAACTACAGGATGAATCTCTACGATCCGAACCGGAGTTGGATCACTACATCAGACTTGCCAGAGATGCGTGATGAGGTAATCGAATATATCACCCAGGAAGGCGGCGAATATTTCGTCATGGTGAACGCGAACAGCGGTGATTTTAACGCGTACACACCCTACACTTTCCTAGCGGAATTCACCCCCTCAACAGACAATGGTGAACCCAACGAAGCGTGGGAAGACGCGGTTGCGTTGCCCCTCGGAACGCCAATTGAGTCCTACCTTCATCATGTCAATGACTACGATATATTCAAAATTCCCGTAACCGAATTCGGAAGCCTAGAAGTCACATTAACCAACCAGCCGTTCAATGGGCGGATCAATCTCTATAATGAAAACCTGAGTTGGTTGACAGGTTCTGACCGAATTGAACGCCGCAATGAATCAGCGGTGATCAACATCTCACGCCTCGGCGTCTATTACGCGATTGTGGATAGTGATGACTACAGTCTTGATGAACCCTATGTGATAACAGCGAATCTCAGCCCGAATCCCATCTCCGCCGCGATCGATTATCCCCGTCATGCAGAATCAATCACCGGCGCTGTGACCATTCTAGGCACAGCGAAAGGCAGTGATTTCGCCGCGTATGAACTGGCGTATGGACCCGGTTCCAATCCACAGGAATGGACCTTCATCTCCAGCAGTGGAGATCCCGGCGCCGAAGGCCCGCTTGGAACGTGGGACGTTTCTGGTTTAGCTGACGGTCAATATCTATTTCGCCTGCTGGTGACCAGCGCGTCGCTCAATCCCGTTGAGATCTTCCGCAGCGTCTACATCTCAGCGGCGGCGCCAAACGACAATTACGAATCCAATGACGACTGGGCGGCGGCGCAACCGATTACTATCGGCGAAACGATCCAATCTTATCTCAAATACGACGGGGATTACGATTACTTCCTAATTTCCACGCCTGGACGAGGGACTGTGGATGTCACCCTCACCAACCCGCCCGGAAATTATATTCTTGAAATATACGATTTTGCGCATAATGGCCGGGGTGGTTCCAACAATAACGGCGTCAACGATGAACAAGTAATTTTTGACACACAAGAGGCGGCTGATTTTTACATCCGGATCCGTAATTCCGGCGGCCCAACTGGAACGGCGGAACCTTACACGTTAATAACTGAATTTACTCCAGGTTCCGACACGGATGAACCAAACAATGACTGGTGGCATTCAATAGAGATCGAACCAAACTCCACCACGGAATCGTATCTCTCCAGTTCGGGCGATCAAGATTACTGGAAAATCCTCATTCCAGAAAACGGTAGTTTGACAGCGTCCCTGACCAATCTTCCCAGCAATTACAGGTTGGAATTATTCGACGGCAACCTCAATGGAAAAGGTTCGTCAAACAATTCCGGCGCCGCCGATGAAACCGTCACGGCGGAAATCGCTAAAGGAACGATTTTCGTGCGCGTCCGTTCATCAGACGGCTCTTACGACATGCGCGCGCCGTATACATTAACTCTTTCCTACGTCTCCTTCGCGCTGGCCGCGAATATTGACAGTCCACGCAATAACAGCACGGTTGGGGGCTCAATCCGTATCTACGGAACCGCCCTCGCGGACGCGTTCGCGAGTTATAACATAGACGTCCGGCCCGCGAACCAACCCGACGCATGGACGCCCATTGGAGATGCGCAAACCGAACCGGTCAATCGCAATCAGTTGGCAGTCTGGGACACAACTGGCTTTGCGGCGGGCGCCTACGTGATTCGTCTGACAGTGCTCACCGGCACGGGAGAAAGCGCAGTAGACGAAGTGAACGTAACTCTTGTCACAGAGCCACCGGATGATCCATACGAGCCGAACAACGGCTGGGAGCCAACCACGCCGCTTCCCCTCAACCAACCGTTGCAGGCCTACATCAATCCGGATAACGATCAGGATATCTACCGGATCGTTCTCCCCGGCCCGGGTGTGTGTGATGTCCGGCTGACAGGACTGCCTGCGGATTATAGAGTCAACGTGTATAACGCAAATCTCAATTGGTGGGCCGGTTCGGACAATCTCGATCTCACGGAAGAATCCGTGATCATTAACAGCGGCCAAGCGCAAATCATCTACGCGATCGCCGCTTCTTCACGCGGGACTCCCAATCCATTCGCGTCGTATACGATCGAAGCCGCATGGAGCCAAGGAAACGACACACACGAACCAAACAACAGTTGGCCAACCGCCCCATCCGTGCCCGCGAATACACCGATCCTCTCCAATCTCAGTTACCCCGGTGATGAGGATATCTTCGCCTTTGACGCGCCATCGTTCGGTGGCATGCGAATCACGCTCTCTTCCCTGCCCGGTAATTTCAGGATCAATTTATACGATGGAAACCTGAATTGGCTGACAGGATCTGATAACAGCGGAAACCTTACCGAACGTATCAATTGGGATATCAGCGAAGCGGGCCGGTACTATGTGATCGTTTCATCCGCTGGAAGCGAATTCAGCGCGTTAAAACCTTACAATCTTACAATTGGATTCATCGAAGGACACGACACATTTGAACCAAACAACACCTTCGAGCACGCCACCCCCATTCAATCCGGCGCGGCTCTGCAATCGTATCTCTCTTCTAAATCCGACGCTGATTTCTACATCTTCCAAATGCCCGCCGCAGGTGAAATACGGGCTACGTTAACAGACCTGCCCGGTGATTTCGGCCTCTCGCTATATGACAATAATTTCTCGTGGTTGACTGGTTCGTGGAATGGCGGAACGGAAGATGAACTCATTGTCCGCACACTCGATCCCGGCGTTTACTATCTCGCCGTGGACAGCGATAACTACGATTTCACGAGTCCATACACAATTCGCGTCACATACCCCGGTCAACAGCCAATCGCCATGATCACCGCGCCTCCAAACAGTTCCACCGTCAATGGCTCGATTGTCGTGCATGGCGCCGCGTCGGGTACGAATTTCGCAAGCGCGATTCTTGAGTATGGAGCCGGTACAGCGCCCATTTCATGGACGCAGATCAATTCTCTAACTCAACCGGTCGTGGATGATGTCCTTGGCGTATTGGGAACGAATCCTGTGCCGGACGGCGTTTACACCTTCCGCCTGCGGACAATGGGAACCGGTGGAGAAGTGACAGAGGCGACCACTACTGTCACTCTCGACAACGCCCTCGCAACCGGCGCGGACACATATGAACCAAACTATAGCTGGTTAACCGCCACGCCCATTTTACTTTTTTATCACAATCAATCGTTCATAGGCGATAACTCCGACGGGGATTATTATCGGTTCGATATCCGGGGGATGGGCGCGCTGCGGGCACAGTTGACCGGTCTCCCCTCCGATTACCGGTTGGATCTCTATAACCTTTACCAGCAAAACATCGGCGGATCGGCGAACAATCACACGTTCGATGAATATGTCTACGCGGCCGTTACAGAACCGGGAACATATTACGCTTTTGTTCGAAATCAGAGCGGGAACGCGGCGGGTGTAGACGCTCCTTACACCATCACCATCGTATTCGAACCCGCCGAAGATGTATACGAAAACAACAACGACTGGGCTCACGCCAGCCCGATTCCTCTCGATACCGACATCCAAGCTTTTATGACTTATAGCGGGGATTACGATTACTACACAGTAGAATTATTCGAACCAGGGACGCTTGATGTGACACTGACCGATCTGCCACGGGATTACCGGGTGGAAGTGTTCGATTTCTCTCACAATGGAGTGGGCGGCTCTAACAATTCCGGTCAACTTGATGAAAGAACGATCGTGAATGTGCCCGCGCCGGGGATTTATTACATCCGCGTCCGTGAAAGTTCCGGCGGCGCCTCTCCGGTGGAACCTTACACGTTGCGCGCCGATTGGCGTCCTGGATTTGAGACAAACGAACCGAACAATGACTGGGCCAACGCTACACCCATCGATATCGGTGAAACAGTCGAATCGTATATCTCCACCAGCGGCGATTACGACTACTACCGCCTTACAACACCCTATCCGGGTGAACTTTATGTTCATCTCTACGACCTGCCGCAGAATTATCGATTAGAAGTCTTCGATTACAATCATAATGGAATGGGGAGTTCCAACAATTCAGACGTATGGGACGAAGAAGTCTACTCAATCGTCTCTTACGGGGGCACGGTATTCATCCGCGTTCGATCCTCTGATGGATACGACGTGCATGAACCATATCGTCTCACTACCTCGTTCATGCCACATGACCTTTTCTTGGATTTCATCTATCCCAGAACCGGTCAATCGATCAGTGGAGGGATCTCGATTACCGGCACGGCGGTAGGCGATGGATTTCAGAGTTACACCCTTTCCTACGCGCCGATGGCGGACCCAGACGCGAAAACTGTTATCACAACCGGCAATCGACCGGTAGCGCGTGGAGAACTGGGCAGGTGGGATACAAGCGCCGTTGAATCCAGACCGTACTATCTGATTTTAGAGGTCCAGACGGAAACCGAAACGAGATCACTCACAATCAATACCACCGTCCTCGACACAACACCGGTCGACCGGTACGAACCGAACAACACATGGAACGACGCGTACCCGCTCTTCCCGAATTCCAACGCCCTCGCGCTCTTCCCTGAAGGGGATCAGGACGTTTACTACGTCGATACGCCGGGGCCGGGCAAACTCGTTTTTCATCTAACCGATCTTAGATTCAACGCCAACATGAATATCTATAATGGCAATCTGGGTTGGATCACCGGCTCCGACAATCAGGGCTGGCGGGATGAAATGATCACATTAACCCCCTCTTATCCCGCTCGCTATTATGCCATCGTTAATAGTTCGGGCGGGTATGAAGCGATTGACTTCTACTGGCTGCGCGTGGAATGGACACCCTCGACAGACACCGCCGAACCAGACGGCCGATGGGAGGAAGCGCGTGAATTGACGCCCGGCGTTCCCGTCCAAGACTATATCGGCTGGTATAACGACAGCGATATCTATTATGTCAACGCAATACGGCCCGGCAGGATCGTCTTCACACTCTCCGATCTCCCAGCCAATTACCGGATTAACATCTATAATGGCAATCTCAATTGGATCACCAGTTCTGATAACGCTGGATTGAATCCCGAACGAATCATCATCGATCCCGGCTTGAATGAACGAATATACGCCATCGTCAGTTCTAGTGGAGAATCCGATCCAACACAGCCCTATACCCTCCTCGCCGATTATTTCGAAGGCGCCGATCCGTGGGAACCGAACGACGAATGGTGGAAAAACGCCACACCGCTCTATTCTGGTATCCCCCTCCAAGGCGCGCGTGATTTCAGCGATGACAACGATGTGTTCACCTTCTATCTCCCCGAAGAAGGCCTAACAAGATTGGATCTGACAAATCTGAATCTCAATCTCAACCTGAATCTTTATGGTACCAATATGAATTGGATCATGGGATACGACAATAACAACACAACCAGCGAACGCCTCGTCAACACGCTGGGACCAGGCTACTACTACCTCGTAATCGGTGGAGAATGGAACGCGGCGCAGCTCTATACATTGACGGGAACATTCCCCTCCACCGATCCGCTTTCCGGTATCTTCTCACTCTATGATGACAGTGTCGTCAACGGCGTTCTCAGCATTCAGGGCATCGCCGCGTCTCCCAATGGCGTCGATGCGGTTACATTAGAATACGGTTCCGGATCTCAGCCCACGTCCTGGACCGCGCTGCCCAATGCGGCGCCCGCGTTTAGGGGTGAAATCGGCGCCTGGGACACGACAGTTTTAAGCGATGGCGTATACACGCTGCGCCTAACAGTCCAAGCCGCAGGGCGTGTGAATGAAACACGTGTGACAATCCAAGTGGACAACGCCGGCGCCAATTTGGAAACCGATCCAATGGAACCAAATGGCTGGTATCAGGAAGCGATGGGTATTTCCTATCCAAGCACGATTAAAGGCTCCATCGCCGATGGATCGGATGAAGATTGGTACGCCCTGCAGATTCCAACCTATGGACAACTCACAGCGGACCTGACGGACATTCCTGAAAATTCCGATTACCGCCTCGATATCTACAGTCCCTGGCGCACGGGGATTACTGGTTCCGCGAATAATTTGAATTTCGATGAACACGCGGTGGCGGATATCACAGCGCCGGGCTTATGGTATATCCGGATTCGCAATCAATCAGGAACACCCGCCGGACCAACTGGACGCTACACATTGACCGTTGATTTCACTGAACAAATCGATCCATATGAGCCAAACGATGATTGGCGTTCAGCAAAACCAATCACGCCTGGAGTAGCGCTCCAAGCCACGATCTCTTCCAGCGGCGATTATGATTACTACATCTTCCACGCGGACGCCTTTTCACGCATCCAAGTGGATCTGACCGATCTAGCCGCCGACTACAGGCTTGAACTTTTTAAATGGGATCATTCCGGCATCGGCTCCTCCGTCAACAGCGGCACGCAGGACGAACAGATCATCGCCGATGTTCTTGAGTCGAGTGAGTACTATGTGCGTGTTCGTTCCTCATCCGGTCACAACATCCTTCAGCCATACACGCTGCTCGTAACGATCACACCGGGCGTAGACCGGCATGAACCGGACAATGACTGGGAATCCGCCGTGCCATTGCTGCCTACGCAAGTAGAGGAATCCTACTTGTCTCATGGCGGTGATTACGATTATTACTGGACAGTTTTCAGCGGACCCGGTCAGATGGATCTACTTCTCAGCCATCTCCCCACCGATTATCGACTCGAGATATATAATGCGGATCACAATGGAATGGGCGGCTCCAACAATGGAGAAACGACGGATGAAACCGTCTCGATCGAGACGGAGAATTACTCCGGAAAAGTCTTCATCCGCGTCCGTTCATCATCGGGCTATTCGTTCTTCCCCGATGAGTTCTACCGGCTCTCCGGCGATTGGCCTATGGCGTATATCGCCGATCCAATTCGCGGTGATTACATCAACCAGGATATCGAAATAACTGGCACAGCCTACGCGCCCGGATTTCAATCATATCACCTTTCCTATGGCGCAGGCATTCAGCCGGAAGTGACGACCGAGATCGCATCCAGCGGCGCGCCTGTTCTAGACGGCCCTCTTGGCGTATGGAACGTCTTCGGACTGCAGGAAGGGATCTATACTTTAGAATTGACCGTCTTATCATCAAGCGGCGCGCACAGTTATACAATCGATGTAAACATAGGCGAACGTGAAACACCGGTCGAGAATTGGTCGCTGTACTAAACACAAAAGGGACGAAGGGTGTCATCATTCAGGGACGCCCTTCATTCCATTATAAAATCAATAGGGGGAAAAATGGGGGAAACCGTTCTTACCTATCTATCATCCATCGTTTTTTGTTGGAACTCACTTTTTCTCACAGCGCGTATTCTTGGCAAGACCCAATCCGAATGGGAGGGAGATCCGGCTAGCCCAAAAGACGACGCATTGGCCGCTTTGATGATTGTCGTTCTAACCCTCGCGGCCCACGCCGTGTCCTATTTTCTGCTGGGCTCCATCCCTATTGCGTTTCTTGTCTATTGGGGACTGATCTACTTCGCCTTTCAGCTGAATAACATATCCGACGCGTTCGTATTTTACATTATCCACTGGGTTGTCACCACAACATTAAGTTGGCTGGGTGTCGTCCCTCTCTTCATGCTCTCTCAAACTTAACGTTTCTATTTATACACTATCCACACATATTAGTAGACGGTTAAACTGACCTAACGATAAAAAGATCAATTGGTTCAATTGTCTCAATACCCTTTGAACAACCAGAATTCCCAACCGATTTATATTATTGACTTGTCTTTTTATGCCCGGCGCATACACTTCCTATACAACAAAGTAACAGTATCGATAAGATCAAATTTGCCACAATGATTAATGCATATGACCACTCAAACGAAGAACTATTCTGAAATACTTATCATTATCTCTGCTTTATTCATGTTGGCTTTCGCGTTTCAAGGCTCGCGGGGCATATACTCACCGGATGAGGGCTTCTATGTCTGTATTGCTCAAGCGATGGTGGACACAGGAGATTATCTGACGCCCCGTCTCCAGTATGAACCTTGGTTGGATAAACCACCACTGAGCTTGTGGGGCTCCGCGGCGGGATTGTGGCTGCTGGGACATAATGAATGGGGCGCGCGCCTCTTTCATGCGCTCTGTTACATACTGACCACTGGACTGGTCTTCTTATTGGGGCAATCAATGTACTCGAAGCGCGAAGGATTGCTGGCGGGCGTGATCTATGCCACTATGCTTTTCCCTTTCACAGCGGCCAATATCGTCACTCCCGACACTCCACTCGCTTTGTGGACAACCGCGTCTTTTTTCTGCTTTTGGAAGAGCGTCGAACCAGACGCGCGGCATGTGGGATTCTGGAAATTACTCCTCTGCGCGGCCTTCGGTCTAGGTTTTCTAACGAAAGGGCCCGCCGCCTTGATTCCCTCCGGCGTTATGTTTTTTTACCTTATCATTCAAAGGCGCGCGCTGCGCTGGTTTCTCACGTGGTGGGCAATCCCGGGTTTTGTCCTCTTTTGCGCGATTGGACTCAGCTGGTATGCTTATATTGCAAATGAATTCCCCGGCGCGTTGGCCTATTTCTGGGATAATCAAGTCGTAGGGCGGACCGTTTCAGCAAAATACGACCGCAATACGGAGCTATACGAAATCTTTATCTATCTGCCGGTGATTCTTGGGGGAACACTCCCTTGGTCCCTTGCCTGGTGGCCTGCGCTTTGGCGGAATAGAAAAGATTTATTCGACCGCGCTATTTGGAGAAAGCGCCTCAGCATTCCTGCCAATCTTCTTCTAACGCTTTGGATCACCATCTCCATTCTCGTTCTCTGTCTGGCCAGTTCCAGACTTCCACTCTATGCGCTCCCTATTTTTCCCGCGTTCGCAATAACGGCTTCCCGTCTTCGTCTTTTCCAATCTTCAAACAACGCATGGAGAGGAAACCAATTGCATTTCTCTCTAAGAGGAGTCTGTTATTTGACGTTTTGGATCATCTTTCTTTTGGGATTCAAATGGTATATGGCTTATTGTGTTCCATCAGAACGGGATATGCGCGCCCTATATACTTTGATTCAAAGCCACCTGCCGAATGAGACTTATGAAATCATCGCCGTGAAAGATCATCTGGAAGGCCTGGGCTTCTATGATCAGTCCCTCGTGGAACGCGTAACAACCAAAGAGAGACCGTATCCGTTCTATATCCTGCCAGAACATATAACAGAGGAAATTCAAGGATTGCAATCCTCAAATTACGCCCATGTTTTTATTTTAGATAAAGAGAGACGGGCTAAAACACTGCGGACATTACTCAAAACGGCGGATATCTCATATCAAGAAACCAAACTCACTTATGACCGGCATCTCTTTGTGTGCAAACCTTCCCGGAAAGATCATCACGTCGTCCGGCTAGCTGTCTTGGGTGACACAGGAAAGGGAAAAGGGAGATCCCGTCATATCTCTGTCGTCTCAGCAATGCGTTTAGTCTACGGCGCGAAGAGCTTTGATGATGGTATACTCATGCTAGGTGACAATCTCTTCAGCGGAGAAGCGGATATCGGGAATCCAACCGCTGTGGCGCGAAGAGAATTCGAGAAACCATTCGCCAGTTTGCTGAAAACCGGCGTTCCTTTTTACGCCGTCTTGGGCAATCACGACTACATGTACGGTCTTCAATCATTTGAACTCACCTATCCACTCTTCCACATGCAAGACCGGCGTTATTACACAAAGACATTCGGCGATGGATTGGTGGAAGTATTCTTCCTGGATTCAAACTCTTTCTACGGCGATAAGCCCGAACCGGATCCCGATCAAATAAATTGGCTTGAACAAGTCATGGGAGAAAGCCAGTCGGCCTGGAAAATCATTGCCCTGCACCATCCACTGTACTCTACTGCCAGAGACTCTCCCCTAAATATGGGAATCAGACAAAAATTGGAATCCCTTTTCCAAAAACATAACGTCTCTCTCGTCTTGCAAGGCCACAACCACATATACGAACGGCTGGCGCCGATCAAAGGGATCCATTACATCACGGCGGGCAGTGGTGGATCGGTCGATTACGGAGGATTGTCATCCAACGCGTCCCAGAGAATAACCGGCAACGATCAAATCGAGGTTTTTCTTATATTGGAATTCGATTCAAAAATATGCCGTCTTACGGCCTATAACAGCCTGGCGCAGGTTATTGATAAAAAGACGATCGAATAATAATAGGGCGTTATCTTGAAATGAGTAGATAACGCCCTATCCAATTTAGTGATTTATATTGGTAATAATAGATTTACTGACCAATAATGTACTCAAAGCACATCGCCCAGTTCTTTTTCTTCCCAAATCGATAGCCATCTCCCCAGGCGGTCTCTTCTCCGCAGGGAACATTACATTCAATAACAATGATTTGCTTTTCTACAGCGACATTGAGTATTTTAACAACTACCGCATAAATATCTCCACATTCGGGTATATAATCATTATTCTCTAATGCTTCATTCACCAAGGCGTTTACAATATCAGGATGATAAAACTGATTCGGTTTCCATTCATTATCGCCAAAATAATCGTACAATAGGCCTTGTTCAGGGAAATCGTCAATCAGTCCCCAAATCGCTCGTTGAATATCATTGATCTCATAGCCATCGTCGTGGTTCAGTAAGTAATTTAACGCGCCAATATTCTCAGGAATATCTATCAAAGCTGCGCCTTCAGGCGAGTAACTGGAATAACCAATCACATCCCCGTATAATTTTTGTATTTCGTAGCAATTAATCAAATGATCTGTATCAACACACCACGCCTTCTGCATTGGAGAATCGTTGATCTCTACATCCAAATAACCGAGAAAGCCCGGGCAGTATGCACGAAGTGTGGCATGAAATGGAATGCAATCTACACAAACCTGAGAGAGATCAACAACGGCATGCGCCGCGATGTAGATCGTTCCAGAAAGATCCCCTAAAGGAATCTTATAAGAATCCCCTTGATTCTTATATGGGAATCGGCCAGGAGCTGAAGATTCTGGTTCACCCTGACCAACATATACGTGCGTCTCAATTAATTCAACTCCTTCGTTAACAACAAATTTTACGTACAAAAATTCACCGTCATCATCTACAGTGACTGATCCAACATCCATAAATTGACCCGCAATCAAAGGAACCATAACAACTGCGGAAGCCAAAGGTGAAGCGATAACAATCATCGCCGCGACGATCCCAATTACGGATAGATTAATACATTTCCTCATTTTTCTCTTTCCTTTCAATCAGTAAATCACTATACTTATTAATATAAAACAACAAATAAAACCAGCTTTTGTCACACCTCCTCAATAAAAATATATACAACAAAATATTACACAAAAAAAAATCCGGGCGCCTTATATTGTTTAGGCAACCCGGCTTTCTCCCGACTTGAGATCCGTGGCTTTCCGCCCCTGCTTCACAACAGGTTCGACTTTTACTCAATATCTATTATTTTATAAAACTAACTTTATAATTATGTATCGTATTAATTAAAAAAATTACTATAATTTATTTTTATATTATACCATATAAATATAAAAAGTTATCCAAAAATCAATTTTTTTATTTATAAATTTGTGGATTTCAAGGGGAAAGATTTGAAGAAATCAAGCAGGGAAGACATTGGATTCTAATCGATCCATCTGAAATTCATCTCACAATATGTTCATGCCCGAAAATAACCTGTAACGTTTTGATCAAATATGTTCTTTAAACCGATACCATATTCAAAGTAAAAAATACAATTTAAAACCACTTATTGCTCCCGCGAACGTTTCCAGAGACGGATAAATTCCACCAAATCCTCATCATCACACCTCTCATCGAAATTAAAGTCCGCTTTCAACCCGGTTCCTTCCTGCCCCCATTCATTTGCGAGGTAAAACAGATCGATCCAAGTATCCACATCGAGAATCAGTTTCGTAATCGTAAGCAAACCATCGATAACATTGATGTTGACTGGATTGACTTCTGTATCATAGGCTTCGGCGGAGATCAATTGAATCGCCGTCTCATACGCGTCCGGTTCCTCTTTGACCTCAAATTTCAGATTCAACGCGTCCGTATCTCCACTCAATCCCGACGCGCGCACCCAATGGAACCGCAACAATCCACGATCGTCTGGATACAGTTCCGGATTCATCACATACAAGGATTGATCGCTGATTCCAACCGTTGGGGAATCGATCAGACGAAGAATGGTTGGATCATACGCCAATTCCAGCGCGACGGCGCCTAGTTGATCCGCGCCCGTGACATTCAAAGACACTTCAGCGGTTTGACCGGATCCAGCTTGCGAATCAGAGACAGCGAGTTGTATATCCCCATCCGCGAGGGGGCGGGACCGCCGCTTCGCAAGCGGTTCCTCTTCTTCGGCGGTAGAAAGCGCTTCCTCCGCACGGAGCAGAAATTCCGATGACGCCCAATCCGGCTGGATGGAATCCACGTTTGTATAGGTCTTCCGTTTCGCGCTAGAACCAGCCAGTGTCTGCAGGTAAATTTCATAACCGACATCCCGATTCGACGCGAAGAGAAGATAATTCCCTGAGGCGCCCCACACAGGATCTGTGTCCTCTTCTTCATTCTGAGTTAAACGAACCACGTTTTCTCCATTCACATCCATTCGGTAAATTTCTGGATTTCCACTCCGCGTTGAAACAAAAGCAATTGAGGAGCCATCCGGCGCCCAAGCCGGTTTCGTATTCTCTCCCTCACCGTCCGTCAACCGCTGGGGATTACTTCCATCCGCATTCATCACCCAGATATCCATCGATCCACCCCGATCGGACGCGAAAGCAATCTTACTTCCATCCGGCGACCAGGCTGGATACCGATCCACTGCGGAATGATCCGTCACCCGTAAAGGTGGGAACGGTTCAACCAACGCTTTCATCATAATAGGAGTATCAAAAATATTCAGCCACATATCCACTGCGGCGCTGAAACGGTAATACCCCAAGAATTGGGAGGAAGTTGAGACACCGATCTGGGGACGTTGATCCTCTAAAAATGTGAGTGTGATAATAAACCATTCCGGCGCTTCAAGCGGTGGGATATCCACAGTATGCCAGCCAATATCGGTTGGAGTCGTTGTGCCGGTTAAGAGCGCCGTTTCAGGATTATCGTTCTCAACAGACCAGATCCCCCATTCAAAGGGCGCGGGATCCTGCGCGATGTAGAACATCAGTTTTGTAATATTCCCATTGCCGGAATTCAGCAGCATTCCATAAGCGTCGCCGGCTGTTTCAGCAGTGGAAGTCAACGCTTCAGAGCCTTCTGTGAGGGTCAACTCACCAATTTCCCCGGCGTCCGCCGCGGTCTCCATCACATAGATTTCAGGATTCCCATCCCGCTCCGATGTGAATACGGCTTTCCCCAACTCACTCAACCAATCCGGATCGTAATCCGGCGCTGTATTCGAGGTCAGTTGAACGGGATCTGAAGAGTCAAACAATTGCAGCCATAAATCCGTGTTCCCGCTTCGATCCGAAACAAATAAATATCCATCCCCATTCACCGCCGCTTGGGGATCAAAATCATTAGAGGGATCGTCTGTTAATTGAATGGGCATATCGCTGCGCGGGTCACTTAGATAGATATCCTGCGCGGTCCCCATATCCGATGTAAACACAAAACCGGCTTCGTACTGATCCGCTAGAATGACCGGCCCGAATTCCGACGTATTCCCATCCGGATGAATCGCAATCGCATGCAGATTCATCCCGACCGGAATGGCCACATTCACATAAAAGTTGTTGCCATAAACAGGCGCAATTCCAAGCAGTGAACGGCCTTCGTCCGCTTCATCCGCGTACAATTCAACCAAAGAACCTTTGGGGGGCACAGGATGAATCACACCGGACGCCCCCTTGCCTCCATAAGAAATCTCATCAATCACCGGCGCGGCGATACCACCATTCCCACTCGATATCAACTGGATTCCTTTTCCATTATTACGAGTGATGGAATTCCGGGTGATTCGGTTATAAATCGACGCGATCCCCTCCACACGAATCCCGTCATCGCCATTTTGTTGAATCGTATTTGTCGTAATCAGATTGCTGCAAGCGCTGTTGAGAAGATGGATTCCATGTGACTCATTGAATTGAATTATATTTTCACTGATCGTCGCGCCGCAGAGTCCATTCCGCAACAAAACACCGATAGAATTCCCGGTCATCGTCCCATCGGGCGCGGCGGCCGATCCTCCAATGATATTGTTGATAATATATAAGTTAGTCACCACGCCTTCGGCGAGAATGCCAACATTCTCATTCGAGCCGATATAATTTCCCCAGCCCGGTATCCAACCTCCAATCCAAATATTCGAACCACCGTCAATCTGAACGCACGCGAATTCCTCACAATCCGCAAGTGTGTTGGAATACACGTAAATGTTTTGGGTATCTTCACCGGTAATCACGAGGCAGGGATTCTCAATGGTATCGATAATCCCACCTTGGTTGCCTTTTCCAATCGTAATATCCCCTGAATTTTCGATGTACACTCCACCCCCTTGATTGAAGAACATGGAGAAGTATCCAACGAGTTCAACATCACTCGAGTCAACAATTTTCAATCCAATCCCTACATTGTCACTGTATCCGCCTTGCAGCAGCTGAATATTTGACGATCCATTGGCGATCAAGACACCATGTTCATCGTTTTGATAACTATTACATTTTTGGACGGTAAACCCACTGGAGTTATCGATCGAGAGACCATGTTGTCCATTCTCCAATCCCATCGAAACTTGGGAGAGCGTCACGGTGTCACACGCGTCGAAATACATGCCGGACCCGCCATTATATTGCGTAAGACCGTTCTCGATAAATTGAAGATCAGAACAATACTGCGCGAAAACGCCATCCAAAGTATTATTCCGTGTGACAAAGTCTGTAAATGTAATTCCGATCGCTCCTTCTAAATAGAAACCGAATTTATCGTTTTTCCGTGCTTCAATCTCTTCCAACCGCAACTGCCGCGTCGAGCCGGAGAGAACCAAACCCGTGTCGAAATAGTAGATTTTATTCCGCGCGAGCAGGAGATTTTGGCTGTTTTTGATATGAATCCCAAAAACGGATCCCGCAGCCGCCTGCATTGCGCGTGAGCCGCGTTTTCCAAAGTATAAGGGATCGCGTTCGTAGCCGAGGACGCAATCATGAATGAGAGGCGTTGAATTTTCATACTCGGACGATCCATTCAATCCATTACAAAGAATCCCTCCCTTATCATTCACGGCAATCTCACACGTATCGATATCGTTCAATGCCGCGCCGGACAAGATTTCAATACCGTACCCGCGATTTGCAGCAAAGACTTTATTCCCTTGCGAATCGGTACTGAAATCAACGCCAATTTCACATTCATTAATCCAGTTATCACTAGTTCCACTGTCTTTCAAAGTAATCCCATTTTGAGAATTACCATGTATATAACATTCCACGACTGTGTTATCTGACGCGCCTTGTTGAATCCGAACCCCATCTCCACTGTTTCCATTGATAGTTTCCTCGAAAAGCGCGCCGCCTCGTGGAGTCCCAAACGAGCAGCGGTAAAGATCATTGAATGTCACGCCAGATCCTGCTAAAAGAATACCGTGCCCTTGATTGGCGGACGATTCGATCCATTCCACAACATTATCATTCGCCCCGCTATAGATATACATTCCATGACTACGATTTCCAAGCGTAGAATACGTGTTGTAATAGGGGCCATCAGATTCATCGGGATCGACAAATCGGCCAATATAACAGCTGGAAATCGTATTCTCGTAACTATCGCTTCCACGAATCACAATCCCGCATTCATTCCCCGCGATTTGGGCGTCCCGGATATAGTTTTTCGAAGAATTGATAATCTCGATTCCATGATCGTTGTTTTTGAAAATCCGATAGGAACGATACGCGTTGATTGAGTTGCCCCATCCTTTTTCAATTGTGACTCCATTTGTGCGGCAATCACGGATGATACCGCCTTTATTGTTCAGAGTGGTTTGTTCACATTCATTTAGATAAACACCTGCATTACAACTTCGGATCTCTCCAATGGTCACGTGATTCAGTTTCGCTTTTAAAATTGTAATCCCATCACCGCCGCATTGATTGGCGTTCAGAGTAATTTGGTTGGAGTCTCCACTATCGATAGATATACCTGATCCCGTACAGGACGTCGCATTCACAACAATATCGTTCTGATCGCTGTTGGTAATTTCCACACCATGACCGCCGCATGATATGATTTTCGTATCGATATTATTCTTTCCCCCATACTGGATGGAAACACCCTCGCCGCCGCATTGTTGAATCTTACTGTAAATGGTATTCCCATATCCGCTGCGAATCTTCACTCCATCCGAATTGGCGCCCTCAATTGTGCCGGAATAGATAATCACACGATTCGCCTGTTCGATCAGTATCGATTGCTTCGGCCGAATCGTATCGGCTTCGACCATGCATCTATCTCGCGCGATTAAACTCCCCTCGAGTTCAATCGTCCGGCCGGAAAAGGCAAGCGTATCCTGTTCACCCAGCTGCAGCGACGTCAGTTTAAACACTTTCATGTCTGTGGCTGGATAAATCCGGTCCGCGTAAAGTCCACCATTAAAAGTTTTATAATTAAAATCGGCGTCCGCGATAAAATTAACAAAGTCCCCTTCCTGTTGTTGCTGTGCATCGATATCCATAATATATGACAGCTGAGTGATTGTTGTGCCATTCATAATGTCTGAGTGGTATTTATTCTTATGATAAACCTCACGCGTTTCATGAGCGCCGCCATTATTAATGTCCAACACTTCTTTTTGCGTCGCGCTCTGAACCCACTCATAATAATAACTTATATTGCCTTCTTCATCCCTCACATAATTTCCATCTTCATCCAATGCGGGCAACTTAATCTGATTATATGTAAGAGTCCATTTCTCATTCGCGTTATCCCATTGGCCGATTTCGAATGGATTGCTTGATCCATTGGCGAAAGCCACGGCTTCAGCCAGGGAGATTATCCCATCTGGTTTGACCGTCGAACTATTGGTTTGGACGGGTATCTCCATCCCTCTTGGCAACGCAGTTAATTCTGGAACCTTCACTCCCGCCTTTCTCGTAATTGTGCCGGAAGTGGTCTGATTCGCTTGATTCCATATCTTCAATGGGAACGAATCTCCTTCCTCCCCAATGTTTGGCATGATGATATGCAACTCGTCTTCCGCCACTGACGGTTGAATGGACGCGAATGTATCGCCGATCTGCACACGGGCGTCAGTAAAATTCGCGCCTTTAACAACAATGAGTTCTCCCGCCATCACATTTCGGGACGATATACTGTCCACAACAGGCCGCCCCCATATCGTAAATTGAAAATGCTTGCTCTCCCTGCCATCACTGTTCCGGCGAATGAAGAGGTCTTTGGCGCCAGCCGTGGTTTTTGGAATCCGAACGACGACTTTATCAGCGGATTGACTGACGATTTCCGCTTCCGTATCTCCAAAGAAAACTTTATATTCTTCTTCCGTTCCAATTGGCCGCATATTATAACCAATCAGCGTCACTTCCATACCAAGATTCCCCGCAAATGGTTCCCCGGGCGCGTTCCCTGATGGGCCGTATCCAGCGAGAGGAGAAACACTTTCAATAACAGGCGCCGGATCGACATTAAAATCATTGTTACGTCCTAATTTCATGGAAGCTGGAGTATCCACGGTGATTGACGCGCGGCCCCGCGGCAAACCATCAGGAACCCGGACCTTGAGGATTACCTGATTATCCGATGACAACACTTCCGCTTTAATATCATTAAATTTCACGACATTATCCTTGGCGTTCACCGCAAAATTCCTGCCATTGATTGTAACGACCGTTCCATACCCCCCCGTCGTTGGAGATATCGACTCAATGACCGGTATGAAGGGATCACCGACCATGACAATACCCACTTCCAAGGGCGTGGGTCCCCGCGCAACGTTATACCGAGGAATCCCTATAGGAAGATCGAAGTAATAGTCGAGATAAAAGACATAACCTGTCATACCAAGAATACGTTCGCCCACTTTCCCCACTTTGGAGATCTTTTTTAATATGCCCAAGATGGGCACAGCTTTCCCAAGAATTTTCTGCAAAACCCCACTCATTTTTTTTGACGCGGCCTTCAGTCCTTCACGAGCGAATGCGTCGGCCATTTTTTTACTCGCCGAAACCACGACTTTCACCACGATTTTTAAAATGTCTTTTGTATTTGAATTCCCTTGGATACCGGTTTCCCCATATTCACGGGTCATGACTTTATACGCTTCCCGCAATCCCTTTTTCATCGCGTCACGAACCATTCCTTCTTTCTCGGAAACGATGGCCCAGACATCGACCAGCACGAGAACCACGTTCATCGCGACGGCGTAATTATGAAGCCGAGGCCCATCCCGGAAAGCGGGAATGGCGTCTTTGTCATCACCCGTCAATTTTAGGTGATCCCAAAACACGCCACTGTAGGCGCGCAGCATGTAAATTGAATCTTCCTTGCCCTGCAAAGCGATCCCTTGTTTACTGGCGAGTCCGAGAAATCCCTGGATCCCATCAATCGCCAATTTCAATACCTGCCCTAAAACATCTATTTTGGCGGTCCACAGATTCGCTTCAACAACACCTGATTTTTCATATCCCGTCAGCCGAACGCGTCTTTTCTTCAAGGTAAAATACGATTCCCCTATCCCTTTCGGCATACTGACGGGATCAACCTTGTAGAGCGCCACCAGCCAATCGAGAGGACTATAATTCAGAGACCGTTTTGGAAAAATGGAATGACTCGCCCTATCATACTTAAGCTTTATATAATCCAAATCCAAACTATCGGTCTTAACAGCCACAGTATCTCCCCCACCTCCATACATTGAAGCGGACGGATTCTTCAGCTGCGACCATCGATCGAGAGTTGAAGGGGACCAGGTTTGTTTCGCCGTGCGAAAATCATCCGAATCATACCGGGCGGGAGTTCTGGTTTTCGCATAAAAATCCACCGTATCGAGATCAATCGTATACTCTTCCGGAAGAGCCTCCATCACCGCGTTGACCGCTTGTATCAACGCCGCCTCGACCTCCTCGTCATCCAATGCTTCCGGCGTCTGTGGATACCGCGCCGCGATCACATCCGCCAGCGCCTGCACTTCAGGAACCGTCTCCATCGTCTCCATCAACATCCGCGCCGCGAACAGATTATCCGTAATAAAAAAAGGATTGAAGTAAGTTACCGCCACCGCTGTCGTATGTTCATCGATTACAATCGATTCCGGTTCGGTCTCTTCTTCTTCTGGGATATGGATAAGAAGAAAAGAATTTTCTTCCTCCCCCTTGGGAACCGCTCCAACAATTGTGATCTTATCGATCGCCACGGGAATGGAGAAACCGCCGTTCGCGTCTTGAATGTCCGTCTCACCATACTTACTCACGACCGTGAAATCCTGTGGATCAAAGACGGTTCCTACGTTCAATACGCCCTCGCGCAATTCAACCGCGTCAAAATCCGCCCCGCTGACAGTGGTTCCACCCGGCGTGCGAATGATAATCTGCCCCGAATGTACGCCATCGGGAACCAAGACAGTGATCTCTGTTCCTGTAATACGAATAATCTCCGCTTCCACATCTCCAAAAAACACCGCGTTTTCACCCGGCGTACTACTGACAAAATTACTCCCAATGATAGTCACCTCAGTTCCCGCCGAACCGCTCTGAGGTTCGAAATCGGAGATCGTGGGGGATGAATCCGAATAATCACCGGTCAATTCCCCCGTAGGAAGCAGACCAGCCGCCTGATAGAGAATCCGCAGCACATCATCTTCCGTCACGCTGCCATCTCCAACAGCGCGCCCATTTAAACCCGGAATAGGATACACGTCCGCGGTTTCGAAATCCTCATTTGTCAATGTATCGAGCCCTTCCACAGCACGCATGATCATCAATGCGTCCCGTGTATCAATGACACCATCATGGTTAAGATCGCCTAAAAGAATTGCGTTCTGCGCCTGCACGATTTTACATAGAGCCAGTAACAAAAATATACACGTGAGCCCCATAGAAAGCCTGGAATTCATCATTCGATTATAAAGAACTTTTAAATTCACCATTCTTCGGCCCTTTCTATTTAGTTACAAATTGAAAAAAAAATATGGATTGATTGACGTACCGAATAGCAATTATCATCACATTAAAAATGGAGAAATGTCAATATGTCAATTTGAAAAATTTTCATTTTTTTACCGCATTTCCCATTCTTAACCAAAATACAATGAAGATTATATTGATTGAATTAAACACCCAAAAATAAATTGCAATCAAACGATACACGACAACGTCAAGCGCTGTAAATTTTTGGAATTAAAGGCTGGGATACACGAGTGAGTGTGAGAGACGAAATAGTTGAAATAACATCCATTTACCATCATCGTTCTTAATCCTTCCCCAAATGATTTTCAACCATCTTTTTAAAAAAACCGATTTCCTCTCTCCAATTGAATAAGGAAATGTGTATATAATTTCGTTAGATCAAATTACCTAAAATTCTGGTTGAAAGGATACGGTACAATGGCGAAAGAAGAAATGAAACGGCGGAATTTTATCGGAGCGGCGGCGTTGGGGACAGCGGGAGTATCCCTTGCAGGACCAGTGATTCGATCCCAGGCTTCGGAAACGGCGGCAAAACCGGCGATCTTAGGGGGAAAGCCTGCGCATACCGGTGGATTTCCCTCCTGGCCGATGATCGGCGAAGGTGACGATGAAGCTTGGAATAAAGTGCTTCACGATAAAGGCTGGTGCCGTCTTAACGGAGATCATGTCAGTACCTTTGAGAAGAAATACGCGAAACTGATGGGCGCGAAAGAATGCCTGGCTACGATGAACGGCACAAGCGCCCTTTTAGCTTCTCTCGGCGCATTGGGGATCGGTCCGGGTGATGAAGTTCTCGTGCCTCCATATACATTTGTCGCCACAGTGAACGTTGTTTTGCTGCATCATGCGATTCCTGTCTTTGTAGACACTGACCGGGAGACGTTCCAGATCGACGCGAAAAAAATTGAAGACCGCATCACCAGCCGAACCCGCTGTATAATCCCCGTCCATCTGGGCGGAAACGTCGCGGATATGGACACAGTTCAATTCATCGCGGAAAAACATGACTTGGCGTTGATCGAAGACGCCTGTCAGTCGCACTTGGCTGAATGGAAGGGCAAGAAAGTAGGGACATTAGGCGACACCGGCTGCTTCAGCTTCCAAGTTACGAAAAATTTAAGCGGAGGAGAAGGCGGCGCGGTCCTTTGTAATGACGAAGAATTGATGGATCGTTGTTTCTCATTCCACTCCAACGGGCGGGAACGCACCAATAAGTATGGCTTCGGATATATTCATAACGGGATGAACGGACGGATGACTGAATTCCAAGGCGCGGTGTTGCTTCGCGGATTGATACGGTTGGAAGAACAATCTCAACGGCGCGAACAAAACGCGGCGTGGCTCACAGAACAATTGGATGAGATCCCGGGCATCGTACCGGCAAGAATGTACGATGGAACCACTCGAAACGCCTATCACCTTTACATGTTCCGTTATGACTCCAGCCAATTTTCAGGACTGCCGCGCGCCAAATTCATCAGCGCTTTAAACAAAGAAGGTGTTTCCTGCGGGAAAGGCTACACCCCCCTCAACCACGAGCCCTTCCTCAAAGAGACACTTCAATCCGAAGGATTCACCAAAATCTACGGCCGGGAATACATCAAAAAATACTTCGCCGAAAACGAAACACCCGAAAACGACAAACTCTGCAACGAAGAAGCCGTTTGGTTCTACCAAAATATGCTCCTCGGCAGTAAACAGGACATGGACGACATCGTTACAGCCATCCGCAAAATCCAAGCAAACGCGGAAGCGATAAAGAACGCGTAATCGAAATTCACCATATATTTTTGTATTCTCTTATAGGGAGCGGTTTGGTTGGCCGCTCCTTGTCTATCCATGAACGAAGTGGCGGGCGGGGACGCCCGCCCTCCATTTTTACGTAACAACATCGACAGTCATTCGTAAAGATTGGAGATGTCTTGAGTCATTCCACTAAAAAAGAACGTAATCCATACAATGGATCAGAGGAGAACACCGATGATAAACCGTGCCTGCTGGTTGGCAATATTGGCGCTTTTCGTAACCGCGGCAGTTCCTATAGTGAATTGCGCGAACACTCAGGAAACGATCGAAGCGCGAGTGAACACATATCTCGCGGAAGCCAAAATAGAGAATGGCGTAGAAACATTGACCCAAGAATTACGCAGTGATCCGGACAATGACAACCTGCGTTTTGCCATTGGCCTGTTGCAATTTGTTGACGCCGTTCAGAACCTTGGACAATCCTGGTATCGATACGGTCTCCGCGCGCCAAGTGAATTTCAACTTCCCTTCCTGCGGCTGCCGGTCCCCCCCAATCCAAATCCAGAGCCGATCGGCAATGATGATGTAAAACGAATCGCCCGGCAAATGATCGAAGATCTAATGAAAGCAGAGAAAACCCTCTCTCAAATCAAAGATGAGACGGCGCAACTCGGTATATACTTTGGAAGGACATACTTTGATTTCGATACTGATGGAAAAAAAACTGATCAAGAAGCGTTGTGGCGCATCTACGCCCAGCTGAATCGCCAAATGGATATCACCGAAGAACAGGCGGCAAGTTTTCTCATCAATTTTGACGCCGGAGACGTTCCGTGGCTCCGTGGTTATTGCCATTTACTCTCTGCCATCCTTGAACTCTACTTGACGTACGACGACTCAAAATTGTTTGATCACACAGCGCATTTGTTTTTCGAAAATCCAGAAACTTCTTATCCATTCCTGAAACAACGGCAAGAAAGCAATACACATTATAACTACACAACAATCGTAGACGCCATTTCGCTCATCCATCTAATTAACTTTCCCGTTATAGACGCCAAACATAGTGAATCGGCTCTCGATCATTTGCATCAGACAATCAAACTCAGCCGCGAATCATGGACTTTATATGGAAAAGAAACAGACGACAATCACGAATGGATTCCAAATCCAAACCAGACTGGAGTCATTCCCGGTGTCGAGATCACTCAGGAGATGATCCAACAATGGCTTGCATTTCTCGATGAAGCCGAAGACCTGTTATCAGGCAAGAAACTCATTCCCTTCTGGCGAGGCAAGGAATCCGTTGGAATAAACCTGAAACGATTCTTCACGGAGCCACGGCCATTCGATTTGGTACTCTGGTTTCAAGGAACGGCGGCGGCGCCTTATCTAGAAGAGGGCGAACTCACTCAACCTGATTTCTGGCGAAGACTGATGAATTCCTTCAATGGACGTTTCGTTGGTTTCGCTCTATGGTTTAACTAAAATCAAATGACCATTACTGGAGAATGATCGTGCCGGTTCCAAACCATAACGGGTACACAGGGCAAGGTTTTTTTCTGCCCTAGCTAAATCCATCAAACCTACCGTACCATAAATTCACATTCGTATTTTCTCAGCCGGCAGCAATTCCACCAGCCTATTCTCGCGTGGATACGCGTGCCCTCTATACTGGCGGAACCCCTCACCATACTGAAAGCCATATTCCCCGCCTCTTGTTTTCGACCATTCAAGCATGGATTGAATGTATTGATCCATTCCATGATGCTGACGCAGCCATTCACGCTGTGATTCATGACAAGTCAACATCGATTCCTTTGTTTGAATCGTGGATGAGATATCCACGCAGAAATCAGGAACGATCCGATTTCCATGAATGTCGATCCCCTCGATCGGATCCATATAATAGAGCGCGGGGATATGTTCAGCCGGAGGCGCCGTCCCTGTCTCGTAAAGCCGGACCGGCGCGAAAAAACAAGCGTGGCGCACTAAGATGGAAGCCATATCGTGATCGGTTAGATAGTCACCCGGCGACGCGGTGATCACAATATCAGGACGTGTCTTCCGGAGGTATTCCGTCACCAGACGGCGGCATCGGTCATCATCGAAAATTTCAAAATCACGCATCCCCAGGCAATCATATTCAGCCCCAATGATTGACGCCGATCGCCGGGCCTCTTCGAACCGTGTAGCGGTGGTCTCTTCCCGCGTTTTATCGGGAGAGCCTTTGTCTCCCGAACTGACAGTCGCGATAAAAATCTCACAGTCCCGTTCCCGCAGCAGCGCGAGCGTCCCCGCCGCGAGAAATTCCACGTCATCGGGATGCGCGTGTATGGCAGCGATTCTCATATTTATTTTTCCTCATTACTCAATTTCCACCGGTTGGGCCAGTGGGCAAAATCCGTTCTCTCAAAGTGGAAGTGTGACGGTTTCTCCGGTTTCCGCGGATCGTTCCGCCGCCAGGCAGATTTCTATAATATGCGCGGCGTAATCAATGGGAACATCCGAATCTTCCCCCTTATCCAACCGTTCCACAAGATGATCGATCTCACCTTGGAATGGATGATGGGTGACATCACCACTATCGGGCAGGATCGTGGGAATCGTGGCGAAGTTCGTTTGCCCGTTCAGTTTCTCACAAAAAAGTTGATTGTCTTTAATGGTTCCTTTGTCGCCTAGGAGCGTAATTCGGAACATATACGGAGCCTTACATTCGATACAGCTGGTCACTTTCCCAACCCGCCCGTCTTCAAACTTGAGAATGGCGGCGACAGTGGGATCGTATTCATACGCCTTATAGATTTCCGCTTTCGAATGTACGCCGAACGCATGTACTTCTTTCACCCGGCTCCCCATAAACCACACAAGGCCATCAACCGCATGACACCCGGCGGAAAGCAGCGTGCTGCCCCCCGCGCGTTTGGTAATGTTCCATTCGTATTGCTTGTACCAAGGTCCAATACCGTGGTAGTAATCCACCTCCCCATAAAACAGTTCCCCCAGCGATCCGTCATCAATCAGTGAACGGATAATCGAATAAAGTGGATTCCAGCGCAGCACGAAACTAACAATCGATTTCGTATTGTTTTTCTTTACACATGCAACGAGTTGATGAAGCGAATCAGCGGTTAGGGCGATCGGTTTTTCAAGTACCAGGCTCGCCCCGCTTTCCGCCACTTTCATCGCGTGTTCGACGTGATAATCCGGCGGTGAGGTGACGGACACGATATCCAGGTTTTCCTTCTCCAACATGGCGTCCAACGAATCATAAACCGGAACGGAGACACCACATTCATCCGCCTTCTGTTTCGCTTCTTCTTTCGTATAGGACGCGAGCGCCACCAATTCCGTTTGGGGGTTATTCCGATAAGCGGCGATATGTTCTCCCGCGACCCAGCCACAACCGATCAATCCCACGCGGTAGTCTGTCATTGGATTCCTCCTATTCATAATTATATGTATGCTTGATCTAGCGAAGCGATAAACGAAAAATATATTATATACTCCAACATAGCAGGTATGGATAGAGTGACCTGTTATAATTTTGCCTTCGTCCCGGCGTCCGATAACCTTTCACAACCATAACGAATACAATAATCTTAAAATGGAGCGCGGGCGTCCCCGCCCGTGAGATACTTTGTTTAATCATACACCGGAGACATCCACATTGAATGAATCCACCCCATACATCACCAACGACGCGGTCACACTCGGTATCTTAATCGTCATTCTCGCGCTGGTCTTCCACACCTCCTCCAGCCAAAAGCGCCTATTCCAGACTTTCTATAAATACGTCCCCTCACTTCTCCTTTGTTATTTCATCCCAGCGGTGTTGACCAACTTGAATATCATTTCCGCCGATCATTCAAACCTCTATTTCGTCTCGTCGCGCTACCTGCTGCCCGCTTGTCTTGTGCTGCTCACTTTGAGCATTGATCTGAAAGCGGTGATCCGGCTTGGGCCCAAAATGCTGATCATGTTCCTAACCGGTACAACAGGAATCATCCTTGGAGGCCCACTGGCGATCCTGCTTGTCTCTATGGTCAGCCCCGAAACGGTTGGAGGACAAGGCCCAGATGCGATATGGCGTGGATTAACCACTGTCGCAGGCAGCTGGATCGGCGGGGGAGCCAATCAAGCCGCCATGAAAGAAGTGTTCAACGTCGGAGATGATATATTTGCGACTCTTGTCACCGTGGACATATCGTAGCGAATGTCTGGATGGCGATCCTGCTCCTGATGGCCGGAAACGCCGAAACAATTGACCGTTTCAATCAAGCCGATACAAGCGATATAGAACATCTACGCAAAAAGATGCAAGACTATAAGTCTCAAATCGAACGAATCCCCACCCTGGCCGATACAATGAATGTGCTGGCCGCCGGTTTCGGCGTAACCGCCATTGCCCATATGGGCGCGGATAACCTTAGCGTATGGATCGAATCCACCTGTCCCGCGTTAGATCAATATAGTCTAACCAGTTCCTTTTTCTGGCTTGTTGTCATCGCGACAACCAGTGGATTGCTACTCTCTTTCACTCCCGCAAGACGCTTGGAAGGCGTCGGCGCGTCCCGGATCGGCTCGGTGTTTCTCTATATTCTCGTCGCGTCCATCGGAATGAAAATGGATGTGATGTCGATCATGGAAAGACCGGATCTCTTCATCGTCGGAGTCATCTGGATAAGCATTCACGCCTTGCTGCTGCTGATTGTAGGCCGTTTGATCAAGGCTCCCGTATTCTGCCTCGCCGTCGGCAGCCAAGCGAATATCGGCGGCGCGGCCTCGGCCCCCATCGTGGCCAGCGCCTTTCATCCGGCGCTCGCCCCAGTCGGTGTATTAGTGGCGGTGGTCGGCTACGCGCTGGGAACGTACGGAGCCTGGCTCTGTGGATTACTCATGAGTATGGTCGCACCATCATAAAAGAACGCGCCCCTATCGAATCCAACTTGATTTCAGTAAGGTATGATTATGCCTATGTTAAAAAGGCGGGTGGCCAGGGCAAGGTTTTTCATCTGCCCTGGCGCTACGTTCCGGAAATTATGCAAGATACGTGGTTATACTTTCTTATTTAAAAGTACTCACCTGCCGGATGTTCCAATCAAATAATTTTAATAAAGAAACAAAGGATCATCAATGAACCGTCGAACAATTCTCCATGCTCTCGCAGCGATGGCGGCGGGCGGCTGCGCGGGATTCCCATTGGCTTCCTCTGCACGGAATCAATCCAAACCAAAAAGAAACCAGCCGAATATCATCTTCATCATGGCCGATGATCTGGGTTACGGCGATCTAGCCTGCTATGGCCATCCAAGAAACAAGACACCCAACATCGACAAACTGGCGAAGGAAGGTCTTAGATTCACCGATTATCATGCGAACGGCCCGATGTGTTCCCCAACACGCGCTTCGCTACTCACCGGCAAGTACCAGAATCGATTCGGCAAACCATTCGAAAGCGCTCTCTCCGCCAAATCGCCACATATCGGTTTACCTACTAACGCTGTCACGATTCCCCAGGTTCTAAAGAAAGCAGGATACGCGACAGGCATGTATGGCAAATGGCACTTGGGTTACCAATCCCCCCACATGCCAACCGATTTCGGCTTTGACGATTTCCGCGGCCTGCTGACGGGTGACGGTGATCACATTTCCCACATCAGCCGATCTGGAACGGAAGATTGGTACCACAACAAAAAAATCGAAATGGAAGAGGGTTACAGTTCTGAACTAATCACAAAGCACAGCATTGAATTCATGCGAAAAAACAAGAATACCCCCTTCTTTCTCTACGCCGCCCACTTGGTAATTCACTTTCCCTGGCAGGGGCCAAACGAGAAAGCGCATCGCGTAAAAGGAACGGACTATTGGAATCTGCAAAAACTGGGACCGCACCCCGAAGGTGAAGCGCGTCCTGTCGTACAGGAAATGGTCGAAGCGGTGGATAAAAGCGTCGGCGACATTATGACGGCGCTTAAGGAACTGGAACTGGAAGACAATACGCTTGTATTCTTCACATCCGACAATGGCGGTTACCTCGATTACAACGGCTTGTTCAAAGGAGAAATCTCCAGCAACGGCCCATGCCGTGGTCAGAAAGGAGACGTGTGGGAAGGCGGTCACCGCGAACCCGCTATCGCATGGCGCCCGGGCTTCATCAAACCAGGAACGGTTACGGACGAAACCGTGATGACGATGGATATGCTGCCAACATTCACTGGCTTGGCCGGCGTGGAACCGCCGGACGATGTTGACGGCGTATCGATCGCGCCGCTTCTATTTGACGGCGATCCACTCCCAAAACGGGATCTATTCTGGCGCAGAGGAGACAACTGGGCGGTTCGGCGGGGGCCCTGGAAACTCGTGGGGATGGAAAATCAAACCCAGTTGTTCAATCTCGACAACGATATCGGTGAATGCAAAGACATTTCTACTCAACAACCAAAATTGGTGAAAGATCTATTATCATCATTCAAAGCCTGGGAACGGGATGTAGATGGAGACCGATAGACATAGTTTCGTGATGTTCCGTTCAAAATGAAAAACCAGCGAATCCCCTCAATCGATATTCTTTTTGCTCCCATTCCAACGGCGCCCCGGCTTTTTTCCCTTTTCGTCTTTCCTATAACCTACCAGAATTAGTAAAAAGTAATTACAATAAATAGGTTTGTATGTTAGCCCAGCTTTCATTCTATGCGAATACATTATTATACTGAACTTATATAGGAGAACTCCACGGTGGGATTACCTCCCCTGCAAAGCCGCCGGGGACTGTTTCATAACGGCTTTGAACAATTCATGAGCGGGATCGCCGATCTGGTCGATATCAAAGAACCGCTGGCCTTTTTGGGGCTGGACCGGTCGTATGCGCGTTTGAAACGCGAGGCGATGGCGACCGATTTCGAGATAATCTACTGCGCTTATGAAAAACCGGAAATCCGCGCTGTGGGGATGAAGATGCTGGATGAAGTCGACCGCATCGAATCCATTTTCAATATTTGGCAAGGCGAGTGTGAACTGCAAAAAGTCAATCAACGGGCGGCAATAGAGCCAGTTCACGTCAGCAAAGAAGTCTACAACCTCGTCAAAATCGCCCAACTATACTATAAGCGAACTGAGGGAGCCTACGACATCACCTGTACCCCCCTCACCCGGTGTTGGGGATTTTTCCAACGTCAAGGCCGGTTGCCCTCTCCGGACGAATTAGCGGAAGCCCGAAATAAAACCGGCATGGACTTCGTAGAGTTAGATAACACCGAACATACGATCTTTTTCAAGAAAGAAGGGATCGAATTAACACCGGCCAGCATCGGCAAAGGATTCGCCTTGGATTGTGCCCTGCGTATCGCGCGCCAAAGGGGATTAAAAAACGTCCTTACACGTGGCGGTTTCAGCAGTGTGTGCGCGTCCGGCGCTCCCGCATGGAAAACCGTGTGGGAAATCAATATTCGCAACCCGTTGGATTCATCCAAACCACTTGCGAAGATTGGGCTCTGCGATCAAGGCTTCTCCTCCTCCGGTGATCAATTGCAGCATTTTGTCCATGAAGGCAAAAAATACGGGCATATCATTGATCCACGAACGGGTTGGCCGGCGGGGCATCTCTCCCTCGTCAACGTCATCGCCCCTACCGGCGCCGAAGCGGAAGCGCTCTCCACAGCGTTCTACGTGATGGGGATTGAGAAGACGTTGGAATACTGTAAAAAGCATACAAATATTGGCGTTTTGATTCTTTGTTCACCCGATGAAAACGGTCATACGGAAATCATCACGTCGAATATCAGTCAAGAACGTTTGGAGGTATTAACCGAACTATCATGAACGGCAAACCACGCTTTTACCTAACGGGATGGCAGCAGTTCTTCGTAGTCCTGCTGCGTGTTGGCATCGGGTGGCATTTCCTGCGAGAAGGAATTGTCAAACTGGCGCAGCCAAATTGGACCGCGCAAGGATATCTAATGGGGTCTTGGGGACCGCTATCGCCGATCTTCAACACCATCGGCGCGCTGACAATTAAAGAGACCTGGGGCCTAAGTACGATTTATCAATGGTTCCTCAGCAAAGAAGTGGTCTCATCGCCCGATTTATTGAACCAGGCGTTGTCCACTCCCTGGATGCTGGAACTGTCCAACTTCCTCATGCCCTGGATGTTGACCATCGCTGGCGCGGGCTTGATGCTGGGCCTCTTCACCCGCCTTTCCACGCTTATCGCCATGACACTCCTTGCGATGTTCTACGCCGCCACACCACCATTGGATCTGTTACCAGTCTTTAATGCTTGGCCGCAGTTCTTTTCGGACATCCAACACGCGCAATGGGCGGGCAAACACATGATTAACACCGAAGGCAACTACTTAATCGTCAATAAGAATATGCTCGAGTTCCTTGCTCTCGCCGCCTTGGCCAGCCTGGATTCAGGCTTGTACGGCGGCCTAGACAACCTGCTCCGGCGCCGCCCGAAAGTGACTGCGGAAGAAAAAACCGAGGCGCCCGCCTCCGTCGAAGCCAAAGCAACAACCTAAGCGCCCCAATTCCGTCACAAACGGAACGTGATTTTTTAAACTTGAAAAACTAAAAAATTTTCGATACAGAGGAAGGAAAAGATCATGCAGTTAACCAATGAACAGAAATTAATTGGCCGTAGAAACTTTATAAAAACGGTTGGCACGCTCCCCGCTGTGGGAGCCTTCGCCATGACCGCCACCAACGTAGGGCCCGTCAAAGCCGGGATCGTCGGATCCGGCGTGGAAGGCCGCATGCTCATGAGCGTGATGGATCCCTCCTATCTTTATATGATCGCCCTCTGCGATATCCGGCCCGACAGCCGCAAACTCGGCCGGGATATCATCGTCTCAACAAAACATTCGCCCAATCCCAAAATCTACGAAAAATACGAAGATATGCTGGCCGATCCTGAAATCGAAGCCGTCGTCATCGCCACACCGCTGAAATACCACGGTCCTATGGCGATTGACGCCCTTAAAGCGGGTAAGCACGTCTTCACCGAAAAAACGATGGCCTACAACCTGAAAGACTGCAAGGAAATGATCCGGCTCGCGAAAGAGAAGAACCTGAACCTCCAGGTCGGCCACCAACGCTTCTACAATCCCCTCTATTGGGACGCGTACCGCATGTGCAAAGACGGTCTGCTCGGAAGCATCTATCACATCCGCGCGCTCTGGCACCGCAACAACGACTGGAACCACTGGGTTCACGTGCCGAGAGCCCTGCTCAGCGAAGCGCAGAGTTTCAATCCGCAGCCGTTCGGCTACAAAGACATGCAGCACTTGGTGAACTGGCGTTGGTACACTGATTATTCACACGGATTCTGGACGGAACTCTGCAGCCACCAAATGGCCATCACGAACTGGGTCTTTGGGAAAAACAATGTGGACGCGATGCCTGCCTGGGCGATGGCGTACGGGGCTCACCAACGTACCCAAGCAGAGCAGGATCAACTCTACAAAAGCGGTGTCTACGCCAGCAAAGTCCAATTCGAAGCGGATCGAGATAAAGCCAAAGCGGAAGGAACCGATTTTCCTTGGAACACCTTCGAGGAATACCGCAACTTCATTCGCGGTTACAGCAAAGACGACCGCGAAATCGACGACCACATTTACGCCATCTTCGGTTATCCTGATGGACAGGTTGTCACCTATTCCTCCATCTCCAGCAACTCATTCGACCAATATTACGAGCAGATCATGGGTGAACGCGGCACGATCATTCTCAGTAAGGAAAACGAATATTACCTCTTCTGGGAACCCGGTTGGGATGAGACCAAATCCAAACAGGCGGAAGCCGCGAAAGCCACAGGCGTGGATGTCGCCGCAGAAGACGCCGGTGGAGCCGCGTTCGCCGCGTACGTCTCCGGTCAAGCGACCGGTGGTGGAGGAACCTCCGATATGTCTCCCTACGATCCATACCGATGGGAACTCCAAGGCTTCGCCCACACCATCCGCACCGGCGCCCCCAACCTCTGCGACGGCATGCGCGGCATGAAAGCCGCCGCCGCCAGTTTCGCGGGCGAAGAATCAATCAACAACAACGGCGCCAAAATCAAACTCGAAGCCCTCTAATCAATATATTAAATACAAACCAAAATCCCCGGAGGAAATTCCATCCCTCCGGGGATTTTTTTTATCCAGCTAAGCAAAATTGCGTTATTAGCCTTCATTATGTGATATCAAAAAAGTACGTTCATTGCTTACACTTTTCCCAATGTCATCTGAGGAACCCAGCGGGGATGATCCGCGCCTTGGCCATCCAAGCCTTTCGTCAACAAGCAGGGATTTTCCCCATTGGAGTTCACAACCCAAATAGCGGGCGCCTCACCCGTTTCCGCGCGGCAAAAGAGTATCAAATCACCACAAGGTGATTCGCACTGCCTAAAGTCCCAAACCGGCGGGTTGGAATGAGTGATTCTTAGAATCGATTCATCACGAGGATCGATCCGGCGGATTTCCGTTCCTCCACACGCCAGATCCGGCTTGTAATCCCGATTAAAATGATCTACATCGGGACGCTGGGGCTGATACTCCCACGCAACTTTGGAATTAGGCAACCGGTAAGAGCAAAGAATCGCATTGTCACGAGTCCAGACGGGAATATTGGAGCCGCCGCCTCGATTGCCGGGAGAACCGTAGGTTGCCCCGAACCAAAGCGGCTGCCCTTTTGTCAACAGACGATGTTCCGATCCATCCGGCCGGCAGAGGTACAAATCAGCCCAGTCATGCCCGGGATCTTTCCGGAATAGACAATCCTGAAACATCAGCCACTGGCCATCGGGAGACCAGTTAGGACAGAAATAAAGATGGTCGGGGTGACTCGCTACAAGGGTCCGGTTATCTCCATCAATGTCACTCGTCCAAATCTGATATCCTGACGGACTGGCGATATGATAGGCCACCCGCTTGCCGGCCGGACTCAAACTCAATCCATAAGGCATGCCTTCCCCTGCGCGGGTAAATTCCCGCGCATCGGAACCATCAAGATTCATGCTGATAATTTGGCCTTTCTTATTGCGCACAACCTGCATAAGGATACGCTCATCGTTGAGCAGAAGTTGCGGTGTATAGAAAGGAGCCAGCCTGTTTTGAGTGGCGATTTCAGTTAACGAATTACTGACGAGATCGTAAATCCAGATGTGGGTGGGCGTCGTATGGTAATATTCGGCGAATGGTTTTCCCGGACCATCCCGCCTGGCTTCCATGCTTAAGAATAGCACGCGCCGTCCATCAGTAAAAAAACCAGCGGGTTGCCAAGTTACCTGATCGGGCTGATCGAACTCGAAATAATGCAACTCGCTTCCATCGGCATTCATCATAGCCGTCTTCCCTTGTGTGGTAAAAAAGAACCGGTTTTGATGCGTTCCGCCGTTCAGACGGTCACTTTGAAACGAACGAGACGCCCTACATGCGGCCATCGAAGACAGCGCAGTAGCGCAAAAGAATTGCCGACGGTTGATTCCAGATTTCATTTATTTCGTTCTCCTATGATATTTCATTAGTATAATGGATGCAAATCAAAATCCCCGGAGGAATTCCATCCCTCCGGGGATTTTCTTTTCAATGCGAATTTTTTTCAATCGTCAGTTCACACATTCATCTACAATCCCCGCGGCCACTAAATCTTCATACAGCCAATAGGGAACTTCCAACAGATTAACCTGATCCGTCGTGTCGATGATAATTGTGATCGGAATATCGGAACCCGTCGTATATATGGGCTCCATTCCGTCGACAAGATTAGCCAAAGCCTCGACGAGTGGCGCCTGCCACGTGATACCACCACCTTGGGGGATTCCATTGAAAAGCAGTGTCCATATAATCGCCTGGATATCGCTATTCGTAACAAAATAGGTATGATCGCTAATTTCAACACCAGCATCCCATTCACCTTCGCGATATAAAACCAACAAGGCGTTCACGCTAGGCAATTTTCCAACATTTCCAATATTCACAAAGGGAGCACAGTCAATTGAAAAATTAAGTGAGGAATAACAAGGCGCATTATCATACCACCAACCAAGTTTGATGGGTGTATCATTATCCGCGCACCAGCTGGAGAATAGTTCTGCGCCACTCAATACTGTCGCTGGAGTAAATCGAGCGTCGAAATAGCCGTCATCAACGCCAGGTACATCTATCACAGGCCAATATCGGCCATCTCCACCACCAGTACCGTTACCGTTGACCATGTATTTTGATCCATATCTATCATGAACAAAAATATCTTCATAACCATTTGTATCATCGAAAACTAGATTAGATGCATATGATTGAAAGGAGACATAACGTCCATCCGCTGATATAGATGGTTTAAAACTCGTACCATTTCCCTCAATCCCGGAAGAGTCTACGCTGACCCGAGTTGTGTTCCCGGTTTGACGATCGTGTACAAAACAATCATCTTTACTATTCGTATCGTTAGGAACGAGGTTAGTTGCATCTGAATAAAAGACAATATAACGCCCATCCGCTGATATAGATGGGATAAAACTCTTATCATTCCCTTCAATCCCAGAAGAGTCTACGCTAACCCGAGTTGTATTCCCTGTCTGAAGATCGTGTACAAAACAATCAGATGCATTATTCGTATCGTTGGGAACAAGGTTGGTTGCCTCTGATACAAAAGCAATATAACGCCCATCCGCTGATATGGATGGTTTAAAACTTCCATCATTTCCCTCTATTCCTGAAGAGTCTACGCTGACCCGAGTTGTATTCCCGGTTTGAAGATCGTGTACAAAACAATCACTTTCTCCATTTGTATCGTTTGGAACGAGATTATCAGATCCGGAACTAAAGGCAACATAACGCCCATCCGCCGATATAGATGGAGAAGAAAAACCACAATTTCCCTCAATCCCTGAAGAATCGATACTGATCCGAGTTGTGTTCCCTGTCTGACGATCGTGAACAAAACAATCCCATGTATTATTCGTATCGTTGGGAACGAGATTAGAAGCTAATGAAATAAAGGCAACATAACGTCCATCCGCTGATATAGATGCTAAAAGACTTACATCATTTCCCTCAATTCCTGAAGAGTCTACACTGATCCTTGTTATGTTCCCTACTTGTCGATCATGAACAAAAATATCAAATACTCCATTTGTATCATTGGGAACGAAATTAGAAGCATATGATTCAAAGGCAACATAACGCCCATCCGCTGAAATAGACGGATTTGGACTACTACCATTACCCTCAATCCCAGAAGAGTCTACGCTGACCCGAGTTGTGTTCCCTGTCTGGCGATCATGAACAAAACAATCAAATGTCCTATTTGTATCGTTGGGAACGAGGTTGGTTGCTTCTGAACAATAGGCAACATAACGCCCATCTGCAGAAATGGATGATTGGAGACTCCGCTCATTTCCCTCATTCCCAAATGAATCAACACTCACTCTCGTAGTCATCTGAGCATGAATATCCCCAATAATGAGTAAAATAAACAGAAATACCATAAAACCGAAAACCAATGAATGAAGCATATTCTTTTTAGGAACACCTTCTTTAAAAGATAACATCTAATCTTCTCCTATTAAGTAAGATTTATTTTCCATAGGGGATTCGCCATTGGCTCCCTGTTTTCCTATTGGCGGCCAATTAAAGAAAAACAGATCGTCGCTTCCACATGAATTTAATATTAGCGATCTTATAACAGAATTGTATAATTGTATAGCGGACCAAAATTGATTAATGATAAATTAACTAAAAATCACTAAAAAAGAATCATAACGTTACATGAAGAATACGTTATATAAAATATAATTTAATATCCTTATTTAACAACAATATTATATCAATACAAAACAAAACGGACAGAAAGTTTACAACATTCTATCCGCTTTTCCTTTGTCTATTTCATATTCTAATAAGATATTTCTACACGATCATTCTTCCCCCACCCTTTGGATTTCTTCCAACTTCCCACTCTCCGCGGAACGAATCCCCGCGTCGACAATCGCCATGGCGTCCAGATTGAAGACCGGATCCAGCGTTTCATGCAACGGCGCGCCGGTGTCAAGAGAATGGATGAACGCATGGGCGATATCGGGATATTCAAGGCTGGACGAATCCGGTTTGTAGAATTCTTCGTGTTTTTCTTGCCCCCGCCATACATACACTCCCGGCGCGGAGCCCCATTCATCGACAACGATCGTGCCTTCCGTTCCATAGACAACCGGATTCCCCCACTCGCCTGGATACAGCGTCGTCCACGATCCTTGAAACACCCCAACCGCTTTAGGGAAACGCGCGGTAATAACACCGTTGTCATCGGCTTCGGCCCAGGGGCTGTTCAAGTTCATCCGCATCCCCATAACATCCGTGGCGGTCTCGCCAATCAACCAACGGGCGATGACGGCGCCGTAACTGCAAAAATCGATCGTGGCGCCTCCTCCCGCCGTCTGTTGATACCACCACGTCGAAGCCTTTTCGGCTTCGGTCATGGATTCGGTTTCAATATTCGGTCCGGGATGTCTCGCGCCAACCGCCAGAGGCCCCGCGTGTGCGATCCGGGTTCGGACTTCAAGGATGTTTCCAATCGCGCCCTCTTCAATCAACGCTTTCATCTTCATCATTTGGGGTGAAAACGGCATATACCAATGAATCGCAGTCTCGATTCCCGCGTCTCGGCGGAAACGATCCATTTCAAGCGCGTCAGCCAGAGATGAAGCCATCGGTTTTTCTACGCAGACATGCGTCTTGGTTTCCGCGCACGCTTGAACCACTTCTGGATGCTTTGCGTTTTCTGAATTGCAGATCACAATATCGAGATTCTCTTTTCGCAGCATCTCCTGGTACTCGTCATACACGTTGGGAATTCCCATATCATTAACAAGATAATTCAAGTTCCATTTCCTTGTATACGCGGACTCACTGATTTCCGGCGTATCGGGCGTTGTGTCGGCAACCGCGATTAATTCCACCTTCGGATGATTCTGAAAGATCGCCGCGACATTGTGAACGTGCACATGACAGACACCGATAATCCCAACACGGTATTTTTTACTCATAACCAGAAATCCCTTTCTCTCGTATGGATGTTTTCCTTATATTAACCTCATGACTCTCACGAGTGAACTCATAAACAGCGCCGAAGATACGCCTTGTGTTGATTAATTTAAAAATATCTATCAATAAATCATCAACGATTTTTGCAAAATAAAGTATAAATGTCTATATCATCAATAATAACTAAAGACGATCCAAATCACGGGTACAGACAAAGTCGCTGGGCTGTATGGATCTGCGATTCATTTTTCCCATATCCTTGCCTTGATAGCCGATTTCGATTTATTATGCGGAAAGGCCAAAGAGGCCTAGCGATCGAAGACATTATAACATCACAGAATCGGTATCTCACTCGACGAAACGGCCGTTATTAACAATCGGTACGTTAGCGCTAAAGAATCCCCAAACCTATCCACGGAGGATCACTTGTGAAATCCTTTCTCTATTCGGCCCTTGCTCTTTTGTCATTCTTGAGCGGTCTCGCCAGTGACGCGCAGAATGTGTATCTAAAAGGAAACACTCTTTGTCTGGAAAATGATTATGCTCTCTATTGCGTCAGCGCGGACGGTCAAAACGAATCGCTCCGCAGCAAGGCTAACGGGAAAGACTATTTAGACCACCGGATTCCCAATCCATTCATGAAAGTTTTCGTGGGTGATGAAGTCTTACCGAGTACCGCAGTGAAGCTAAAGGATGGCCGTGTCGTTGTCGATTTCGATGGCTGCGATGTCCAGCTCCATGTCAAGATCAGCCCGGCGCATGAGTGGTTTGTCTTTGAAGTTGAGCAAATAAAAGGCCGCATTGATAGAGTGCGGATAATCAATCTTGCAGCCGATATTCCGGGCCACATCGGAGCCATCATCAACGCCTGCTATAACAGTGATTTCGCTGTCTGCGCGCAGGCGATCGATTTCAATGTCAACTCGATGCTACTCACCGCCACTGACGAAAGGTGGTTTCCTGCTGATTTCGTCGAAAGCGGCCGCCAGTATGAGCCGGATCCTGAGCAGAGTAAAACACTTACCGCAACGCTATACCCGGAACTGCCAGTGGAAGGCAATCCAAAAGTGGCCTTGCTAACCGGCTCCGGCGGCGAGAAACTGCGAGAGACCATAGCGAAGTTCGAACAAGCGTTCCAGATGCCCCATCCCACAATCGCCGGGCAGTGGGGAAAGATCTCTGATGAAACGAAGACCAGCTACCTATTTATCGATTTTGGCGCGAAAGATGTTGACGAAATTATTGCTTACGCCAAGGCGGGTGGATTTAGTTACATCTGCACCAATCCGTTCATGACCCACGGACATTACCTTATTGATACACAGCAATTCCCCCGTGGCCTGGAGGAATTACGCGAGACCGTCGCCCGGATCAATGCCGCAGGGCTCAAAGCGGGATTGCACACAAACACCGGCGCGGTCAGCTTCAACGATCCATACGTCACCCCCTTTCCGGATCGCCGATTAGCGAAAATCCGCGAGTTCGAACTCGCCGAAGATATAGACCCTTCCAACACGAGTATTCCCGTCACTTCTTCACCAGAAGGGATGATCACACGTTTCGATTACCGTATCTATGGCCCAGGGCTCCACATTCAAATCGGCGATGAGATCATCGCCTACAACGAATACACAACCGGACCCTGCTACGCGTTCACTGGATGTGTCCGCGGCGAGTGTGGCACACGCGCCACGGCTCACGCCAAGGGCGGCAAGGTCTACTATTTGGCGGAGAAATGGCGCCATTTCGCGCCCGCGACCAACAGTACGATGATGACCGAGGTGTCCGCGCGTTTGGCGCATGTGATCAACTACTGCCAATTCGACTGGCTTTACCTGGACGGCGCTGAAATACTCGCGTCTCAAGGCCCGTCATTTTATCACGTCAACAAGTTCGCCTACGACATGTTCAGCCGCGTAAATCGTGACCTGCTGGTCCAATCCAGTTACAACGACAACCTGATGTGGCATATCACCTCCAGGGTTGCTTCCAATGATTACCCGTTCTATGCGCATAGGCGCTTTCTAGAAGTATCACGCCTAGACTGTATTAAACTGTACCACGAAAATTTTTGTCCCGGCGAGCTGGGCTGGGAGGGTCTCTACTTAAACAATCCCAGCCACTACGCGAAACTGCCCGAGGAGATCGAGTACGGCTGCATGAAAACAATCGCCTACGATACAGGAACCTCGCTGCAGACCACCAAAGGTTTCCTGGATGGCAACGGACGGACAGGCGAGATCATGGAGATTTTCCGCCGTTATGACACACTGCGGCGGACGAACTACTTCCCGGAAAAAATCAAAACCCTCCTCCGCGAACCGGGTGTTGATTACACGTTGTGTCAGGATGAGGACAACGGCGAGTGGCGCTTCAACAAAATACAATACACTCCAGACAAATACCTCCTGCTGGAAGACGGTCACGGGCGGTTGAACCATGTCAACGAATTCAACAAGCAGTCATTATCGATTCGAATCCGAGGCGCGCTGCTTCCCGCCTCTTTTGACGATCCACGCAACATCACCCTACTGGATCAATCCAGCCTGAAGCAAGCCGAATACGAAACAACCAAATCTCTTGTCTCTCGCTTGGAGCCATCGGATGAATGGCTAAACGACAAATACCATACCTTTAATTTATCAGCCGCCAATCCCTCTGATACCCCCAGTCACTGGTGCTCGCACACACTATATTACGAGAAATTGCGCGACTTATCCGCCAACAAAATGTTGGGCGTCTGGGTATACGGTGACGGGAGCGGAGCGCTGCTCAACCTGCATTTAGGTATTCAGCGTGGTGTGACGACAGATCACTACGTCGATCTTGATTTCAAGAGCTGGCGTTATATCGTATTCCCTCATTGTGAAGGCGAAAGAGTTTTCGATTACGTTTGGCCCTACCTTTGGAAACACAGTCTTCTTTCCTTGCGCTGGCGCGAGATTGACCGATTTGCCCTGCTGCTGAACGATCTGGGACCGCGGCAGAATGTTTCCTGCCGGTTGGGACCAATCAAAGCGTTACGAACCTCACCCTCAAAAATCATCAATCCGCGCGTAACAATCGACGGCGTATCCATAATGTTCCCCGGCGCGCTAACCGGCGATTCGTATTTGGAATACACAGGTTCAGGCAAATGCAAATTTTATGATCCGAATGGTTTTGTTCTCAGCGAGGTTGCGCCAGTGGGCATGACGCCGATACTGCATTCTGGGAAAAACGAAATCAGGTTCTCCTGTGAGACGGACGGCCCGCAGGATCAAGCGGTCTGGATAACCGTGATAACACACGGTGAACGTCTAAAGTAAAAACATAGTAAACGGTTACGAAAACGTCTGGAGCAAATGCGAATAGGTTTTTTTATCGATAAGACACTGTACAAATCTCTTCGGAAGTTTAATCAAATCCAACAATCAATACGCGCGCTGTCAAAAATAATGGTAAAATGGTGAATCAATAAAATGATATCTTGGAAAGGACACACATGATTCAGCGGCCTAACCGTAGAAATTTTATCCGCATGACCGCCGCTTCCACGTTAGCGGCTCAATCCATGAAACAGAGTCTTGCGAAGAGCGATCATAATCGAACGGTTCGACTTGGAATGATTGGTATGGGAGGACGTGGTTGCAGCTTGCTCCGTATTCTTGTCACATTTCCAAATGTAAAGATCCCTGCGATCTGTGATATCAAGCCCAAGCGAATCGATTATGCGCTG
>CAXXSM010000084.1:0-25448 GCA_963663405.2 bacterium | reverse complement strand
TATTTCAGGGCGACTTCGCCGGAGGCGTGGGGATCGGGTTTGCGTCCATCCAACGACATTTCGTCGATTGTGCTGTACTTGATCCGTCCCCGCGCGATGGCTTCCAGCCATTCATCCAGGAAATAGACGCCTGTGTCTTCCGGCTCACTTTTATCGTGATAGAGCTGATTCCATATATCCATCCGATCGGCCATCAGTTTGTCGTCCAACATGCCGTACCGCATGAACAAACGTTTTTCCCATATCAGGTCTTCAAAGGGCATCCGTTTAGCCATTTTTTCAACGATCGACCAATGTAGACTCGTCAGAGCGATCAGGATATTACGGCGCTCGTCTTTTTCGCAGGTTTCGAGCTGTTCGAGCCGGGCTTTCACCGCATCCGCGTCTTCTTCTCCATCCAGCACGGCTTCAAGGAACTCTCCCGCTTGGAAATTCATGGACGGAACGGGCGCCGCTGGTTTTTGTGTTTCATCATCCCTCGATTCGGAATCCGGGATCGCATCTCCAGACGCCGCGCCGCTTGGAGCCTCTTTTGACGCTTCCTGAATCAAAGGTTCTTCTACTGGTTCTTCCAATGGTTTTTTAATACGGCCATCCGGGCGTAATGCAATCTTCGATGGAATGGAGTCGGGAGGTGGTTCGGGGATAGTTTCATGGACGGAGATAGCCCCTGTTGAATGAATTCCTGGCGCTGGTTCTAAATCGATTTCCAAACCGGCGCCTCTATGCGCCTCATTGAACTGCTCGATTTTTTCACGAAGAACCGCGATTTCCTCATCCCGTTTTTTTATTAAAGCTTGATATTTCCGAACTTTTTGTTCCAGGTTTTTGATGTACTGAATTAATTGTTCGCGGTTCAATGTGGCCATGAATCCACTTTCCCAGATAAAATGAATAACCGAATTGCGCAACAGACAAGGTAAAAACTGTGCGCATTATATCACAAAATTATGTTGGTGAGAATATTGAATCGTTCGATATTCTCAAACTTGAACGGGTATTGTCAAGATATGATGAGATGGGGAAGACTGAACACTATATCTATGAATGGGTGAATCTGAAAACCGTCATACTTATCCTTTGAAATCTTTCAACGGATGATCTCTCATTTCCAATGGGAATGGACGCGGCCTTTACACTGTTGCGAAAGATAGGTCGCGCAGACCATTTCGACAGCCCAACGGGCGTCTTCGCCGCTGCATTGAGGTGTGGAATCGGTCTCGATCGCATGGATGAGATTACGGATTGGATGCGAAAGGAATTCCGGTTTTGAAACGGAACCGATGGTTTCAATCGGCGTCCATTTCAATTCCGGATCACCGAATACAAAAAAGGGACAATCCAATACAAACGTTCCAACGCCTTCTAAGTGCGAAAGAAGGCGTTTTGAGCCGTAAATATCAAATCCCCATTTGGTCGTGGTCTTATCTTTATGTTTGTAATTTTGATTCCAGGTCCCGGTTCCTTTCACGGAAGACCACCGGCATTGAATATTGCTGTTAAATTGATAATCCGCGCGGATTGTGTCTCCAGCGATGGTGTAGGGCTCACGGCCTTTGCGCACGTCCGCCGGTGTGATATCCCGCCCATTCGCGGTAACCGACGCGAAACACCATTGTGGATCGCCCAGGAAAAACCGCATCATGTCCATGTCATGAGAGCCTAAAACGATCAGATCTTCTCCTCCAACCCGGCTGTCCTGTTTTCCACGGAAGCGTATTTCAAGAATATCACCCAGATATCCCTCACCGATTAATTTCTTCATCAAGAGAAAGTGATCCATATACCGTTTCGTATGCGCCAGGCTGATTTTAAGACCTTTTTTCTTCGCGGCGGAAAGGATATCATCGGCGTCTTTTGGGAATTCGCTGATCGGTTTTTCCATGTAGATATGCGCGCCCACTTCGATCGCAGCCAACGCCATTTCGCGGTGGCAATCCGGTTGACGGGGGCCGATGCTGACGAGATTCGGTCTCTCTTTTTCCAGCATTTCATGAAAATCGGCGTAGGTTCGTTGCGCGCCCGACCGTTCGGCCGCCCGTTTCAATCCTGCCGGATCCGCGTCAGCAACCGCCGCGATCGTGACATTATCAAGCCCGTTAAAGATCGTGTCCAAACCGTGGCCGTAATCCCCTGCGCCGGTCCGGCCGATGATCGCCGCTTTATATTGTTTAGCCGCATTGCCAGAATACGCTTTGGAGCCGGCCAAAGCCATACTCGTCAGCAACCCACTTTTTTGAATGAAAGAACGTCTGTTTTGGATCGTTTTCATTGCAGTATCCCCGTGTGCAGATTATGTTCGAGAAGAATCAATATTAATCTTAAGGGTATATTTATGGATATGGAAGAAATACACGGAGAGAAGGGGGGAGAAAAAAATCCTTACTCTTGGCGCTCCGTCAGCCTTCAACATGGTATCTACAAGCTCTATCCCACTTGATAAAATACGGGACGATACGAAGGTTGGGGTATGGGGCGGCCTTCTTCTATCGCCGCTTGCAGCCATGCCTCTTTGGCTCGAAGAGCTTCCGCCAGGGCTTCGGTGGGAGTGTCGCCAAAAGCGGAACAATAGTTCAGATCGGGAATATCAGCGATATAGCCCTCGTCTTCTTCACTATAAAAAATATTTATATGATAATCTTTCATGATTCATCCTCTATTTGTAAGTTATGCTTCTCCACGATTTTCAAGAATTGCCGTATCTGATACGATTTCACTTCCCCATGCGCATTTTGGATATTTATTAACTCACCGACGCCAGAATGTTTGAAAATATGATGGCTTCCGTTTATTCTGGTTAGAGAAAAACCGAACGCTTCAATCAATCCAACAAAATCATCGAATTTGATATTCTTTGGATTCAGCAAACATTGGTTTAATAGTTATTTCTCGTTCATTTCAACATGAATGTATCATGTGAAAAAAAGAAATCAATGTATTCAGGGAGGATGTTTTGCGCTTTTACTTCTGAAAAAAAAACCTCTCCCTTGGCGTACACTCCTTATAATTGTTTGAACCTTGATTCTCTTGATTATTAATCATGTAAATCCCGTAATCCTTTCAATCACGGTTCAGACGAATCCGCTTCCGTTTGAATCACGGATGACTCGGAGATTCACGGATTACACGGAAAAAATCCGTGTTTCAATAAAAAAATACTCTACCGATTCGATTCCAATAAATAACCCACATTTAGTAACCCGGTTTCTATTTAATCAGATGAATTACGCTATCCGTGGCGTTCTTGACTGTACTTGTGGTGGATTGTATTTTTCTAGCGCGGGTTTCCACGTAGGGGGGGATTTGAGCGCTGTTGAAATAGTTGGAATTGGTAAAAATGAATGTGTATTCAATATCGCCTATCTCAATCCCTGAAATATTGCGGTGATAGGGATCGGTTTCTTCCAGCACGTTGCAGAGGATGATTGGATCTTTAATGATTCCATATCCGGGGAATGTGATTTTGAACACTGTATAGGAATCTTCCGGCTCCGTGATGAATGAAAGATCGTCCAAGACCATCGGCAATTGACGGCCCCCGGAAAGAACTTTAATTTTGTTTTTTAAATAATAGAGCATGATGGCGCTCGCTGGATCGAGTTCTTCCTGCGTTAAAAATCCGTCGGAATCGCGATCGATGTTGAATAATTCCAACGTACAGATCAGTGTGAACCGCAGTTCCAATTCAATCTTGTTTTCCAGCACATGGAACGTTGAATAGGAGATACTGTTGAGATGCGCGCGGGCGATCCCGTATAGAGCAGCGGTCAGCAGGAGAATCCAGGCGAGTCGTTTCATGGTCCTATCTCTTGGCGGGCGGCGGCCCGGTGTAGACCTCCCGGCCCGGCGCGTGCGTGGGCTGGGGCATGACGGCGTATCGCTCCCTGACAACCGTCCAAATATCCGATTCATAAGCCGGATTGCTGAACGGGTATTCATCGGGAAGCGTCCAATGGAATACAATGTCTTTCGATTGTTCGGGAAGAGTAAGCGTAAGCCGGACTTGAATTTTTGTTCCCGCAGGAACCGGAATAGGTTCTTTTTCCCGCTGAAAGAGCGCCAAACAGGAATCCGGCCGCGAAGCGCCAACGGAAGGAATCGGATGGATGGGATCGTCAAGAATCCGCTCCGCCTGGCGTGGATGGTGTCCATCCACTTGCAGCGTAAACCATTCAGGCTTGACGGATTGATAATGCAACGATTTGAGAGCGTTTTGTGTAGAGACTGGATTCTTCAGGAAAATAATAAACGCCAGATGAGATTGATAGACCGACTCATCACGCGGCGGGGGGTATTCAACCGCTTGGGGAAACGCGAGGTAATGGAGATAGTTGTAATACAACGCTTCAAACGACGCGTAACGGGGAGTCAAAGGATACGCGGCCCATTCGGCGCTTTCTTGACCGGCCGCGCAGACATACCGCTGCTGATATTCCTCGACGAATAATTTGAGCAATAAATTATAAGAATCGGATCCGTGACACCAGCCATTTCCCACCGCGCCTCCAAATACGAAACCAAGCAGGAAAATGATCCAGTGGGATGCGCGAAGATAGGTTATTCCGTAACGCGCGGGACGCGGAAACATTGGTCTTCCTGGTCAGGGGCGTTCGCCAAAGCCTCTTGGGGGGGCAGGGATGGTTGAATCTCATCGTCCTGATCTACATTGAATTGGGGAACGGCGTGGGAGAGAGGTTCGATACCACTGACATCCAGGGCCTTCAGTTTTTCAGCGTAGTGGAGAATCTGATCGAGTTCGCCTGTATAGGATTCCACTTCCTCGCTGGATAAATCCAGGCGGCTCAGTAGGGCGATGTGCTTGACTTCTTCTTGGGTAATGCTCATGATTTCTATTCCTTATCTTCAGCGCTGCTCGCGGAAAGGATTATTATTTCCTCTTCCGAATCGGCGTTGTTTCGAGATGAATTTGGGGGGTGTGATTCAGCGCGATCCTGAGCTTTCTCCTTTGGTTCTTTCAAAAAGACTTGCTGATGATTTGAGAGAAGAAGAGGATCGTTGGCTGTTTCCTTCGGGAAAATCTTATGAATTAAAACACGCACTTCTTTAATATTTTTCAAACCGAGAGTCTCGGTCAATTCGTGATATATTTTTTTTTGGAATTGTTCACTGAATTCGGGCACATTTTCATGCAATTCAAGAATCACTTTTGTGTGGAGAGATAACCGTCCGTCCTCTACGTTCGCCCGGACATACAAGTCACGCACGCCTTTGACTTGACGGCCTTTGCGATTAATGAAATCTTCCACCGCGTCCAGCGAGACGCCGATGGAGCCGGCTTCATTTTCCACGATCACATGTTTTCGCGCGCCCGGTTCCACACCCAGGGACATCGCGAAGAGGGAGAGGCTGCATCCCAGCGTAATAAACGTCAATGCGATCAGAATGATTTTTCCACCGCTTTGCGAAAACCAGACAGGTAAAGCCTTGCTTAATCCCAACAGAATCGATGGATCCCAGAATAAAATTAACAAACAGGTAAAAGAGAAACAGAATAAGAAGAGAAAAGAAAGGATGAGGGTAAATTGTTTCATTTGTTTTTTATTACTCTAGCGATATCCAAGGCCCTGTGAGACGAAATTTAACTCTATGCTGTGTATGGCAAGTCAATCAATACCTATATTGATGGGTATTATTATTGGTTTCGATTTATTGCTGTTTCGTCTTTATTGGTTGACTGCGTCGACTGTTTCCATTTCACTTTCCAGCAGCAACGGCTGCCGGATCTGTTCTTCAAAGACGCTCTCTACATTAATGGAGACCTTGCGCACGTTCAATCCCGTGCCCAATTGAAGGGCGCGGACGATTTTTCCCTGCAGTTCCCGCGCCTCCTTGATAATCCGCGATTGATAGAGAACCGCCAAAATGAGAGTCGCCTCGACTGAACCTTCCACAAAGTTGACACAGACACACCGCTCTAAGGTTTTCCGGTTGATGGATTCTCCATTTTTCGTGCCGGGAAACCGAAAATGGCGGCTTTTTTCTACTTCTCTCTGGATCACACGGCGGACGATCGTAGGAGATATTTGCACGCGTCCCAACTCGGTGTCGAAATACCCTATCATTCACGTCTCCTTACTACAAATCCTCAAACCATCCCGGATGAATCAGCGAAACAACAAGAATGAATTTCCCTTCTACGTGACACGGTATAAAGAGAAATTCCAGCAGCGCAAAAAAGTATGACTCTCGGGAGCCGTTATGCCGTCTCTTCATCTATATATCATACACGAAGTTTTCAGTCAGGAGAATGTATCGCAGGTGGAATATAGGCAGTTTACTCTCTGGAAGAACCGTATTATGACGCATCCTGCTCGGCGCTGCGTCCAGTTTTCAAGATCGATTTGATCCGGTTGGACGCTTTAAGGCGGCTGATATGATTCACATGCGCGATTTCTTCCGCGAGCAAGGCTAAGGCGTTCTTGTATATATCCGCTTCCCCTTTGGATAATTCAACCGTTTTTTCTTTGTAGAACAGGGTTTTGATCCATTTCGAGATGACATCAGGATCGCGTTGTTTAATTTCATCCTTCGCTTGATCTACGTCAACAGGATACATGTCATCAATATCGGTTTGAGGATCTGGCGCGGGGATCGGTTCCTGTAGATAATCAAAGAGTTTTTCAATTCCCTGCTCGTCTAAAGGAAGGCGCAATCCACCCGTGTGAGCGTGAGCGAACGGCACCATCACTTTGACATCGCCGGATTGCAAAACATAAAACTGCTGTTCTTTGCCTTCCACCTGCATCCGGCGTACAGCAATAATTTTACAGATCCCAAGGTTGGGTTTGACTACGTTTTGTTCTACTTGGAAAGTCATCCGATTATCCGCCATTCGAAAGGAGAGGATTTACGATTCATTATCACAAGGCAGCGAAATCCGGGATGAAAACTGATGGAAAGATCCCCTTTCAGCCGTGATGGTCACGCTGCAAGCCCCCCAGTTTCCCCAGAAAAGATCCCCAGATTGAAAGGAACATAAATATTCAAAAATTAAGCGGTTTCCTCTTGGTCTTCAAAAACTAAAAGCGGATCTGATTTATCCGCGACCACTTCTTTTGTAATAACACACTTCGACACTCCTGGCATGGAGGGGATATCGTACATGATCTCCATCATGGCTTTTTCGAGGATCGCCCGTAATCCCCGCGCGCCGGTTTTCCGTTCCAATGCCCGCTGAGCGATTTCATCCAGCGCGTCATCACTGAATTCCAACTGAACGCCTTCCAATTCAAAGAGTTTTTGATACTGTTTGCAGACAGCGTTTTTCGGTTCCGTGAGAATTGTTTTTAGCGCGTCCAGGTCTAACTCATTGAGTGAGGAAATACAAGCGAATCGGCCGACGAATTCGGGGATGAGACCGAATTTAATCAGGTCTTCCGGTTCGACTTTAATTAAAATATTATCTTCGTCGACCACCACCGGCCCTTCGTCGGTCTGACCAAAGCCGATAACCCGTCTTCCAATCCGGCGTTCAATGATTTTATCGAGACCGACAAAGGCGCCGCCGCATATGAAGAGAATATCCGTGGTATTGACCTGAATGAATTCTTGATGGGGATGTTTCCGGCCGCCTTGTGGCGGGACATTGCATACCGTGCCTTCAATGATTTTCAAGAGGGCCTGCTGCACACCCTCACCGGAGACATCGCGTGTAATGGAGACATTCTGCGTTGTGCGGGCGATTTTGTCGATTTCATCAATATAAATAATCCCTTTTTCCGCTTTTTCCACCTGATAACCAGTGGCCATCAGCAGTTTCAGGATGATGTTTTCAACATCCTCACCGACGTAGCCCGCTTCCGTGAGGGTTGTGGCGTCGACGATTGTGAATGGCACGTTTAAGATTTTCGCCAGAGTTTGAGCGATATAGGTTTTTCCTGATCCAGTCGGACCGAGCATGAGGATATTGCTTTTTTGCAATTCCACATCGTTCGTGATCGCTTCGTGATAACGAATGCGCTTAAAATGATTATGAACCGCGACCGATACCCCTTTTTTCGTCAGATCCTGACCAATTACATATTGATCGAGCGCTTCCTTGATTTCTTTCGGTTTAAGGAATTCTTTCAGCTCGACTTCGATTTCTTCATCCAGGACGCTGTTACAGAGCAGGACACACTCATTACAAATATAGGCCGGTTGAGAAGTGTGTTTCTGAGGCGGGCCGGCGATCAGTTTTTTAACTTCGTCCTGATGCTTTCCACAGAACGAGCAGTAGAGCGGCTTGTTCTTGTTGGTATAATCCATGAATCCCTTCCCTGTTTACTCTATTGATTTTCCACAATCCGTTCATTATGCGCAGATCATCCGGTATCCCTTGAACGAATCGTCACTTTAATATTATTGTACCGGAAAACACCATCATTCACTCAATATATATTCAATTTATATTTATTTTACACTTCTTTTTCGTTATTGGAATTATTTTCTTCTTCTTTTGGTGGTTTGGCGGTGGATGAGGGTTCAAAAATACCGTCGATGATCCCATACTCCTTCGCTTCTTTGGGAGACATAAAATAATCGCGGTCGGTATCTTTGTTGATCTGTTCTATGTCTTGGCCTGTGTGATGGGAGATGATTTCATTCAGTTGCTGTTTTGTGCGCAGGATCTCGCGCGTCCGGATTTCAATATCGGACGCTTGTCCCTGAAATCCGCCCATCGGCTGGTGGATCATGATACGCGAGTTGGGCAGAGCGTACCGTTTCCCTTTTTTACCCGCGGCGAGAAGCACCGCGCCCATACTGGCCGCCAATCCCATACACGTGGTCGCGACATCGGGCCGTACGTATTGGATGGTATCGTAAATCGCCAATCCAGCGCTGACAGACCCTCCGGGAGAATTGATATATAATTGAATATCTTTTTCTGGATCTTCCGCTTGCAGAAACAACAATTGCGCAATTACGAGATTCGCCATATAATCTTCGATCGGCTGTCCGATAAAAACAATCCGATCTTTGAGCAGACGAGAGTAAATATCGTAGGCCCGCTCACCCCTATTCGTCTGCTCCACTACCATCGGCACTAATACCACTGTCATCCTCCTTTTCGTTTGACTCCGTTTGAGTCGCGGTTTCGCGCGTTTCTTCACTGGATCCCGCTGTCGCTTTGGCCGTTATTTCCGCTAAGACTTTCTCTTCCAGGGCTTCCGCCCGGAAATGGTCCTCCATCCCTTCATTCTGGATTTTTTTTAAAAACCATCGGGGATCGGCGCCAAAACGGTAGGCGGAACGCATGGCGTGCATTTGGAATTCCTGATCGGAGATCGTGACATCCTCTTCATCCGCGATTTTCTTCAAAATTTCGGTTAGGCGCACATCCTCTTCGGCTTGTTTTTCTTGCCGTTTATAGACATCCGGATCCTGTTGGGCATATTCCGCCAGCGAACTGCCCCGCGCGGCAAGGTCGGAATCGAGCATCCGGTTGAGATAGTCGACGCGCCGCTTGACCACGCTGGGAGGGGCGTCGAAGGGATTGCGTGTCAACAGTTCCTTCCGAACTTTTGTCCGGAGCCGCATCTGTTGTTCCTGTGTGGCCCGTGTCTTCAAGTTGGTTTCAATGCTGTCTTTCAGGGCGGACAGGTTTTCAAAATCGCCCATATCTTTGGCGAATTCATCATCCAATTCGGGGAGATTTTTTTCACTGATTATTTTGACTTGGATTTCAAAATGAGCTTCTTTGCCCCGGTATTTTTCAATGGGAAAATCTTCGGGGATTGAGAGAGAGAATTCTTTCTCATCATTCACGTTCAGGCCGATGAGTTGGTCTTCGAATCCGGCGATGTAATGGCCCGATCCCACTTCGATGCGGATTTCTTCACTGGTCGCTTCGGGAAAAGGTTCTCCATCCACGGTGGCTTTGGAGGAAATAGAAACGTAATCGTTCTCCGCAACCGGCCGGTCTTCAATGGTTGTAAACGCCGCGTTTCGTTCCCGCATGTTGTCGAGGGCTTCAACAATCTCTTTTTCAGTGATTTCGATTTTCTCCGCATCGATCTGAATATCTTTATACTGCGCGGATTCCAGTTCCGGCATGTATTCAAACTCCACCTCGAATACGACCGGTTCATCGTCCTTCTCTTTTTCTATTTCCTTAAAATCCGCTTGGTTGACGAGATTTAAGTCGAGTTCTTTAATGGCGTCTTTAAAAGCGCTCTCGATCGCTTTATTGATCGCTTCATCTTTTAAGTGCGTGCCATATCTCATCTGCACGATATGGCGCGGCGCTTTTCCCTTTCGAAAACCGGGAACGATCATGTTTTCCATAAATTCACTATACACGCCGTCCAATTCTTTCCCGATCTCGTCTCTGGGAATTTCGATTTTCAGGTTTTTTGTGCACCGCTCTGTGTCTTTCTGCTCTAGAATCTTCAAAGTGATTCACTCCTCGTTTGGATCGTGAGGATACATAAACAACACGACGATCTCTTTTTCCCTATTCATTTCAGGGTTCGATCGCCGTTTTCCTCTTTATCGTTTGTAAACTCATTTTTTCTGAATACTAAATTATCGTTGTTTGAATCATAATGTCAAGAAGCCGTACATTTATATGAAAATGAGTTTGTAGGTGGGTCGCGTCTTTTTGACCCACCATTTTTGTGAATCATTCCCGGTGGGTCGATAAAGCATGAGGCGCCCTACCGCTCCCGCGACTCATTTTCATCTACAGGTTGTGATCTCAATCATGCTGGTTTATATGAATCCTCTTGAACGCATAGTGAATACATATTTACCAACGTTTCGACGCCCCGTTCCCATGTAAAATGGGCGCCCGCCCGTTCACGGGCGCGTTTACCGTCTGCTATTCGCCGGTTTTCATCGAGCGCGTAAGTGAGAATCCCATCCGCCAGAGATTGGACACAATCCGGCTCCACTGCGATACCGCAATTGTCGATCATGTAAGGCGCTTCTCCCACACGGGACGCGACGATGGGTTTTCCGGAAGCGAGGTATTCCGCGATTTTCAGAGGGCTTTTTGCACGGGCCGCTGGAATATCGTCGAAACTAGCCACGCAAATATCAGAGGCGGAGACAAGCGCTGGGATGCGCTCATGTGGCACATAGCCCGGTAAAAAGAGAGAGTCACGCGCCGGAGAATTGGCCACCTGAGTTCGGAGCGCATCCAGTTGTTCGCCACCTCCTGCCAGTAGAAACTGGGTTTGCGGCGCCTTTTCCAATACCAATGGCGCCGCGTTGATCAGTTGATGAGCGTGAGCGGCGCCCTCCAATTGGCCGACATACAATATAGTAAGTTTTTCCGGATCAAGACCGAATTCTGATAGTTCTTCCCGGGTTGAGAGGCCGGGAACGAAGCGCTCTGTATCCGCGCCGACCGGGAGATGCGCCATACGCTCTTCAGGAAATCCAATCGCGCGCGCGCGCTCACGGATCGCCTGACTGGAGTAAGTTAATGTTGACGCGAAATGAGGAAGGGTTTGTTCGTAGATACGTAATTGGAATCGTGAGAGGCCTCTAGATTCCACAATTTGTGAAATAGCGGTTTCATTATCGTCCCAATCATAGTGAAGCGGCTTCTTTAACAAACGGGATACCCATAGAATGGGGAGCGCCACCGCGGCGAAGCATTTTTGGAGATGGAGCAGGTCGCATTTCTCCGCCAAACGACAGAGCAGGCGAAAATTGGAATAGAGATGCATCTGTTTGGGACGCAGATCATAAATAGGGGGATCACCGGGGAGCGGTTCACGCAGGGGACCATGACTGGGCCTCTCACGGCGGGGTAAATGACAAAGTGTGATTTCATAACCCTTGCGCCGCAAGCCACGAGCCAATTCAAGTATTCGTATCGTCCAAGGATCATACCAAAGATCGTGGGGATGAACCATCAGCACTTTTAAAGGATTGAATCGTTTTTCGCTCATTCCGGTTTCCTGATGCGGATGGTGTCTTCGAGACCGAGCTGAGTCAGGCAGGCGGCGCTATCCTCACGGGCGGCGATCTCCAATTTCCCAAAGCCGCTGAATACGGCCAGTAGACATCCTTCTTCTTTCTCCGCATAGGCTTTGGAAATCCCCACAATCCGGCCTTCCGGCCAGGAGATAATCGTCTGGTCCTCTGGACAACCGGTTTGGTTCAACCATTCCCGGAAACGGCTTTCATCCAGATCTGTTACGAGATTGCCAAACCGGTCGATATAGCGGATGTGGCATGTGATGGAATCGTGTGAAATCAATGGAGGTTCAATGGAAAGTTCAACAGCATCATTGATTTCATCACCAAGGTCATGGATGGAAACTCCATTCGCAAGATGCGCGGCGATCGGCGCGAAGATATCGCGTCCATGAAACGTCTGACTGATCGAATCCAGCCAATAGTCCGGATTGGTGGCGGAAACGATAGTCTTTTTCTCTTCCACTTTTAATAAAGGCGTAAGGAGGCCGTTATCCGGCGCGACGAAAAAATGCCCGGCGGTTTCCACCGCGATCGCGCGTCTTTCGGTTCCTACCCCAGGATCGGTGACGCAGAGATGAACGGTCCCCGCGGGGAAATAGCCGTAGGACCATTCATTCAAAAAACAGGCGGCGTGGATGGAAAAAGCGGGTAAATCGTGACTGATATCCACAAGAACGGCTTGAGGGGCGATCTGGAGAATGACGCCCTTCATGACACCGGTAAATCCATCGGTTAAGCCGAAATCCGTCAGCAAAGTGATTTTCGGCCGGTTGGTCAAAGAGAAATCTTGCATGCAATCTTTAAATGTGCGCATCATCAGCCGCTCGTTTCTTCAGCGCCGCCATCTTTCAGCAGCGGTAAATGATCTGAATCGACAGGAAGGGTCATAGTGATACGAGTGCCTTCGCCGGGGACGCTGTCCGCTTTGATCGAGCCATTGTGTTCGCGGATGATGCGATCCACGATCATCAATCCAAGTCCCGTTCCCTTCGGTTTCGTTGTGAAATACGGTTCAAAGATATGGTTTAGATCCTCCGGTTCAATGCCCTTCCCTGTATCGGTGACCTGCAACGTTACTTTGTCCTGCCCCCGGATCATGCGGATCAGCACTTCATCGCTTTCCTTCCATCGTTCCTCTTCCGGTTTGCTGACGATCGCGTCGACCGCGTTGCGGAGAATATTGATCAGCGCCTGTTTGAATTGTGTGTCATCCACTTTCAAATAGGGCCATTCACCTTCTTCGTGAAGAGAGACCCGGATTTGGCGGTCCCGGAATTCGGGTTCCATCAAGGAGAGGGTTTCTGTCACAATCTTATAGAGGCTAACGAGCCGGATTTTTTGCTCGGATGGACGGACGGCGCTGAGGAAAGACTCGATCACATCATTCATTCGTTGGATTTCATCGTTTACGATACGAATCGCTTCATCGGTTTCTTCGTCATGGATATTCTTGTTTTTTAAGTGCCGCTTTAAGAGTTGGAGATGAATCGAAAGTGAATTGAGCGGATTGCGGATTTCGTGTGACATACCGGCGCTGAGTGTCGTAAGAGCCGCCAGTTTCTCTGTCTCGCGCAGTTTTTGTTCCTGTACTTTTCGTTCGGTCTCATCGACAAAAAGTATGAGTGTGCCAATTCGATTGCCGCTTTTATCCAAGGGGATCATGTTCACTTTCAGGAACCGGCGTCCATTGGGAAGGCGCAGAGTAAATTCCCGCGCAAAAATAGGATCTTGGCTGGAGATACCTTCACGGCAGAGAAACAGCAGATCGGGATAATTCAATAACCGCTTCATCGGCAGATTCGGGATGGTGGGACCATCGCCTAAATCGAGAATCTGCCGCGCGGGGTAATTGATATAGACTACGGTTTCTTCTTCATCGATTACGGTCATTCCTTCAATCATATTATCGAAGATGAGAACCATCAAATCGCGTTCTTCCGCGATCTCGATGATGTAATCGACAATCCGTTCCTTATCGATCTTTTCCGCCCGGTCTAATACACGGCTGAGAAATCCGCTTTTCATACCATCCGCACCCAGTAGAAATAATTATTCATTATCATTTATATGAAAATGAGTTCCTAAAGCTTTCTCGTTCGAATTCGTTCCCGCAACTCATTTTAATCTGCACGTTGTGATCTCAATCATGATGATTTATATGAAAATGAATTTCCGAGACTTACTCGTCCAAGATGACTCCCGTAATTCATTTTCATTTGCAGGTTGTGATCTCAATCATGATGATTACCATAGTTTAAATCCATAGGGCTTGGATGTCAGGCCATATCGTTGCTAGGATCGAAAGAATAGATTGCTAATAGAATGGAATGGTTCTATGAAGAAGAGACACTTGAATGCGGTCGTTGTGGGAGTGGGCGCGTTGGGGCGGCATCATGCGCGTGTGTTCGCCCAACATCCTGCAATCAATTTAGTGGCGGTTGTGGATACTGAGGAACAAGCCCGCGGCGCCTGCGCGAAACAATGGAAATGCCAGGGCGCCGTTTCGTTGGATGATATCAAGGAGCCGATTGACCTGGCCAGCGTCGCTGTGCCGACGAGCCAACATTTCGCGATCGCGTCAAAACTGATCGAACGCGGTATACCGGTCCTCGTTGAAAAACCGATTACTCTCACCGAAGAGGAAGGTGAGCAGCTTGTGGATTTAGCGGAGAAACACAGCGCCGCGCTCCAAGTCGGCCACATCGAGCGGTTCAATCCAGCTGTGGTGGAACTTGGAAACCATCTTGTTAATCCACTCTTTATCGAATCCCACCGGCTGGGGCCCCCGGCGCCGCGTGTGAAAGATGTGGGCGTCGTGCTGGATCTGATGATTCACGATCTCGATTTAATACTGACTTTGGTTAAGTCAGATATTCATTCTATTGACGCGGTTGGAGTGCCCATTGTCACTCCTAAAGAAGACATCGCGAACGCCCGGCTGCGATTTGAATCCGGAGGCGTCGCCAACGTGACCGTCAGCCGTGTGACACCGGAGAAACAGCGCAAAATCCGCTTTTTCCAGCGTGACACCTATTTATCGGTCGACTTCCTCAAACCGGAATTACAGATCTATCGCAAAATCGAAGGGCCAAGCGGCGCTGTCTCGATTCAACATGACTGCCCTCAATTGATCGAAAAAGAACCTCTCGCGGCGGAAATCGAAGCGTTCGTGCAATGCGTTCAAGAAGGTACATCCCCTGTGGTGACGGGGCAAGACGGTGTGCGCGCCCTGCGTCTGGCCCGTCAGATTACGTCGCAGGTAAGACAGGTGACCGGGGAACTGTTCGGCGAGTATGAGAGATAGTTTACACAATCAAATTCTTTAGTTGATTTTTTGCGGGCGGGGACGCCCATGATCATTCACTAGCTCATCATTTAAATAATAAAATGAGGCTACTTTCCGTATACAGATATTTAATGTTTACAGGTCGTTTGAAGAGAACTATGATGGACTTGAGGTACTTAAAAAAAAATGAAATCGTACAAAGAAAAATCAGGATTTACGCTTATTGAACTTTTAATCGTGGTCGCCATTATTGGTATCCTAGCCGCGATCGCCGTCCCTAATTTCTTAAACGCCCAATTGAAAGCGAAAATCGCCGCGACGGAAGGCAATATGCAGGCGATTGGAACCGCGCTGGGGATGTACGCGATCGATTATGGAAAATATCCCAACACCTATCTGCCGGACACAACCACATTTATCAATCCAAGAATTTTCCGGTTCAAACGCTTGACCACGCCAGTCGCGTATATGAGCGTCAGCGTCCGGGATGTATTCAATACGATCGATCTCGAACCCAACGCCGTCTACCCCTTCTGGGGACCCGACACAATGGATCATCGCAGGCTGTCAACATGGTTCGACCATCCCGATCTCATTCACTACAAAAACCAAAAAGGCGGCTGGGCGATCATGAGTTTCGGCCCCGATCAAGACTTCGAATCCACGGAAAAGCAATATCTCGTATGGTTCGACGCCTCGAATGGATTGATTAGTGATGGGGATATATACCGGTTTGGACCTTGAGCGAGCCGATTAATCGGTGGCCTTACTTTTGAATCTTTACAGCCAGTAAAGTTCTCTAAATCTCCCCATTTCATCATTTATGACTGTTGTTGGCTGGTGTGTCGTATCTGAGTGATAAAAATACGGTTTTTTTTATCCGGTAATAAACGTTATGCATTCTATAGGTGTAACAGCGTTTTTGCCCCTTCCATACCCGTCCTAAACGTGGATTATCAGTCAGAAGATCAAAACTATAGTATAGTCCGCCAATGTATTCGTCTGTTTGAGCTGGACCGAAGTGTTTATCTGTATAGCGAATAATTTCTTCGATGTTAGATTGCGCTCGGAGGGATAATTCATAAATCATTTGATTTTTCAGCCCGTACTCTAGCTAAAATCTCATCTTTAGATTCGTGTGGCGCCACTCCGCTTTGAAACGCAATTTCTTCTTCACGTTCAATGATGGCAAGGCGTTGTTCGTTACTTAGACTGTTCCACAGGGCCTGATCCTCCGCTGTGGGAAACACGGTGGAAGTGAATTGGATGTTGGAAATGTCTATTGTTTTAATTTTATTCATGATGATCCATTATAACAGATTATCCAATATTCTCATCCATTTAATTGATTCCAATATTCTCATTTTCATCCGCCGATTGGAGCATTCTCGTCACAACCGGTTTGATCGTTAAGCCTTGGACGACGATGGAGAAGAGAACGATGATGTAAGTGACGGTCAGGAGTATGTCTCGTTCTTCACTGGGAGGGATGGAAAGGGCGAGGGCGACGGAGATGCCTCCACGCAGACCGCCCCAAGTCAGGATTCCGACCGCGCCGGGAGTGAATTCCCGCCAGTATTGGAGGATTGCGATTGGGAGTCCCACGCTGATCCAACGGGATAATAAGATGACGGGGATAGCCAGTATCCCCGCGAGGAACAACGATCCAGAAAGAGAAAGCAGCAGCACTTCCAAACCGATCAGCACGAAAAGCACCGCGTTGAGTATTTCATCCATCAGTTCCCAGAATGTATCCAAATGTTCCCGCGTCCGTTCGGACATCGCGAAGCGGCGTCCGTGGTTTCCGACGAACAAACCTGCGATGACAATCGCGATCGGGCCGGAGGTGTGCAAGCAGGCGGCCAGAGTGTATCCACCGGTCACTACGGCGAGTGTGATTAGAACTTCCACTTGGTAATTATCCACGCTCTTCAGAATATGATACGCCACCCAGCCAAGGATCAGTCCAAACACTGCGCCACCCGCCGCCTCTTCGAGGAAGAGGAAAGCCATATGGCTGAACTCGGGCGCATGTCCGGCGGCGGCGATTTCATAGATCACGGTAAAGACCACCACGCCGACACCGTCATTGAAGAGCGACTCGCCACAAATTTTGGTCTCCAGACTTTTCGGCACATTTGCTTTTTTTAAAATGCCCAGCACGGCGATGGGATCTGTCGGTGAGATCAACGCGCCGAATAAGAGGCAATAGACGTATTCCAAACCAATGCCCAATCCGGTGAAAACATAGTAAATGGCTGTCCCAAAAAGGAATGTGGAGAGCAAAACACCGAAGGTGGCTAGAAAAGTGATGGCGTATTTCCGCTGAGCCAGGTCGTCTAAATTGACATGCAGCGCCCCCGCGAACAAGAGAAAACTGAGGATGCCCTGCATGAGCGTCTGGCTGAAATCGATCTGCTCGATCAATCGCTGCGCGGTTTCATAGACGGCGGTCAGCCCCAGCTTCCCCAATCCAATCAGTACAAGCGAAAACACCAACGCGATCAGCATCACACCGATCGTAGCCGGCAGACGGATATAGCGGTGATTGAGATAACTGAAAATCGCGGTCAAGGTCAGTAATAAAGCGATCATCTGAAACGCGTTCATAGGCTGTATGGCTCCTCCAATATTTCGATCCCTATCAATGTACCAAAAGCGCTTATTAGAGGCAAGCAAGAAGGAAAAGGACATGGAATGAAATGAGGGTAGATGAAAAACTAATCTATTCTAACGCTGCGTCCCATAAAGTACGCAAGGAAAGTAGGAGCATTTTACCAATAAAGAACTTTTCTTCTCTTTCGTATGGTGATTGGCTCGAACCAAAAAGTTTAACTTATAGTATTTGTGTAAATATTTGTTGCTCTTAGAATTGTATATATAATTTGTTTCTTGATAATAAACACCTCTATTCCGCATTGTTGTTTTACACGCTCTATGCTTTCTTTATATATATTTTATATTGTTTGATTTTAATTTATATTTCATTTTTGTCCATTTTTTTGTTGACAGAACTTCTGTTTCATTCTATTCTTCTAATGCGGTTGATTATCCCCTCCATTTATGGCGTTACTCATTATATAAATAAATTCAAATAATAGATCGTTTTCTCACATGAATGAATAAAAAATTTAAAATTATCCGGTCAGTGAGTATTTACATAGATGGATGACCATGAATTTGAGTTTCAAGAATTAGTTTTCACTTTACAGACGGGTGGCCAGGGCAAGGTTTTTTTATCTGCCCTGGCTCTACATCCATGAAATTACGTGAGGAAAGAAAAAAGCCTTCCCCTTGGCGCCAGTGTGAAGAAATGAAAACAACAAACAATAAAATAAAGAAATTATGTAGATTGTTTATCTTAATTAATGTGTGCATCTTTATCGCGCCAAATTTGTTAAATGCGGAAGAACAAGGGAATTCCGGTCAAAAAAGTTATGATGATTTTCATGAGTTGTATACAACAGAAGGAAGGTTTTCATCTATTAAGGATGTTGTTAAGTATTATGAAAGTTTAGATTTTTCGTTGAAAGTTGATGATCTTGAGGATTATGAACGTTTTATGCCTTACAATTCTTCATGGGATGGTGAAGAAAGACCGATAAGGCTTTATACAGAAACTTTTAAATGCAAAAGTTTCAATATTGTTGTGTCATATTTTTTAGATAATGAGAGAAAAATTAAAAATTATATTATGGGGATTTGTTCTAAAGAATTTTATGAAAATGGAGTGCATTCAAGTGAGTTGTTGCGTGATATTATTGAAATTCATGGGAGAGATTTTACTTATATGCTGCGAAAAAATAAGCAGAAAGATAACGATGAAGATTGGTATGTTCCCTCCTTACTATGGGAGAATGAAAAGCGGCATGTTAAGTTGGATTTTTGGAATGCGAAAAGCAATGGTAATTCTAAAAACCAAATGTTTGCCTTATATTATAGTGATATGAAAAACAAAGATAATTGGAAAATTATCGAATTGTATAAAAAGAACAATCTGACAAAAAGTAATATACGCCCGGATATTTTTAATGAATTGAATCCCGATTTGCTCGAATATCTTCCTAAAGAAATCAATGAAAAAGAAGGTTCATCCGGTCAATGAGTAATTTCACAGATGGATGACTGTGATTTTGAGTTTCAAGAGTTCATTTTCACTTTCCAGGCGGGCGATCAGGGCCAGGTTCTTTACGTAAGACCTGGCCCTGGCTTCCCAGATGAAAGTAAAGGTTTCAGCGTTCGAGTCTTTTCTTGCCTATGACGCCCATCTAGAACGGATCCGTTGGTTGGATTATCTTTCCTCTCTCTTTCGATCGGTGTGAATTTTTTCTAGAATGAATCATCCGGCGGTAACGCCTAAAGAAAGGGGATGGATATGAAACGGTATGGCATGGTGATTGGGTTGAATGAAGAGAAAATTGAGGAATACAAGCGGCTGCATGCGGCGGTCTGGCCGGATGTGCTGAAGATGATCAAAAAATGTAATATCCAGAATTACTCGATCTATTTGCGCAAGATCGAAGACGCCGGGACCTTTTTGTTCAGCTACTTCGAGTATGTGGGCGACGATTTCGACGCCGATATGACGAAGATGGCGGCGGATCCGGTCACCCAGAAATGGTGGGATTGCTGCAAACCCTGCCAGAAACCTCTCGAATCACGGGCGGAGGGGGAATGGTGGGCGGATATGGAAGAGGTGTTTCACTGCGACTGAGTAAACGGGATGAATTGGCTTCTTTTTATGCATTGTTTTTAGGACTTTTTTTAGGAACCATTTCAGTAGAACCCGTTCTGCGCCGATCTTTTAGAAGAGTCTAATAAACAAGAGGATTTTTGTCCTCGCGCAACGATCGTATTGTTTCCAATATATTATGCTGTTTAATTCATTTCATTTCGCAATATTCTTTCCGGTTGTGCTGATCGTCTATTTTTCAATGGCTCATCGGTACCGGTGGATACTATTATTGGCGGCCAGCTACTATTTCTATATGGCCTGGAAGCCTGCGTATTTAATCTTGATCGTTCTATCCACGGCGGTGGATTACTGGGCCGGGATCCAGATGGGGCGGACCACTGTCCAAGCGAAACGGCGGAAATACCTCTTGTTCAGCCTGCTGATCAATCTAAGTCTTCTCGGTTTTTTCAAGTATTTCAACTTTTTCAATGATTCGTTACGGGCGTTGTTCTCTTTCATCCAACTGCCCGTCGAGATTCCCTATTCAAATTTTCTGCTTCCCGTCGGGATATCGTTTTACACGTTTCAAACCCTCAGTTATTCGATTGAGGTTTACCGGGGGAAGCAGAAACCGGAAACGCATTTCGGCTATTTCGCTGTCTATGTTTCCTTTTTTCCCCAGCTGGTCGCTGGACCGATTGAACGGCCCTCGAACCTGCTGCCACAGTTCCGCCAGGAGATCCACTTTGATTACAACCGGGTGACATCGGGGCTGCGGTTGATGACATGGGGATTCTTTCAAAAATTGGTCATCGCCGACAACGCCGCGTACTTTGTCGACCGGATCTACAACAATCCTTCGGATAGTTCCGGTTTGAGTGTGTTGGCAGCGACAGTTCTGTTTGCGTTTCAGATTTATTGTGATTTCTCCGGCTACTCAGACATCGCGATCGGTTCCGCCCGGATCATGGGTATCGATTTGATGAAGAATTTCAACCGGCCCTACTTTGCCTGTTCTGTTGGTGAATTTTGGAAACGATGGCACATTTCACTCTCTACCTGGTTTAAAGATTATGTGTATATCCCTTTGGGGGGAAACCGCGTTTCGATTCCTTTTTGGTGTCTGAATATCCTTATTGTTTTTACCGTATCGGGATTGTGGCATGGCGCCAATTGGACATTTGTGATTTGGGGATTCCTGCATGGAATCTATCTCTTAATGGGACGCTTAACTCAGCCTTGGCGCGATCGATGGGCCGCTGTGATCCACTTGGACCGCTGGCCGGTGGCGCGGCAGGCGTTACAAATCGCTATTACGTTTGTCCTGGTGAATATCGGATGGATTTTTTTCCGGGCCGACAATTTGGAGGACGCGAACATTATCTTTTCCCGTTTACTAAGTGGATGGACGCCAGGAACATGGGGCGCAAATTGGGAGGGGATCATAAATCTTGTCACTCCGCAGTGGGATAAATTCGCCGTTGTCGCGGGAGCGATCGTGTTTCTTCTCTCCGTTCATGCGGCGCAAAGCCGGGTGGATATCCACCGCCGGTTCGTTCAAATGCCGTTCGCTGTGCGCTGGGCGTCGTATTACGCCATTTTGATCTCGATTGTCCTATTCGGCAATTTCGGGCAATCTCCGTTCCTCTATTTCCAGTTTTAACGTGGTGGTTGGATCGTATGAGTGACGTGACTCGTTTCCTTATCAAACTTATTGGTCTAACACCGTTGATCGCAGCGGCGGTGGTGTTGAATTATTGCATCGATCCAGGAGCGCTTTTCTTAAACCAATACACTAACGAGAAACTGTTCGCCCACTACATGCTGGAAGGAAAGCATGTCGTCTCCGCCAATTTCAATCTGGCATGGCGGTGGATCAACAAATATTATATTGACGGCCTCGAATCCCTCCCGGACGTGATCTTTCTTGGATCGAGCACATGTTTTGAAGTTCGCGAGGATTGTTTTCCAGAAAAATCATTTTTTAACATTTCAATGACCGGCGCCGATTTAGAAGATTTTGTGATTGCGAATCATCTATTTAAAAAAAAGAACCTCCGTCCAAAATATTTTTGTTTTGGATTGGATTCCTACATGTTTGTTCCGGGGGGAAATTTTCCTTTTTGGAAAGAGTTGGCTCATGAATATGCCGATGCCCTTAAGGGGATAGGATTTGAGCTGGACGCAGCGGGGAATAGACGATTCACGAATACGTTTGTCGCAGTATGGGATGAATGGCGGAAGTATCAACAACTGTTCTCTCCCGCGTATCTTCAACAGGCTCTTCATTATCTACCCGTCCGGACTTCGCTGGAACCAGTCGTCTACCCGCTGGATGATCCACAGGATGGAGTCTATCGATTCCGTCATGGTTCGTTTGTGCGGTTTCGTGATGGTTCTTATTACCTTGAGAGTTATTATTTATGGAAGGAGATGACGCTCGACCCGATTATAATAGGGCCTAACAAGAAATTGAATTATCAAAAATCCATCGACATGCAAACGGTTAAAAAGTATATCGGCGCCGATCGAGTTCAACTGTTCGCTCAGTTAATTCACGCGTTGCAAGAAGAGGGTGTGACCGTGCTTTTCTTTGTTCCTCCCTATTCGACGATTGAGAATGATACCATCTTGGATCAAGTCATCGCGTTTCAAGGGATGTATAAAGCCTTGGCCAAGGAGTACAACGTAAAAATAATAGGCTCCCTTTTCGGGCCTGAGTTTGGATGTGTGGCAAAAGATTTCTATACTCCTGACCATCTCCGGCATTCGGGAGTGAAGAAAGTGTTTGACGCTTTCTATAAGACGCAGACAATTGACTGAATGGAATTAACTAATTTTTAAAGATGCTTTGCAATCGAAAATATATGACGTCCGGATAAAACAATCCCGCATCCAATCTATACGCCGGGCGTATGGACGCGAGGAAAGAGAATGCGATTATTTTTTCTTCAGCGATAGACTCACCCCCGAACGGACAATCGTATCCAAATTGGGATTGGTGTTGATCGCGTCCATGAATTTTGGGTCCGCCATGCCGGGAGTGATATTGTGAGCGACAACAAGACCGCCCGGTCGGATGAGAGGTAACAGTTTATTCAAATAATCAATATAACCTTGTTTGTCCGCATCCAGGAAGAGGATATCGATTGGATCTTTTAAGTCGTTGACTTTTTCGTGAGCGTCTCCTTCAACAAGAGTAATACGATCCGCCATGCCGGCTTCTTTAAAATTTTTTCTCGCAGTCGCGGCCCGATTCTTGTCGATCTCAAACGTGATCAGTTTCCCGCCGGTTTTTTGCAGCGCCAAACCGAACCAGATTCCGGAATAGCCGGTCGATGTTCCAATTTCAACGACAGTTTGCGCATTCATAGATTCCGTTAATAACCGCAACAAGCGTCCATCATTCGGCGGGACATTACGATAGCTTTCGTTTTCTAAAATATCGTCTAAGATGGAAAGAATTTTCTTTTCATTATCGTTTTTCGCAACAGGTGGCTTTTCGAGTTGACTATCCCCTTGACCTCGGTCAAACCCTCTACGCTGCCCTTGCGCTATGGGCGGGATAATCACATAAGTCAAAAGAGCGCAAAATAGAATTCCCATTCCGATCATTGAATAATACTTTTTCATTTTCAGTCTCCTCTAAATGTGATTTTTCACTGTATTGCATGACCTGTAGGATGACAGTATACTCTTCTTCATTGAAACGAGAATAAAGAATTTATTAATATTGATTTATGTGAAAATGAGCATGGGCGGGTCGCGTCTTAATGAGGCGCCAATTTCGTGAATCATTCCCGGTGGGTCGATAAAACGTGAGGCGCCCTACCGCTTCTGCGGCTCATTTTCATTTGCAGATTATAATCTCGATCGTGATGGTTCATACGAAATTATATGAGGAGATTCAATATGAAGTATTTCTGGTTTGGGCTTTTTTCTGTGTGTTTGTTGACATGCTTGGTGGGGAATGTGAAAGCGTCCGAGGTGGAAGAGGGATTTGTCTCTCTCTTCAATGGAACAAACTTGGATGGGTGGACTATTGAAGAAGGCGAATCCGGCGCATTTAAAGTAATGAAGGGCGCGATTTTCGCCAGCGGCGATGAGAATTATCCTACATGGCTGCGCAGCGATTCGAAATATGAGAATTTTGACCTTCGTTTCGAATTCTACCGGGAAGGTTGGTGCAACAGCGGCGTCTTCTTCCATGCCCCTCTTCATGGCCGAAATTCCCGCGTTGGATTTGAAATTCAGATCGACCAGATCAAGGGAGAGAAGATCGCCGTGAAAACCTGTGGAGCGATCTTTGGCGTGGTTCCTCCAAAAGTAAATCCCATTGGACCGGATAAAACATGGAACACTGGCCGTATCGTGATGGATTGGCCGATGTTAAAAGTCTGGATGAACGATCAACTCGTCCAGGATGTGAATGTAGAGGAGTACGATGAACTGAAATACCGCCTGCGTGATGGGTATATCGGTCTGCAGGCTTTAGGGTACAACGTCTGGTTCCGGAATCTTCGCATCAAGGAATTACCCAGTAAAGAAAGGGAGCAGTGGATCGAACTGTTTAACGGGAAGAATTTTGATGGCTGGTATTTTGAAAATGAAAATGGGAAGAACGCGAAAATCCCTGCGACATGGACCGTGCAAGACGGAGTGATTCACGCCCAAAACGGCACGAATTACCTAGTCACGAAAGGAGAATGGGAGGATTTCGAATTTCATACTTATTTTCGGACCAAGAAACACGCCAATGGGGGTGTCTTTGTGCGTTGGAATACGCTGGAGGGCGGTGATCGCGGGAATGAGATTCAAATCGAAAACATTCCTGATTCCAATTATCCCACCGGCAGTTTGTACAACATCGTCCGGGCGATTCAGCCGCGTTATAAAGATGAAGAATGGTCTTTAATGCAGATCCGGCTGCAAGGTTCCCATTTAGTGGTGCGTGTAAACGGGGAAACCTGTGTGGACACCCAAAAAATGCCGACTGTCCGGAAAGGGCATATCTCATTGCAGATGCATAAATATAATTCCTGGATCGATTTTAAAGAACTGAAGGTCAAACCGTTATAAAGAGCCAACGCTCCTCTAAATGATCCATAAACAACTTCAACTGCCCAATCATCGTTAGTCCACCTTCGTATTACTCTTTTCTACAGCCCTTAATTCCCCCCTTCATCCCTTATACGCTATTCAAGGTGTCTTTTGTTCTTCGAATGGGAGAATCCAGCGGGATTGTATTGGGTGGATCATTTTTTTTTGTAGTGAAGAGAGTCTTATGACATATCATCCTGATTCGATGTTGGGTAATCTGCTTGAGCCGGAACTCAAATCGCTTCTTGCGGAGAAGAAATATAAAGAACTTCGCGAATCCCTCAGCGATCTCGATCCGGTGGATATTGCGGAAGCCATCCTGATCCTTTCACCAGACGAACAGGCGCTGGTGTTCCGATTGTTGCCCCGTGAATTGGCGGCGGATACATTTGAACAACTGCCCGTGCCCGTTGAGGAAGAACTCCTGCATTCTCTCGCGCATGAACAGATCTC
>CAXXSM010000083.1:0-37631 GCA_963663405.2 bacterium | reverse complement strand
GGAGGACGCTGGGAATGAAGGGCGCCGTGGATTTAAGTTTTTGGCCTCTCAAATAGCCGAATTGATCAAAGCCGATCGGAAAGATCGATACATCCGCTGGATTTTCGCCAAACATCTTGATCCGTGTGATTGGCGAACCAAACGTGAGATGGTAGAAATTCTCCCGCGCCGATTGAGCGAAGTCATTCCCATGCGGCTCAAAGATCGTTCTCCCGCGCAATTCGTCGAATCCATCCCTTCATTAATCCAACTCCATTTACAGACCAGCCGTTTACTCGATCAGGTTTACACAAAAAAATAGAACTTTTTTTTTGAGTATCCTGAAAGATCCCCTCATTTCTTCCCGCTAAAAAAGTAAAAGCCGATTTCGAAAAAGCAGAAAACCAAGCAATAGAGAGGAAGAAACGATGGTTGCGTCAAATAATCAACTCAAGACAAATGAAAAAGTAAAGATTTTTATAAGCCGTTTTTCAGGATTGAAAAATGTCTATGGGACCTACGATCCGAAAACCAAGCGGTGTTGTGTCATCAAACAACCGGTGGAAGATAAGGTATTGATCAATCATCTGAAAGGGATGCGGCCGTATGGAGTGTTTCTGCTGATGGATGACCGCACCCGCGCTATCGCAGTCGACTTTGACCATTTGGATCCTGATCCCGTCGTTCTATTCGTTCATCGCGCTCAACACTATCAAATCCCCGCGTATGTCGAAGTCAGTAAATCCAAAGGATTTCATGTCTGTAATTTCTTTGATGAAAAGGGCGTTCTCGCCGCAAAAGCGCGGATGGTGATCCAGCATATTCTCCAAGAAATTGAATGTCCGGATGTCGAAGTGTTCCCCAAACAAGACCGGCTCAATTCAGCCAATCAATACGGCAATTTCATCAACGCGCCGATGTTCGGTCAGTTAGTCCGAAAAGGGAAAACTGTGTTTGTTGATCCAAATGATTCATTTAATCCCTATCCAGATCAATGGGATTTTCTTGCAACGATTCATCCTGTTCCCGAATCCGTTCTCGATGAAACGATTGAGATGAACGATCTCAGGCCACAGAACGGTATATCAAAGCCTAATTCTATTGATATACACAAATCCTTTGCCCTGCCTCCCTGCGCCCGGGATATTCTCGATCAAGGCGTATCTGAGAATCAACGTGTCGCCTGTTTCCGGCTGGCCGTTCACCTCAAGCGAATCGGCCTTCCATTTGATATAGCGATGGTGGTTTTGAAAGTATGGTCCCTGAAAAACCAGCCAATCAATGGAAAGCAAAGAATCACGGACCATGAAATCAAGTCGCAAACGCAGTGGGCCTATGAGAAAGAGTATCGCGGCTACTGCTGCGGAGAGCCTGTCATCAAATCATTCTGTTCCAAAGATTGTCCTTTGTTTCAAAGGACAAAATCCCAATAAACCGGAAAGGAAAAAGCATCATGAAACCGAAAGTCAATCTCGTCAGTGTCTTTGAGAAGAAGCAGGATGAAAATGGCGATGGATATCATCGAGGCGCCTTGGATCCAGCTCTTTTCAAAAAAGCTAAAGGGGAAATTCATTTTCTCTTGATGAAGGGCTCCATGCTTCCAATTTCGCTGATCGGCGATGATCCAGGAGCGCAGGAGAATCTCTTCATGTTTGTGGAAGAGAAGAATCAGCCGTTATGAGAAGGGATTACTAAGATGAACAGAAAAACGATATGAGTTTGGTTTATTAGTTGAATATATTAATGGAAGATGGTCTTAAAGTAAGAGATGGACCTTTCATTCAATAAACGTTTTGTAACGGTGCGAGAATTTTCGGATATCTTTGGATACTCAGAAAAGCACATCCGAAGGTTAATCCAAAATGGCCAAATTCCAGCTGTTCGAATCCAATTACGAATGGGTCGCGGAGGCGATTGGAGAATCGATCTTCAATCTCTCAAAGTTGAATCGAATTCGTATGAAAAAGAAAAAACAAAAAATTGCGCGTCAGTTCCTATTCCCACACAACAGAAACCACTAAACAATAATACCAATCAAAAACAAGTCTCAAAAATCAGTATTGAAAATTTAATAGAGAAGATCAATTCGATGTAATCTCTACATGAAAACAATGCTGTGAAATCCTTTTTATGTAGGATATATACGGAAAGTACTGCCACCAAACTGCCACCATTGGATTATTTTCGTGTTTTAAAGAAGGAAGGTTCTGATCGTAAGTCTAGTATTTTCAATGAGCGGGAAACGGGGTTCGAACCCGCGACCCTCAGCTTGGGAAGCTGATGCTCTACCAACTGAGCTATTCCCGCTGATTGTGTCTTTTATTATCTTTTTATTAAATCTTTTTGTCAAGTGAGTGGTTCAGGACGCGTAGCCGTTGATTTCTATCTTACATCTTCCACCAGTTTTGTACCCAAGTCATTTTATCTCCTATCAAGATGGAGGTTACAACCGGTTCGGAAAGGTTTCCGCTTGTGTCTGTGCAGATCACCGAGACGGGGATGAAGGTTTGATCCGGTGTGGTCGGAGGGAGGTCATCCGCGGTGATTCCAGCGTTGTACCGGCCCGTCGCTTCATTTTTTTTAAGAGGTATTTTGATTCCCTGTGTGGAGTCTCCAAGAATGGCTACGACCGATTGGATCTCCCGGTTGTCTTGCGCTTCTATTTCGAGGGATAAATGAGTCTCCTCCATTTCCGCGTTTTGATTTTGAATCAGATCTGTGATTGTTGGTGGGATCCGGTCTGTGAGTGGGGCTAGGGGAGTCTCCACCCCCATTCCTAGCGGTGATTGCGCGAGGGATTCGTTTTCAACGTATAGACGGGGAATTTGTGTTATAAAGGGGCCTTGCAATGTTATCATTTTTTGTGAAGCCACCGCGAAACTATCTTCGATGTTTTTTCCTAGATGGATAGCGTCAAGAAAGAAATTGGAAAAACTGAATTGTGCGCCATCGGAGAAAACGCCAAACAATGCTGTATTGGCTTCCCCTGAACCTGTGGAGGCGATGAGAACCTTGTTCTCTTGATTCATGTTTTCAATAAATAAATTCGCCCGGTAACCATCCACGATAATCACAGAAGGCGTCCCTTCACGATCTTGTTCGAGTATTTCATTCAGATCACCAGGAGACAGCCGTTCCGTTTCATTGATAATCAACTGACCTGATTGGTTGATATCGGTCAGGAAATAAAGGATCAGTGGATTCAAACTCGTTGTCTCTTTGATGGCGTTTCGCAGGTCGTTAAGAGTAAACGCATTGGGAATTAATAATCCTCCATCCGCGCGCATGACGCGCAGTTGCCCTTCGGAAAAGTTACGTTGTTTTAGGATCGTATCTACGCGATCGATGAATCCATCGATAAACGATTGAGACCGCATGTTGGATGGAGGCCCTGCGGCGAAAATGAACGAACCATCACTGAAACCGGTTGGTTTCTCGTCCATCCGAATTGATAACTGGGAATTCTTCCGGCCTCCGCCCCCTGTCTCGATAGGAAGAAGAAACTGGGAACTCTGTCCGGCGGGAACGAGATCGTTCCCTCGAAACGCAGCGGTGATTCGCCATAGCCCTTCTTCTTGGCTCCCTGTTGGAATGGAGGCGGAGAAGCGGCTGTTCTCTACTAACACGCCGGGGAGATCGATCGTTTCTCCATCCGGTTTCTGGATATTGAGATCGATCGATGTGTCCAATTGGGTAACCGCTATTTCCCCGTTTATAATCGCAATCATGTTTCCCGATGGATCCTCTTTCCGGTCCATAGTCAACGATATTGGAATTACTCCACCCAGGAATTTCTGTATCCGCGTTTCCCTTTCACTATTAAATTCATCGCTGATTTCTCTTTGGGGGATCATTTCAAGAAAGAGATCGATGATCTCATTCTGTTCTCCATCTGTGATGGAGAATTCCAGAGGGATGAATGAGTAGGTTCCACTATCTTCCCGCGTTTCGATTGATACCTGAATAACGCTTGGCGCGCTTGGATCAGGTAATGAGGCGGGGATAATTTGAGACGAAGCGATAAGGGGATGATCTCCTCCATTTAGCGCCATTTCAATCGATTCGGCGAATCCTGAAATGGGTCTAAGAGCGATTGAGAAACTTCCCTGTTCTCCCGGTACGAGACGGATATGCCGGGTGAATGGTTTGATAATTATATGCGGTTCGTATATTCGTTCTGGAGTAACAGGTTCTGATATGACCGGCGTTCCATAGCGCTCGCCTTGATCCACAGCGCGGATTCTGTACTGGTATGTCAGGTCGTTGACTACATCTGTATCAATATATTCGGTTCGATTTTCCGGCAGTGGGATTGAGAGCAAAGGAATATAGGAATTGCGACCAGTCTGTCTGCGTTCCACAATGTATCCCTGCGCGCCATCGACGCGGGACCATTGCAGGTAAACTTGGGAATCCCGGTTTTCGGTTTGAAGAGATTCTGGTGCGGGAAGGGAAGTAAGTTGGTCTTCTTTATCTTGATAGAAAACAAGGGATCCCCCAACTTCTGTCGCGACATAAACACAGCCCGTTTCTTCCTCTGCCGCAATCCCAAAGGGAGATTGCCCGACATCCACCGTTCGTATCGGTTCGAGAGTATCGAGATCGAATACGCGCAGTTGACCCGCCGTCAAAGCGGAAACGTAGAGACGGCGCCGAACTGCGTCCACCGCGAGGCTGTTGATAATATCACCAATATATGCTGTCAAGTTCTCAATGCGGTTCAACTCCTCATCAAAAGTCCATACTTCTTTGTGTCTCAACATCCCAATATAAATCCGTCCGGTTTCTTGATCGATCGCAATCGCGGCGGGGGAAGTTCCTAAAGGCAATTCAAGGTGTTTGAGTAGATTGCCTGATTCCGTTTCGAATGCGAAAATTTCCGATTCTATCTCTTGCTGTGTTACATAAAATCGCCCCAATCGTTCGTTGACCGCCACACCAAACGGTTTGCGGCCCGCGTCGACGGAGGTAACCATTCCTTCATTGGGATCGATGATCGATACTTTACCGGCCGATTGACAGCTGACGATGATCCGGTTTCTCTGTGTATCCACACCAACTTGAAATGGATCGGACGGCACATCATATTTTTTAATTCCACGCAGCGCGCCATCAGCGCTTACGGCGAGCACTGCGTCTTCCTTTTGTAAGGCAATATAAACAATATTACGAATTGGATCGAATGCGGCTCCACTAGGACTATCTCCTACGTAGAGTGATTCTAGTATTCTGGCGGATATGGTATCAATCGCCATTAATAGAGAAGCGTTACGATTAGTCGCATACACACGCCCCCGCGCGGAATCTACAACGGCGGCCTCGGGTGTGTTCCCTAACATGACGTTGTCCTTAGGTTCATTCAATGAATCTAGAGTGAATTGATAGAGCCTGTTTTCCGCCGCATCGATAACATAAAGGCTTCCATCTTGTGATTTTCGTTCGATCTCAATAGCTCCAAGAACACTTCCAATATTCGAAGCGTCAAGACGAACACCGGATTGATTATCGAGTGCGATAAGGCTTGGATCACTTCGCATTTGTTTTACCAAAGAGACGAATAACCGGTTGCTTGGCGTGTCGAAATACAGCGTCCGAACTCTCTGATCCGTTGCGAAGAAGTCCCATGCGTTATAATCGATGGAGTATTTAAAAATACCCTCTTGGCCTTGCGCGTCTCCACCGAAATAAATCTCACCGTTCTCAACATCGACAGTCATTGGGCCATAAATGGATACAGAACCTGGAATAGACGCCTTGAATGATTCTCCGTCGGGGAATGGAAGCAAAGATAATACTTGCTCGCTTGAGTCCAACACGACTAATACCTGTATCGATTCTAAAAACGCCAAAGATGAGATATACGGGAAACCAGTTAATGTATCAACTGGCGCAAGATCCTCCGCGTTCAGGATGAATATCTTCCCTAGGTTTTTGTTCGAAACAAAGATACGGTTCAGTGACGGCGCCACAGCAAAACCTGAAACACCGCCTAATTCATCAATCTGTTTTTCTTGTGTTACGATGTCTAAAAATGGATCGATGACTGTTATTTGAGGGATATTCTGGTGTCCTACAAGGATTCTCTTGAAATAGGGATCGTACATAATCGGACCGGGTTGCGCTGCGACAGGAATACTTGCGGCGGTTCTCCGTCCTACAACGGAAACGGTATTCGTTCGTTCATTTGTTACATAGATCCGATTGGTCTCATCGACAAAGACAAGATCAGTTGGCAAAATCCCATTTCCACTCTGGGGACCCAGGTTGACGGACTGAAGCGCCCACAATTCAAATGTTTCTTCGAGTAATAAATCCTGTGGTCCTGTGATGCGGACTTGAATCGGGATCGGATGCGGCGGTGTCACGGACTGTGCGATCACCGCGCCGAAATGATTTGCGGAGAAGGCTGTCTCGCCAGTTCCAATTCGATTCCAGCGTACTGTGTCGTTTAATAATGTAATGTCAGCGCTGCCGGAACTTATGGTGGCTTCAATGCCTTCGATTGCAGTATCGGTGTGATTGGTCAGGCTGAGTTTTACGGCGATCGTTTCGCCAGGATTGATCGCCCCATCACCCGATTGAGGTAAACCGGGAACCACGTCGCGGACGATTCGATGGCCGTTGAACTCTATGGATCCTGGTGGGTAGGGTGTAGGCGCTAGTGGAGTGGGGATTGGCGTAGAAGTGGGCGTTGTGGATAAAGGCTCATTAACTACTATTAGCAATGCAATGTTAGATTCACCAGAAAATCCCCAACTACCGATCAAGTATTTGCAATCAAGAGAAAGAAAAAGTAAATCTCCAGGATTCGCTGTTTCGGGGATCGTGATTTGAAATCCAGCCGTATTAACAGCTGTTTCCCCCGGCGCGAGATCGCCGAATGATTGCTGTTTCCGGCTTTCCTCAATGATAAGGCCATCGATTAATGTGGATAATTCCACACGAACGTCGAAAGCGCTCTCCCCTCCAATGTTCTCGAACGTCAGAAAAAGATAAAAAGTCTCACCAGGATTCGCTTGTCCGTCTGGATAAAGGGAGGAAGAATCATCGATCCAATAATCTATAAGTTCCAATTGAGGAACTGTGGGAGTCGTTGTTGGTGTGTTAGTTGGTGTTGGATCGGGGGGGGCAATATCAGTGATCCATAGTTCGATTTCGATGATCGAGATCCCGCGCACAATAATTGATGTAGATTGATAGGTAACTTGCAGCAAAAGAATCGCAGTAGTTCCAGGCTCTGCGGTGTCTGGAATCGTAATGGAATACCCTTTGGCGTTCGCAGCGGTATCGCCTGGCGCAATATCACCAAATGTTTCTACGCTCCGGTTATCATCGATGGAGATATCTCCCAGAATGGGGATCAATTTTCCATCTGTATCAAAAGCGGTTTGGCCTCCTGCGTTTTGCAGTGTAAGAAACAGTTGAATCGTTTCACCTGGATACGCCACCCCATCGTCTCTCTCTGAAAGGGGACTGTTGATATGCAGACTTTCGAGGCTTAATACGGGTGGTGTACCTCCTCTGGATTGAATTGAAAACAGTTGATAAACAGGACCGTGGATTTCTCCGTCTTCATCAATGAGACTGAGTAGAACCGCCTTCTTGCCGGAAGTGTTGAATGTGACGGTAAACGCTGGAGAGAAGGTGGTCTCTGTAAGGATCTCTTCTGAGGCGCCTAGGATCTTCCATTCATAAAATACGAAATCACCTGTCGATTCCGACGCGTCGAACAGGATGGGTTCACCCGTCAGCCATTGTTCTGGACTGGTTACGATGATTATCTTTGCTTCAAGATTATTCTCAGCAGCCACGATAGGCGTGTACAGAAAAAGCAGGATCAACGCCGATCCCAAGTATTTCCAGAATTGGGTGATCTGATTGCCAAAAGCGAATTCAATCCATCGTGTTAGTCTTTTCATGATTCTCCTATACTAATTCATGATTCCAGGCAAATCCATGAACTTACCTCGATGGTTTGAGGTCATTTTATTGTAGAAATTATACAGCAAGAAAACGTGTGAATCGAATTTTTCTAATAAAAAAGAAGAGATGAGAAGGAGTTAATATGAAAGAAAAGATGATGATTGGAGTATTATAGTATCATTTTATTCCGAATATAAACCTGCTTTTCGCCGCTCTTCGGCTCTTTTACTGATATACGTGTCTTCACATATGTCAAGACCGAGTTTTGCGATGATGTTTTTCAGATAATCAAGGTGTGGACAGGGGGGGCCGTGGTAGTTATTTTTTGTAATGCAGGAGGAAAGTTGAACAACGATCCGGTCTTTTTTGATCCGTTCCTTCTTTTGAAGTTCTCTGATGAGATGACTGAGTTTCCGGTTCAACGCTCGTCCACAACATCCCCCGCAGGTCAGATTGAGTGTCCGATAGGCTTTGTTCTTCGGATACGAGGTAAATCCACCGGAGCGTTCGTTAAACGATCGTTCGCAGGCGTATCCCGAACAACGTTCTTTCACAATGTGGCACTGTGTTATGACAATATAATCTTTGTTGTCTAGGTTCATTCTTATCCTTTTACTATAAATTCTATCTTATTTGTGAACGCGGTTTTTTTGTTTCTGGCAAATTGGAATTGTATGACGTTGCGGATTACCGAGTAGCGACATGATTGAAAAGAATGCAAAAGGAGACGGAGGAATTGGTTCCCTTTTAAACGAATCATTTTTGTGGATATTTGGATTACAAAAAACGATCAGATTCCAATCAAACTTGGGTCGCACGGATACGCGGCTCGCGGTCCTAGGATATACATATCCCCCCAGCTGGTGAGGCCATTCGTCGCATCATATAAGGGGGCGGTTCCGTATGTATCCGCATTGCAATCTGGGCCGGCGCCGGAGATCTGCCATTCGCAGCACCGGAGGCTGGCGCCGACAATCGCTGCGCCCCGATGATTGATTACTGACCAAGCGTCAACATAATCATATGTGACATAGGCTACATTTTGGTCTTCCACAACGCGTGCCCCGTGAATCTTCTTCAAAAACGGATCTTGGGGCACAGCGGCGATGTAGGCGACGGGTGTTGTCAATGGAATCAGGCGCCGGTTGACTGGATTAATGTTGACGCCATCCGGGCCGACGAACAGCGGATACCGGTTATAATCGATGTGATACATTTCAATCGCAGTTCCCAATGATTTCATTTCGGATTCGCATTTTGCAATTTTAGCCCGGACCTGCGCGTTTAAAAAATTAGGCACAGCGATGGCCGCCAGAATCCCTATGATGGCCACAACAATCAACAGTTCAATCAGTGTAAAAGAATTTCGGATTCCTTTGTGGCTGTTCATTTCTGTTCCTTTCAGCTCTATTGAGCGTTAGATCCCAATCAAACTCGGATCACAGGGATAGCCGGCTCGCGGACCCAGGACGTACATATCTCCCCAACTGAGAAGACCGTTGGTCGAATTATAGAGAGGCGCGGTACCATATGTGTCTGCGTTACAGTCCGGCCCGGCGCCGGAGATCTGCCATTCGCAACAGCGAAGGCTGCGGCCGACAATCGTCGCTCCCCCATGATTAATCACCGACCAAGCGTCGACGTAATCATAGGTGACGTAGGCTTCATGCTGGTCCTCAACAACTCGCTGCCCATGTATCTTCTTCAAAAAAGGATCTTGAGGAACGGCGGCGATGTAGGCGACGGGTGTGGTCAGTGGGATCAAACGCCGGTTGACTGGATTGATGTTGACACCGTCTACGCCGACAAATAACGGGTATCGGTTATGATCGATGTGATACATTTCAATCGCGGTTCCCAGCGATTTCATTTCAGATTCGCATTTGGCAATTTTCGCCCGGATCTGTGCGTTCAAAAAATTAGGTACAGCAATGGCCGCGAGAATCCCGATGATGGCCACAACAATCAACAGTTCAATCAGTGTAAATGAATTTCGGGTTTCTTCGTGACTGCTCATTTCTGTTCCTTTCAGCTCTTCACCTGGATAGATTGTTATTGTTCCTTTATCGGATAACCATACTATATGTAATAAAAGTACATTGTCCAGTATTAAAAACCGTCTTTCGATTATTTCTTCCGGAGTACATACGGTAGTTCATTCGTGCTCGGATTGCAAATACGTCCTAAAAAAAGGACGCTTTTCAGCGTCCCTCTATGTGTGATTTGATTATTTAAAGCGGAGAGGATCGATCCCTGGCGGGTCGATCCTTAAAGCGCTTCGGATCCCCGTTCACCGGTCCGAATTCGGATTACATCGGTAATCGGATAGATAAAGATCTTTCCATCACCGACTTGACCGGTGTTGACGGCGCTTCGAATGGCTTCGATCGCCTGTTCGGTAATATCCGTTTCGACCATGATCTCGATTTTGATCTTGGGTTGAAACGCGACGGTATATTCCCGGCCCCGGTAGATTTCCGAGTGCCCACGTTGGCGGCCAAAACCGCGTACTTCACTGACCGTCATGCCTTGTACACCGAGTTCCTCTAAACTCGTTCGCAAATCTTCCAATTTATGAGGACGAATAATCGCTTCGATTTTGTTCATTGTATAATCTCCTTTTATTCTTTCATTCCTAATGCGCGAGTTGTACTCGACGAATCATAGTGATAAGCCACTTCCCCGTGAAGGGAAAGATCGAGACCGATAATCTCTTCTTCTTTGGATACACGCAACGGTGTAATCGCTTTGACGAGAAATAGGATAACAGCCGTTCCAAGAGCGGCCCAGCCCCATCCAGCGAGAACACTGATAATTTGTTTCCCAAATTGAGCGGCGTCTCCAAAAAACAATCCATTGGCGCCGCCATAGGCTTCCTGCGCAAATAAGCCCGTCGCAAGTGCGCCCCATGTGCCACCCAGACCGTGAACGCCGACTACGTCAAGAGCGTCGTCATATCCAATCGTGTTCTTCAACCAACTGCAGCCCCAGAAGCAGATTACACCTGCGCCGATTCCTATAGCGAGAGAGGAGGGGATGCTTACAAATCCCGCGGCGGGTGTAATGGCGACCAAACCGGCCACAGCCCCGGTGACCGCTCCTAAAATCGTTGGTTTATCCCGGTATAACCATTCTACGAGCGCCCAGGTTAAACCCGCTGTGGCGCAAGCGGTATTGGTCGCGGCGAACGCCATCCCCGCCGTTCCGTTTGCTCCCAATGCGCTGCCCGCGTTGAAACCAAACCATCCGAACCAGAGCAGCGCCCCCCCGATCAATGTAAAAGGAACGTTGTGAGGAGGATTGATTGATTGTGGGTAACCGTCTCGTTTTCCAATGATAAGACAAGAGACAAGAGCGGCGGCGCCGGAACTGATGTGAACTACGGTTCCACCGGCGAAATCCAACGCGCCAAGATTTAATAACCATCCGCCTTTTCCCCAAACCCAATGGCAGAGCGGATCGTATACAATTGTTGCCCATAACAAGGAGAAGAGAACAAACGCCTTGAAACTGATTCGTTCGGCGTAGGTTCCACTAATGAGCGCAACTGTGATGATCGCAAACATCATTTGGAACATGGCGAATACAATATGAGGAATCGTCCCATTGGGTTCAACACCAACACCATTCATGAGGAAATAATTCATTCCTCCCATGAAACCTCCAATATCGGAGCCAAAAGCGATCGAATAGCCGATGACAACCCATTGGACGCTGATAAGGCAAAGAAGGAAAAAACTGTGCATCAAGGTGGAAAGCACATTCCGGTGTCCAACCAATCCCCCGTAAAAGAGCGCCAATCCCGGCGCGGTCATCATCATGACCAAAGCGCATGACATCAAAAGCCAAGCCGTGTCACCTGTGTCAATCTTGGCTTCTTCTTGGGCAAATGCGGGAGCAGCGAAAACCACGAGCAGAAGAGGCAATGTCAACAACAAGAGAAAAGACTTTTTCCCTTTCAACATAATCAAACTCCTTACGAAATGTATTTGGAATGATCAATCTCTTTGATCTCAATTTATGAATTCATTATGAAAAATTAAAAATGGTCCAGAATTAGATTGCTTTTTTTTGAACATGATTTTCCAACTAGAATTCATAGTGATAGGACAAAAATTGTGCCAAGTGACAAAAATGTATTGAATTTATATTAAGTCTTTGAATTATATTGGATTAGAGGTGTTTGTTTGATGATTTTTTGAATGAAAAATTGCTGTAATTCAACAATTTTGTTGCTCGATTTCAGACAGTTGCTCAAAAAGGGGCAGGGGTAAGAGATGTTTTAAAGGAATAGGAACAATAAATACTTGTAGTTTTTTATCTGATTAAGACATACTAAAATTGGATTATTTCGGCGCATTGTAAAGGCCGAAGGATTGAATCACGGGACAGGCGCGGGATTTATGAATCACCAATCGAACACGCGCCACTTTTACTGTGGGGAAGTGATTTAAGCGCTTGTATCCGATTGTCGTGCCTCGCGCGATCTCTTTCCAGCCTCCAATCCATACTTCAATGGAGTATTCATAAATCCGCTGGCCCAATGCGATATGCTCTTGGATCATGCTGACATTAAACGGTTTGATTTCGCCGAAATTGATTTCGAGTGTCGCGCTCGTGACGCCATCATCCGTGGCCCAGTAGGTGTGTTTGCTGCGGTCCACCGCTTTGTCCGCGTTGAAAAAGGAATGATTCCCCCGGACATTGCTCGCTTTCGCCGATTGATAAGCGGCTACATCGTATTGAAAAGTTCGATCGATCGTCTCACGCAGTTCCAGCAGTCGCGCCGCGTCGTTTTCATGGATCAAACCCCGTTGATCCGGTGGCAGGTTCAACAGAAAAACCCCGTTTCGTCCGATGGATTTGTAATAGATGTCAATGAGGTGTTCGAGTGATTTGACTTTTTCATCCTGATCCGGGTGATAGAACCAGCCTGGGCGGATTGAGACATCGCATTCCGCTGGATACCACATCATTTTGTGATTACCGTGATTTTTCGCGATTCGATCGGCCAGATCGGCGCCGCTTCCATTGACGTAACTGCGATGGTATTCCACCCAGTGGCGGTTGAGAATGTCATTTGTGATGAACTGCGCGCTCCATTCTGTTTCACGGGCGACGCCCGATTCGTTGCCCACCCAGCGGATGTCGGGACCGCACCCGAAAATCAGCGCGTTCGGCTGCATCTCCCGCACGACGGCATAATAACTGTCCCAATCATACACCTGCCGTTTCCCATTGGGGCCTTCTCCACAGGCTCCATCGAACCAGACTTCAGTGATCTCTCCATAAGAGCCAAGTAATTCACGCAACTGGTTCCGGAAAAATTTATTGTAAACAGGGGAGTCGCCGTATGTTGGCTCGTGCCGGTCCCAGGGAGACAAGTATATCCCCAGTTTGATCCCTTCTGCCTGGCAAGCGTTCGCGATTTCACGGACCACGTCCCCTTTTCCCTTGCGCCAGGGGCTGTTTTTTACGGAATGTTCGGTGTATTGACTGGGCCAGAGACAGAATCCATCGTGATGCTTTGCGGTAAGGATCAACATTTTCATTCCGGCGTCTTTGATAACCTTTATCCATTGACGCGCGTTAAATTCAGTAGGATTGAAGAGCGCCGGATCCTCGGTTCCATCGCCCCATTCTTTATTCGTGAATGTATTCATCCCGAAATGGGCGAAAGCGATATACTCCATTTCCTGCCAGGCGATCTGCTGTTCAGCCGGGATTGGGAATAACGGCTTGGGAGCGTCAACGGCGCCTCCTGGGGTGGTGAACACCATCATGACAAGGAGAGAGAAACCAATACGATTCATTGTTTTAATTCCATTTCTTTTTTGATAGCTTACATTTTTTCCGGTTCGTTAAGACATAACGCTAAAAAAGTATAAAACAGAAATATATACCTATTGATAGAGGTGTTGATAGAGGGGGCATGTACAGGATACACTATAATAGGATAAAACATTTTTGTTATCATATTCATTAAAAGCGCTGGAACCAAGTGTTTTATATGAAAATGAGTTTCCGGGACTTTCTCATTCGTGATATCTCCCACGACTCATATTCATTTGCAGGTTGTGATCTCGATCATGTTGGTTCTTTTATCAATATGAATGAGCGGTGGAAATCGATTTAAGGAACCAAAGATTTGTTGGAAAATTATAATCGAACATCACTCCAATTTATTTTATGCGTGTAATGTGGTATTTTTCTATAGCGTGGAACGTTAAAAAGCTGGTTCTATAAAAAAAATTCAAAAAAGATCCAGGGAAAAGGGCTTAATCCTTGCGTTTTATCTAATCGGTTTTTTGAATTACTCAATATAGTGTATTAATTTCATCGATAGCGGAAAGTGAACGAATATGCGCGCATGCGGAGGGAAGAAACGGGAATAACAGACTAATGATTCAACATCCAAAACCGATCAGTTCCGCCAAAGAAATTGCGCAGTTGGCGAAAACGGTCGAGAACGAGCCGATTCTTGCTTTTGATACGGAATTCATCCGCGAGCGCACTTTTTTCCCTCAATTGGAAATCATTCAGCTCGCGACGCGCCGGGAATCCTGGCTGATTGATGCGCCGGAAGTATTACGGTCGAATCATCAAGGTGTTTCTTCCGCATTTGGTCCATTGCTGGATGTCCTGCAGAATCCAAAAATCCTCAAAGTTGCGCATGCCGCCTTTGGTGATCAGGAATGTTTGCACAGTAGTTTTAGGATCGTGGCGAGACCGGTTTTAGACACATCGATCGCCGCGTCGTTGTGCGGATATGGTGACAGTGTGGGTTTAAAAACTCTTCTGCAATCCATGTTGAACGTAGAAGTGAAAAAAGGTCAGGCGCGCGCGCATTGGTCACTGCGCCCTTTACCCCCGCATTTAATTGAATATGCGCACTCCGATGTGATTCATCTTGTGGAGTTGGGGGAGCGCATGCTGGTAGAACTCGATCGCCGGGGGCGCCGGGAATGGGCGTTGTCTCTTTCAAGGCAGTATGAAGAAGAGGCTTTATATCAACCGAATCCCGAATTGATTGCGAAACGGTTGTACAAGAGTGGACGTGTCAAACCGAAACATTATCCAGTTTTGTTAGAAGTCGCCCGGTGGAGAGAGAAACGCATTCGGGAATTGAATGTGCCGCGTAAATGGTTGATGGATGATAACGTCCTGCTCAACCTGGCCGTTGTCCGTCCCAAAGATTTCGATCAACTCAAAACGTTTCGTGGAGTGCCGAAAAAAGAACTTCTCCGGCAGGGGGATTCGATTTTAGAAGCGATCCGCCTGGGGGAAAACAGCGGCGAGCCGCTCGTGCGGAAATTCACGCCTCCTTCTCCCGCCCGTTCGCAAGCGGTTGATTTACTTCGCTGTTTTTTGACCATCATGGCTTCCCGGCATGATGTGGCGCTCAAATATTTGATTGATACCAAAAGATACAATTCTCTCTTGACCGGTTCATTTCAGACCTCGCAGGAATTAGTTGATCGAGGAATCCTCACCCCCCAAGCGGCGAAATTATTCGGCGAAGAGTTGATGAATTTCCTGCAAGGACGAAGCCATCTATCGCTACAGGATGATAAGGTGGTTATTGTTGAGCGATAAAGGATAAAATTTTTGACAATCGTCCTTTCTTTTTTTAATCTCAATCTCCCTTTCATTATTCCAAATCCTCTAAAAAATGATCCTGGGAATGGTTCTCTGCTGCAAAATAAATGATTTCCTGACAAACTAGAATTTGTGATACAGGTAGTTTATGATTATCTGGTATATGTTGGAAGAAATAAAATTGAAATTCAGCGGATATATAGGAGTTTATGTATGGAATCCAGTGTGTTTTCCGGTGGGCATTTTTCCCTGATCGATTGGCTTATCGTCATTGGTTATGTGTCGATATCCATTTTCATCGGCTTGTTCGCGCGGCGGTTTATCAGCGGTGTCGCTGATTATGTCGTCGCGGGCCGTCATTTAGGGACGGCCCTGTCCGTGGCGACAATGACGGGCACGGAGATGGGATTGATTACAGTCATGTATTCGGCGCAGAAAGGATTTACGGGCGGATTCGCTTCGTTTCACATCGCCGTGATCGCCTGTATCGTCACATTTCTCGTCGGATTGACGGGATTCATTGTCGTCCCCCTGCGCCGGACCAAGGCGATGACGATCCCTGAATATTACGAAATGCGGTTCGGGCGGCCGGCGCGTATTCTTGGAGGAATCCTGTTGGCGTTCGGTGGTATTTTAAACATGGGATTGTTTCTGAAGGTCGGTTCGCAATTCATCATTGGCGTAACCGGTATCGATCCATCCGGCGGACTGCTTGTTGTGGTCATGACCACGTTGATCGCGCTGGTGTTGTTTTATACCATTCTTGGCGGCATGGTCTCGGTCGTCTTGGCGGATTACGTTCAGTTTACTGTGCTTTCTATGGGATTACTGCTGGTCGTCTTTTTAATTCTCAACACGTACGGCTGGTCCGAGATGGTAGAAATCGTGAAACAACATAAAGGCCCGTCCGGCTTTGATCCGACCATTAAAGGAAGCGGCTTTGGTCCAGCGTACATGAGTTGGCAGGGTGTGCTGGCGCTGGTCAGTTGCGCTATCTGGCCGACCGCTGTCACCCGCGCGTTAGCGGGCCGGAATACCAAAGTGGTCAAGCGGCAGTATATGTTTTCATCGATCTCTTTTCTGATCCGTTTTTTGATCCCTTATTTTTTAGGCGTTTCGGCGTTTGTGTTTGTGATGACGACAGGCGGTATTTTTCAAGAAGCGTTTTTCCCAACTGGAAATGCGGAAGCCTTGGATAATTTGTATGCGATGCCAATCTTCCTTTCGCATGTCCTGCCAACGGGTTTTCTGGGCTTGGTCACGGCGGCCATGATCGCCGCATTTATGTCCACGCATGATAGTTATCTACTTTGCTGGTCCTCCGTGATCGTTCTGGATATTGTGAATCCTCTGCGGCAGGGGAAACCACTTACCGACAAAGGAAAAGTCTTTCTTACCCGTTTGATCATTGTGCTGATCGGGATTTACATCCTTTTATGGGGCCTTTGGTATGAGGGATCCGACGATATCTGGGAATACATGGGAATCACCGGCGCAATCTATTCAACGGGGGCGATCTCTGTTCTCAGTTTTGGATTGTATTGGAAACGGGCCAGTTCCACGGGCGCTATCTTGGCGTTACTGGCGGGCTTCAGCGCGATTTTCGGTTTAAGCAAAATAAGGGAATTACTACACTACGAGGCGATTGAACATATCATCGGATTTGAATTGAACGCTCCCGTGATGGGACTGTTCGCTTTAACGTTAAGCATTCTCGCAATGATTGTGGGCTCGTTGATTTGGCCGGACTCACCCAAACAGACAGGAAAGGGATTATCATAATGGATACTTGGAACGTGTTTTGGAAATACATCTTTTTCGCCAGTGTCACGGCGTTCGCCGCTATGAGTCTATGGGTGATTGTCTTTGGTTTTTTTGATATTCAGCGGATGCTTGGGGATCTGAAAAATCCAGACCTGACTGACGATACACAAGATGATTAGGATTGAAGCGGGTGATCCCTGCGAATTCCCCTTCAGACACGCGGAATACACTGCTACATTGACCTTGTTCATGGATAGATCCTGAGTCTTTTAAAGAGAGGATAGTATTCCATTCCATATTACGCTCTGTGATATTAAGAATACAAACAATGAGAATCGAAAGGGTGAATTATGAACGATCTAAAGCGAAGAGCATTTGTCAAAGGAGCCGCCGGCGTGATCGCCGCCGGTCAATTGATTGGAACGTCAAAATCCTGGGCGGACGCCAACGACCTCATTCGCGTCGCCGTGATCGGCGTGCATGGCCGTGGACAGGCGCATATTCGAGCGCATCAGGGCGCGGAGAATGTGGAAGTCGTCGCTCTCTGCGATCCAGATAAGAAAGTTCTCACGGACCGGGCGGCGAAGTTCAAAGCGGAGTATGGGAAAGAGGTGAAAACCGTCACGGATATGCGCGACCTGTTTGCGGACGACTCGATTGACGCCGTCAGTATCGCCACCCCAAACCATTGGCATGCGTTGGCTACGATCTGGGCCTGTCAAGCGGGGAAAGATGTCTACGTCGAAAAACCCGGTTCCCATAATATCTTTGAAGGCCGCAAAATGATCGAAGCGGCTTATAAATACCGCCGTATCGTCCAGCACGGCGTCCAATTGCGCAGTTCCCCCGCTTTGCAGGAGGCTGTCGAATTACTGCGTGATGGCGTGATTGGTGAAGTTTATCTCGCGCGGGGACTCTGTTTCCGGACCCGTGGCTCTATTGGGAAGAAGCAAACAACATTTGTGCCGGAACATCTTGATTACAACCTCTGGCTTGGACCGGCGCAGTGGCGGCCCTATTCTGAAAACATCGTCCATTACAACTGGCATTGGCATTGGGCGTTTGGTAATGGGGATGTTGGCAACCAGGGTGTCCATCAAACCGACATGTGTTTGTGGGGCCTTGGTATGAAATCCCTGCCGGATAAAGTGGTCGCGATGGGGGGCCGGTTCCTTTGGGACGATGACAAAGAAACACCGGAATGGCTATCTACGAATTATAAATTTACCCGCGAAAACAAAATGATTCAGTTTGAAACCCGGCCTTGGGACACGAACACAGAGGCGGGAGTCACCGTAGGGAACATCTTCTATGGCAAAGATGGATACATGGTCATCAATGGCTATGGCTCGTATGAAACCTTCTTAGGTTCCGATCGAAAACCCGGACCGAAAGGAAGCGAAGGAGGCGATCACTTCGCCAATTTCCACAAAGCTGTCCGCAGCCGGAAGATGTCCGATCAGAACGGGCCGGTGGAGACCATCCACCTATCATCCGCGATCGCCCATCTCGGCAACATCGCGTTCCAGACGGGACGGGCGCTCGAATTTGATCCTCTCTTCGAACGCTTTGTCGATGATGATGAAGCCAACCGGTTATTGAAACCTAAATACCGCGAACCGTTCGTCGTTCCCGAAGTCGTTTAACCGGCCCTTGGTGGTTAATTCACTAAAAGCCGCAGAGAAAGGTGTACACTCTCTGCGGCTTTCTTTAACGTGAGTGGATTGATTCTCCTGAGATTATATCGTCTTCAGTGACTAAGAAGATTCGCTCTCCTGTTCGTATTTTACGGGGCCGATGGTTAGTAAAGGAGGATATATTTTTGCGCCCAAACCGTACACAGAGAATCGATACGTATGCCCGAATTCCGGTCCGTTTCGAAAATTCGGCGCAATTGAATGATTCCCGGATTCCCATACTAAAAATGAATCATTTGGATTTGCGCGTTGGCCTAAATATTGTTCTTTTTCTCCATCTACTTGCACGTAGATATGAATATCTTGAATTTCAGGATCTGATAATTTCCAGCGAACTACTAATTTCCGTTCGTTTACATGGTCGATATCTTTTCGAAGAGATAAATCCTCTTGGGTATTCAGATCGTCAGTAATCCAAACACGGGGTTCGCGATTCATTACATGGGCGACTGCGCTCGCATAAAGCTGCGCCTTGATCTCGTCTGCAAAAAAGGTTAAGTGACATTGATCAACAAAATATTGTGGATGATGTTTGAAATTGGATTGCGCATCAATATAAAGCAGATCCTTTTGTTCCGATAACGAGCGTGTTTGTTGATTGTGTTCTTCCACAATGGGGACGTATTCTGGAATCAAGTTTTGAGTGACACTGTAAATCATTCCTGCGAAAATCAATTTTGAACCATGATTCTGGGCAAGATTGGCAATGGTTTCCAGACATTGTGTATATGGATTTAATGTTTCTGGCTCAAGGGGCGCATTGGAGAGGAGCAATGGAGAGTTCGATTGAACTGTCCAGCTATCCAAATCCGCGCAGCGTCTCCCCAAACGGAATTCCAACCAGGCCAACAACCAACTGGTTCCAGACCATCGATCAAAAAGATTTAAACCTGGAAAGAGATAGGCTTTCCGGTAATGAGAGTAATCGAGAACAAAATTCTGACGAATCCGTGGCGCGATATCGTTAATCCCGTGATGAAGGATAACAATATCGGGATTAAAAGCTTGAACGCGAAGCACGTAATTCAATGTCGATTCAACAATCGTCCAGCCTTGACATCCCCAATTCATGATCTCAAGGGATTGATCGGGAAAACAGGGCTCCAGCGCTTTTTGGAAATAGTGGGGATATGAATTTTTTGTTGTGGAACCTCCAAGGCAGGCGATCCGTAGAGTATCTGGTTTCTTTTCGAGCATAAACTTTTGATCGTGAATAACGCAGTGTTTTAGGCCAACCGTTACGTCCGCGGGAGTGTATGAAAGGTAGGGATGAGGAGTGTAGATCGATCCGCGTTTTATAAATCGAGCAACTGCGTTTTGATGTTTTTTTATGCGGTCCGCTGTGTCTGGATCTAGATAAGAAAAATAGAAACGAGCGCCGATTTCTAAGACTAACACTGTGATAAGAATACTAAATATACACAAACTAGTATTGATTAAAAACGCTTTATTTCTTTTCATTTGAGCTGGCGCCCTATATAGAATTTTAATGATTTGGTGGAATTGGAATTATAAAGAATATTCTTAATCTGTGATGGTGGAATTTCAATCCTTGTTCTCAATAAATCTTGTTATACCCGAAATCGTCTAACCAGTGTTTGCTGATCGATTGAATTAAAGTCATAAAGGGCGTCCGTTTACGAAATCAGGAGTACAAGTAATTAGGAAGAATCGCTCTCCTGTTCGTATTCTACAGGACCCACGGTTAATAGGGGCGCGTATAACGCGCCACCCAATCCATAGATGGAAAATCGATATGTATGACCAAACAATGGCCCTTCCTGAAAGCCCTGCGCGATGAATTCGTTACCGGATTCCCAAATCATGTAAGGTTGATTTCTCTTTGTGTGTCTCCCTAAAAATTCTTCCTTTTCCCCATCGACTTGGATATAAACATGATATTCATTGATATCAGAGTGTGGATAGTTCCAATGAATGACTAGTTGCCGCTTGTTTTCAGGATCAAGATCTTTTCCCAAGGATAAATCTACGTTGCTACCCAGATCATCAGTCACCCAGGCGTGAGGTTGGCGACCCATTACACGGGCCGCTGCGCTGGCCAAAAGAAACGCTTTGATTTCATCCGGATAAGATAGTAGGTGACATTGATCGGCAAAATAAAGGGGATGGTGTTTGAAATTGGATTGCGTATCAATATAGAGCAGATTATTATGCTCAGAAAAAGAACGGGTTAGATTATTGTGTTCTTCGACAATTGCGGCGTATTCGGGAATTAACGCTTGAGTTACATTGTATATCATCCCAGCGAGAATCACTTTTGATTTATCACCCTCTGCGACGCGTGTGATAGTTTCAAGGCAGTTTGTATATGTTTCCAGAGTTTCTGGCTTTGGGTATTCTTCAAGCGAAATTAATGGCATATTTTGATGAACTGTCCAAGTATCCAGGTCTTCGCAATGTCTCCCCAATCTAAATTCAAGCCAAGCCAAGAGCCAGCTTGATCCGGACATTTGATCGAACCAATCCAGTCCATAGAAACTATATGCTTTCCGATAGTGAGTATAATCCAGCAGGAAATTCCGGCGAATCCGTGGAGCCACGTCGTTAATCCCATGATGAAGAATAATAATATCTGGTTTGAAGGCTTGAACTCGCAGGACATAGTTCAACGTTGATTCGACGATGGTCCATCCCTGGCATCCCCAATCCATGATTTCAATCGATCGATCGGGAAAGCAAATTGCTAACGCTTTTTTGAGGTAACGAGGATACGAATTTTTCGTCGTTGAACCGCCCAGGCAAGCGACTCGTAGTGTATTGGGTTCTTTTTTGATCGTGAATGTTTGATCGTTAATCACACAGCTATCCAATCCGATCGCAACATCTCCGGGGGTATAGGAAATGTAGGGATGCGGTTGGTAGATCGAGCCACGTTCATTGTATCGCGCAATAGCGTTTTGATGTTCCTGAATATGGGCCGCAGTGGCTGGGTCTAGATATGAAAAATAAAGACGTGCGCCGATTTCTAAAACGAGCGATGTGATAAGTATACTGAATAGACACAAACTCGTATTGATTAAAAAGGTTTTCAACTTTTTCATATCGATAGAGTGTCCAATTGAGTGAGGTTTGTATTATACCGATTGTTTACTATAGCACGATTGCAGGGAAAATCAGAGAGAAGCGCAGTTTCAATTTACCCTACCTGTTAAGAAATCATTAATGATTAAATCATCTAGCATTTTTCTCTCACGATCGCGGAATTTCAATCTCTGTTCTCAATAGAATTTGATTCTCCGTTAAAATACGCCTATACTATCCAAACGATTTGCTGTTACTTCTGAGGAGTAAAGAATCATGGAGATTTTGTATCGATTGTTGTATTCCTTACTTGTTTTTTGTTTTTTCGTGTCCGCAAATTCTTCAACCTGTTTTTCACAAGTTCCAGAGATTTTGGAACTTTGGGAATATGACAAATCAAGCGATGCGAAAATAGAGAATGAGATAATCGAAAACCAACGAATTACCAATGTTCAACGGCCAACGATTACGGTCTTTACCCCTAATATTGAAGCCATTTCCGGAACTGCAATATTAATCTGTCCTGGAGGTGGATATCACCATGTCACAATCAATAAAGAGGGCTACCAGATCGCAAAATGGCTGAATAGGAATGGTATCACGGGAATTGTACTCAAATATCGCCTTGATCCTCAATTGGCGCTTGAGGATGCGATTCAGGCCATGCGTATTGTTCGTTCCCGGGCGGCGGAATGGAAGATTGACCCAAGCAGGATCGGTGTGATGGGATTCTCAGCCGGGGCGCATTTGGCCATTAATTTGTCAACTCATTATGATTTACAGAATTCTCAGCAAAAATCCGACGTCAATTCAATATCCGCACGGCCGGATTTTACGATACCTGTGTATTGTACGATCCGCAATATTGACCTGGATTCATCAATCAAATCAAACCATCCTCCTACACTTCTCATCCATGCCAGTGATGATGGTACAACATCTCCGGTAAACAGCATAAACTATTATCTCAAACTGATGGAAGCTAAGGTTCCAGTTGAGATGCATATCTACGAGCAGGGAGGGCACGGTTTTGGAATTATGAAAACGAACCAATTCGTCGCGGCCTGGCCGGATCGTTGTATTGACTGGTTATACAACCGGGGGATCATTAATCAAAGATAGTAAAAAGAAACATTGATTTATGTGTGTGCTTGTTGCGTTCCTTTTTCCGAATTGCGAATCTCTTGTTGTTTTCGGTTTCCATACAGAATGGCAATGGGCAACAGAATACCATATGGAATCCAGAGAAGAAAATTATAAGGTTTCGGTAAAGTGAACAACAAAGTCAGAAACAAGAGAATCGCGATCCACATCACCACAACGGATTTAATCATGAAGGATTTTTCCTTCGGCCCATTTGTGTTTTTTATACTGAAATAGCAACCGATTATACCGCCCAGGGTTCCGATGATTCCACCAAGGATTCCACCGGCCCAGCCTAGTGTTTGTCCATTCATTGTGATCAATACCTCCTCAGAAATAAGGATTTATGTATTGAGAATTGATATTCTACGCAAATGTGTGAAAGAGTGTTTTGCATCGTTCCAGTTTCTTGCGGATAGCGATACCATTCGGGCATGCGATTTCACACTTTCCACAATCATCACAATGATCCACCCGTAGATGTGATGGGATTTCCGCATAGGTCATTCTCGCATGGTATGCGTCGCCGCATTCATCGTGGTAATAATCCGAACAACGGAGCATGGTGGAGATTTCAAGATGGTTGGGACAGGCGTTCGTGCAGTCATCGCACATCATGCAGTTATCGCTGCGTGTGGCGTGCGCATATTGATAAAGTGATCGCTTCTCCTGACTGGTGAGGACTTCATTGGACGCTTTCGCCCATTCATCGACCATTTCGAACGAGCCGATTCCTTTGTTGACGGTTGTGATAGCCGGATTGTGGAGCATTTTTTTGAGGTAGGCGATCTGGGCGTCGCCTTTCATTTGTCTCATGGTTTTCATCCCCATGATCCCGATGCCTTTTTTATGCGCCTCCCGCAAGTCGTCATTTAATTCTTCGTACATGGGCTGGTTCAAGACAGGCATAATGATATCGTAGAGACCACTTTGAATCCCCGCGACAGCTGTTTTATATACCTCTTTATGACAGGTCAGACCGACAAAGCGGATTTTCCCCAATTCTTTCAGTTTTTCAATTTTATTGAGATTTCGGGGTTTTGCGGCGTCGTCAGGGGAATGTTCGTTCAGCATGAAGAAATCAACATGATCTGTATTGAGTGTTTTTAGCACGCCGTCGACTTTTTTGACCGCCTCTTCCTCCGACTCGCCACCGTCGAGGAAATTATCTTTCAACGCGAGGTAAACTCTATCCCGATGGGTTTTCATCAATTTACCCAGTTCGACAATGGACGAGCCACCGATGTAGCTCGTGGATATGTGGCATAAGTTGATTCCTTTTTCAATACCATATTTATGAACGCCGGGTTCGTTGACCAATCCACCGAGTGAAATCGCTGATAAATAAATATCGGTTTTGCCCAAACGGCGGTATGTCATACCTTCCTTTTGATTGAGAATTTTAGGTTTTACTTCTTTTTCGGCTTCCGCAGCCATTGCCGGAATCGCAGCGGTGACCGCGCCAGCGGCGAGTGAACCCCGTTTTAAAAACGAACGGCGTGTGAGAGAAGACAGATGATTCATGTTTTATACCTCATCGTTTATAATGGCTTGAAACCACGGTCTCTTTAGGAATGAACAAAAGAACTTGGTCCAAAGCCTTAACGCATAATCATAGCATCATTTCACCAATGATACCATTCCATTCTTGTTTCCAAGCTAAGAATCAATGGATAATCAAGCTGAAGTGTGATCGCTTCTTCTGATTTCTTTTCAATGATAGTGATGACGGGCATTTATTAATCATATAGTTGAAGAATAAAACTCGTTATTTAAATACCCAATCAGGAATTTGTTTAGTTTTTTTTATTTTTAAAAAATGAATTTCCATTCACGGTAAGAATTGTATGGTGAAATGATGCGAAATAATTTTGACGTAATCCACATTTCCTTGATATATTGGTGATATACTGCGCTCGATTTTATTTCGATTTCCATTATTACGAAGCAAGAATAATGATATGTGAAGCGGAAAGCGCTATGCTGCGCTAGTGGAAATTCCGGGATCTAGGTATTAACGCACAAGTATTCTGAAGAAAGGACTTCATCCATGAATCGTAAGCTCTTCTTTATTTCTTCCCCGATTCGATGCCAGAAACGCGCTATTTTATCGGCTTTTTTTATACTGCTCGCGCTATTCTTGTTTGACAGAGAGGGGGTGGCGCAGCCGTCCCAATCTTCTAATTTGAACGCTTTTCACCGGAGTGGCCAGACGTTTTTAACTTGGTTTGAATTAACGGATCTCCACGGAGAACAGTACCGCGTTTACAGACATACGGCGCCCATTACCGTCGCCAACCTGAATCAGGCCCATTTGCTGGTCACGCTGCCGGAAGGATCGAGCGCGTATCATACGGAACGTATGCGCGCTACAGACTATCCACCGGAAGCGAATGGCGGGTACACATCTATCCGGACATATGTGATTGAACCGCTGGGGCCGGAATTACGCGCTACAACCGGCTTGTTTGTATGGACTACGACGGAACCCCAAAATTCCTACTACGCTGTCACAACGGTTTACAATGGCGAAGAGAATCGATCCGCATTCAGTGGGGAAAACACAATTGGCCCAATTCAGGAAATCCCCGCCGATCCCGAACCCATTCTTGTATGGGAATCTGAAAACGGTCTCGGCCGGGTGTATACGCAGTTCATGGATTTCGCAAATTGGAATCCAACGTTTGAAACAACAGACGGCCTTACCTATGCTTATAATTATTTTGTTGGATTGCCTTCGCCTGAACAATGTAGTGGAGTAACGCCGGATCAATACGCTCTCATTTTGCATATAGAAGGATATGGCAGCCGTTATGAAGCGGGGGATGGATCGCATTATTACTGCGCAATCGAATTATGGTGCGACGATCCGCGGCAATCCTGGTATTACGGTTATAGCGCCACTCATCAATATACTCCGCCGGAAAGCGCTCCTGTTACCACGGGTCCTATCGTTAATTTCACGGAAGAACGGCTGTTGCGCGCTGTCTACGATACCTTGAGAGATCCTCGTTACAACATCGATCCAGAGCGTGTCTATTCTTATGGGCACTCGATGGGAGGAAGCGGCGCTCTTGCGTTGGCTCTGCGGTATCCCAATGTGTTTGCGGCGGTGTATTGCAGCGAACCGATGACCAATTATCGGGAAGGATCGACTGGTACAGAAGGTCTCGATTGGGTCGGCTCGGATCTTGAACCGAAATGGGGCAGCGTTGCTTTAAACTTGCCGATCGAGAATCGTGGCGTCTATGCCGGTCATTTGACGCGATATAATGGAACCGGTGTGTGGGATTGGCAGAATCATCAAGCGAATTTGATCGAACGCCGGGGGGATGATATGGCTTTCATTTCTCTGGCGCATGGCACGTTGGATCGTGTGATCGCCTGGGAATCTCAAGGACGGCTTGGTTATGAGCCTTTCTGCCTCTCCCGCCGCGCATTTTCCGGCGCGATTGTGGAAGCGGATCACACATGGGTTGGATTTAATGGACAAGGCCCAACTGCGGGAGAATTGTGGGAACCCGGCGCCTCCGGTCCTTTTTATGGATTGTCTTTTGTACGTAATGAGACTCTGCCAGGCTTGACGTACGCGTCGGGCAGTCTGCCGCCGGTACCGGATAGGACGGGGGGATACAACATGACGTTGGAATGGTCCGCCTCCTGGAATGATTGGGCTGGGCCACCCGTCGATACGCCGGGTTGGTGGGAAATCGCGATACGCTCCCTTGATGGCGATCAGACAGTTGACGTAACACCCCGGCGGCTCCAACAATTCCTTATTCATCCTGATGTTGTGTATACATGGGAGAACCGGCGTGTCAGTGATAACGCATTGGTCGCTAATGGCACAGTGACCGCTGATGAGGATGGACTGATCACTGTGACCGGTTTCGCTGTTTCTCCTAGCGGTAACCGGTTGATTATCAATCGAGGGAGCGATATTCTTACTCCTCCCCCGATCGTGACTGATACACCTGTTCCGACTCGTTTGCAGACCAATACTCCTACAATGACTTCTAGGCCGCAGCCTTCGACACCCACACCATATGTCCCTAGCGGTGGGATTTCCTCTATCCCATTAGAGATCCGTTTTCCGGAGGGGATTACTGAGGCGATTCCCGTAACAGTAGGCGTGCCATTGCCACGTGGGGAGTGGGATCCAAGCGAATTTATGGTTACGAGTTCCAACGGTCCGATTCCCAGCCAAATCCGAAATTCCGCTCGTTCGGGAATTGACGATACGATTTCATGGTTGCTTGTGGATTTTCAAGCGGAAGCTGGGAATCAATATTGGTTGGAACAGGGAGAATCTCCTATTCCATCACAAGTGATAACCGTGACGGATTCAGGCGATGGAAGCTTTGTCATTGATACGGGAGCTGGGCGCTATCACATTGCGCCTAACAACAATATTTTTGAATCCATTGAAGGTCCAGACGGCGGCGCCCGTGTCCTCGGCGCTACATGGGATCTTCCTGAACGGCCCGCGCAGATCGAATTTATCGAACGCGGTCCATTGCGGACAATGGTTTGTTTACGTTCTCAAGAAGCGGTTCATGGTCTCGATCTTACGGCGCGTATTCATTTCTTCGCTGGGCTTCCCTATGTCCGTGTCCGTCTGACATTGACGAACCATACCCCCGCTTCGATGGGATGGGAAGTACCCGGCGCTGATAATGGTGATTGTGAAGTCAGTTCCAGTCAGCCCATTTTTCAAGGCCTTAACAGTCCTGGAATGATTGCTTTCGATGATATTACATGGTCGCTTCTTTTAGCGAATCCAGAAGGTTCGGAGGAAATTCTCTATCAGGATTCGAGTGGGACTGAAAATTGGGATTTCTATGTGGGACAAGGGCCACGTATGCAGTCTGGAGTTATACGGCGTGGATTTGTCCATCTGCGTGATGGTGTGGAAGTGGAAACTGGAAACATCGCGGAAGGGATTTTGACAGCGGGGGGAATTCAGATGTATGTTCCTTGGTTTCGCGAACTGTTCCCCAAAGCCCTGCGCGCAAGAGAGGGACGGTTGGAATTGGGGATGTTTCCTGGTGAATACTCCATCGATCATCGATTCCGCACGGGTGAACAGAAAACTCACGATGTTTGGATTACGCTTGACCCATCCTCCACGCCTCCTGGGGATGTAATCGCGCATTCAGCCTTTTCATGGCTTCGTTCGACTCACGGTCTTGGATACATTGGACCTCGGCGGGAGGATGAGTTTTTTGATTATGAAGACTACCTCGACGCGCAGTTCGATCCCACACGGGAGAACCGGGATGGATTGGCGGCCAGTGTGAACGACGCGCAAGTTCAGTGGGATTTATTTGGGTGGACCGATTTCGGCGATTTGCCAACTGATTTTGAAGATGGCCGAAGCCCTTATAACGTGAAATATGACGTAAGCCTAGGATTCCTCCATCAGGCGTTGCGTATCAATGGTGAGGAATGGTGGCGATGGGCGGAAATCTCCAATCGCCATTTTGCTGATATCGATATCTATCACGCTCGTGTTCGAGGATACGAATCTACCCGCAATTGGTATGATGGCGGCGCTTGGGGACACAGCATGCACGATGAAAGTGGATTGACCAATCCTCATCGGAATTGCAACAGCCCTCATCCAGATCTCTACTATGGCGTCACCGGTTTGGTGGCTTGGTCGCTTCTCACGGGGGATGAGGTGACACGTGAAGCGGCGATTGAAATGGCGGATAACACCCTCTGGCGGCTGCGGAATAGCGGCAGTGATCCCTGCGCGGCGCTGGCGTGGGGCGCCGGTTCGGGAGAAGGCTATGGGACAGATACACTCCGTTCTATTGCGAATGCGCAAAGGATTCTCGTTTGGGCATGGCGTCTTACCGGCGATCACGCTTATCTTGTTGGCGCGGGTAACGCCGCACGTTGGTATGTATGCATGCAGGATTCTTTTACTTGTGGCAGCTGGACGTCGGCGTTATTTGCGCGCAGCCATGGGGAATACATTCTCGCCGCGTTAGACGCGGGAGAACCGTTGAATGAAGAGGCGATACCCGCTCTTGAACATGCGCTCCAAGCAATGGCCAACCATATGACACGGGATGGGGATCGCGCGTGGTTCAGCGGATGCACGGGTAATGAAATCAACTCGTGGATGCTTCTTGCGGCGGACGCGTTCGCCCTGGCTTACGCGATCACGGGCGAGTCTCGATGGATGGAGGAATACGCCATTCCCAGTTTTAACACTGGCAGCCAAGACCCCTTCTATGAAGGGGATTTAAGTCATTATCATTCGAGCAAAGAGCTGGTTAACGCCGTCGCGGCGGGAACGATCTTTCTTCATTTCGTTCAAGCGGATGAACAAATCCCAACCCCCGTTCCACCGATTGAAACATCCCCTCCAACGCAAGAACCTGTCTTTACACCCATTCCGACAGTCACATCTTTGCCGACTCCGCTTCCCACGGATACCAATCCACCGCAACTGGAACCCACAAGCATTCCCATAGGTCCAGGAACTTGGATCTTTCAAAGAGGAATCAGCCCGGATGTGAACTATACAGGTGTGGCCGACGCTGTGATTACGAATCTCTGGGAGGAAACGACACAGCTGGGTGGATGGGATGTGCTAGGCACGTTTCGAGAAGATGTCGAACGTCACCGTATTTTGATCCGTTTCGACCTTAGCCCGATACCGGATGGGATAGAAATTGATAGCGCTGTATTATCTCTCTATCACATTCAAAATGTTGACGCGGGAGATGAACGTCCGCAAGTCGTGAACGTTTTCCGGCTTACGTCTCCCTGGATAGAAGGAACGGGAGATAATCCATATCCCGGCGCTGGTTATATTCCCGATGGCGTTACATGGACATTGGCCGCGCCCGGTTCCGCTTGGAGAACGCCAGGAGGGGATTTTGATCCTTTTATTTACACGACAACTACCATTCCAGCGTTCAGCGAACCAACTTGGGTGGATTGGGATGTAACGGAATTGGTACGTTTATGGATCAATAATGAAGCGTCCAACTATGGATTTTTGTTGCGTACGGAAGGTACTGAATGGCTTGGTCACAGATTTCATAGCAGCGAAGGGCTTGCTCCTGAACTTCGTCCTCGATTGATTTTTTCCATCAGCGAGCCTGAACCCACACCGGAGCCGACGAATCCCGCGACATTTATATCCCCTTGGCGCCTGTATTAAAAAGGAAATTCGCTTTTCAAAAAGGGAATCAGACCGAAACGGCCTTCGATAAAATCTTTTTCCTTCGGTTTGGTCTTACTTGATTTATAGTGAGTCAAGGGATAGATCACTGTCGCGCCTCCCCGGTTTCTCTCGGCAAACCAGACTTGATCCCGGCGGAACTGTGACATGTCAATGAGGGCGCTGTCGCGTGTTGTAAATAGCAATTGCGCTCCTTCATCATTGCTGGGTAGATTGATGATCTGAATCAGATAACGTGTCAATAGGGGGTGCATATTGGCGTCGATTTCATCCACGAAGATCGTGACCCCATTCGTTAAATAATCCAGCCAAGGGCCAAGCAGGGAAAAATATTTCAATGTGCCCGAAGATTCCTCCTCCCTGTCAAACGCAATATCGGTTTTTGGATCGGTGGACCGATGGCGCATTTGAAAATTCAACACTTCCATCCCCTGAAATTCTTCTAGCAGTTCCTGTTTCGCTTCTTCAGGATAATCGGCGGGTAATTCCATTTCACTGGCGGCATGTGTTTCGATGTCTATACCGGTGATCCGCGCGTCCGCCTGTTTCATTAGGTCGCCGATCGTTTTCTTCAAAATAGGATCGGAATTCATCATGGAGATTGTATATTGAGGATCGAAATCTTCCGAGGAACAATCGATAAATTGGAAAGAGTTTAAAAACCACTCATACACTTTCGTCAATTGGGGATGGTTCTCTTTCGCCGCGTTGGATAGAAATAATACATTCCAGGGCGTAATCCCTTTCAACCGGGTGGGATCTCCTTTTAATTCTTCACCGAACTGCCACGCATATTTCCTGACATCCGCGTTCCAAAGACGAAGAAACCAATTCTCCGGCTCTCCTTTTGGGAAGACGTACAACCATTCTTTATGCACGGCTTTTCGGTCCAAAACAAAACCATATTGGTAGCGAATACCTTCATGAATGAAGATAATCTCAAATTCACTGGGCGCGTTGGCGTATCCCATATCGAGCCGGAACGGTGCGGTACCGGTCTCCATCCTTGATTTTGCGTTCTCCGCTGAATCCAGCACAAATTCACGCATGAACCGCGCCGCTTTGAACAGATTGCTTTTCCCCGCCGCGTTCGCTCCATAAACCACCGCGCTTTTGATCAGATTCACATTATCGAGACCAATCTCTTTTAAACTGATGAGGCTGTCCGTATGATCGTGATCTTGATTATTCGCCACTAAACTCAATGATTGCCGGTCTTTAAACGAGCGAAAATTAGTTACGGAGAATTCAATTAGCATTGTTTTACCGTGTTTTAGAATATTCGATCCGAATTTAGGATAGGATATTCTTCACAAGAACGCAACATCGATTTGATGAATTCTATTTGTTGTATAATTCTTACTTTTTCGTTTTTTGATCTTTTTTTTTGCTGAAAATCGCATGAAGATAGAATGAGTATTAAAAAATCCAATTCTATATTCTGGAGGACGCCTCTTTAAACACTTCTATTCAAGGGTATACAATAAAAGCTTCGGATTTTGCTGGTTCGCAGGAACGATTGGGGGCAGGAAATCATGGAATATCAACCTTCCGATGACGCGATTCGATATTTAATTTTGACACGTCTTTTAGATCCAGGCGATTCTGGTTTAACACCCATCAATGTTCGAAAGGATTTGTCACCGCTTGTACAGCACCGGATTTTGGGGGAAGAATGGATTGGTTTGTTTGAGACATGCTGGACGTCTCTTTTTAATGACGGCTTAATCGAAAATACGAAAGCGAAACGAAGCGTACGCGCGGTTTTAACCGCGAAGGGAAGGGAAGCGGCGCTTGCTTTTTTGGGGGTGAATGAAATTCCGGAGAAGACGGTTTGGGGACGATTAAAGAATGTTTATCTCGTTTCTCTCTCGCTTGGTTTGCGGCTCGATAACGAGAAGCAGAAAGACCGGCTGGCCAAGGTGGATGGGCTGCGCGCAGCGATCCTTCAAAAAAAACGCGCGCTGAAAGTGCCGGAATTCCCGACGCTCAAACAGGCTTTCGACGCGCTGCTGTGGCGGGCGTTGGATGTAGAGACAGACGCGCCATTTCACTTGAACGCGGTGAAGGAACATCTCTTGAATCCTTTGGTGAATACTCCCCGGCGTCAGACATTAGAACAATTGGCAAAATTGCTGCCCTCTCAAGAGATTGGGGCGCGGAGAAGCGATAAAAGCGAATTACAGATGGCGGCGTTGCGTAGTCTCGTCGATGGGATTGAAACGGCTGCGCCAAAAAACAGAACTGTAGATGAGTCTCAATCCAACGCGACGTTTGATCTATCGGCTTTCGCGGAGAATGTCATTCTCACCGCGCGGAATTGTCAAACGGGCTGGTTTGGTACGCAAAAGATTTTTATCTCACATGTATGGTGGCTGTTTCGAGAAATGCATCGTAATTATAACTTGGACAAAGAATCGTTCCAATCGCGTCTTGTCGAGGCGCATCAGAACGGATTGTTAACGTTGAGCCGCGCGGATCTCGTGGAAGCGATGGATCCTGGAGATGTCGCCGCGTCGGAAACAAGGCATTTAAACGCCTGTTATCATTTCATCCGCTTTGATGGAGGAGACGAATGAACCTCTCTCCTCATGATCCACGTTTAAAAGCCTATTGTGACCGAAACGCGCCTGAGATTTTTCATTCCGTTTCATACCGTCATGATATTTGGAAAGAAGATCCCTTTGATGTGAAAGCCATCCACGTGGAGGCGCGGGCGGCCTTTGAGCGATTGCTTGACCGCGCTATTAACACGCCGGATATTACATCCGGACGGATTCTTCTTTTGTTAGGGGAATCCGGCGCGGGGAAGACACATCTTCTCCGCGCGTTTCGGAATACCACACACCAGCGGAGCCTGGGCTATTTCGGCTACATGCAGATGAGTTCCGAAACAGAAGATTATTCCCGATATATTCTTGGGTATCTAATTGAATCTCTTGATCGTCCCTATTATGAAACCCGCACATCGACAAGTGGATTGATACGTCTATCTAATGCGCTAGCGGACACGTTTGTAAGTGGATCTACTGTTGAGCGAATCAAAATGAGTGTCCGAAAGGAATTGATGACGGCTTTTCGCGAAAAGGATATCTCCCTGGAGGGTGTACAAAAAGCCGTCTCGTTTATGGCGAAATGTATTGTGAAGGAACCGCGTTTTTATGGGATCGATATCGATCTGATATCCGCGTTTCTTTATCTGCAGCGAAACGATCCTTATTTGAAGAATCTGGTGTTGAAATACCTTCGGTGTGAAAACCTTTCGCCGCGCTATCGCCACTCACTCGGTGGGATCGTTCCAAGAAACCGGAAAGAAGATCCGGCTTTTCTTGTTGAATGGATTGGCCGGCTCATGTGGGCGGCTCATCATACGCCTCTTATCCTCTGTCTGGATCAGATGGAGGATATTTACAATATGGAAGACGCAAAGGTCCAATTCCGGCGCGTCATGACGGCCGCGCGTGATATAGCCGACCGGATACCCGCCTGTTTGGTCATCATCAGCTGTTTAGAGGATTACTATTTAAAACTGAAAGATGAAGTGGCGAAGTCGATCCAAGACCGGATCGAGATTGATCCGGAACCGGTTGTTCTAGACAGTCAGCGTACAGTGGAAGAGATTAAACAGCTTGCAGAGTACCGGCTGCGTTATCTTTTTAGACGCATGAATGTCGTATTTGATCCCGCTGATCCAACCGCGCCGATTCCAGCGTCTGAGATTGAACGATTAGGGAAACGACGTACCCGCGATGCGCTGAATTGGCTGCGGGAATACCTGGATAAGGCAGCGGCGGGTCAGATGCCGCCCCCGCCGGAAGTGATTCTAGAAACCGGCGCTCAGCGACAGGGAGAATGCGACTGCGTTTGAGCGCGCGTGGAACGATTGTTTGATCAACAATACTTTGCAGCCTCCGGTCGAATCCGTTAAACTCACGCAGATTCTCGCGCAGTCTCTCATGATCAGTTCCCGGGAATTGGACGATACTTCTACGCTCTCAATCAAGGCTCAGAATAATCGTATCGAAGTAAACGGTTGGATAGAGCCACTCGTAATTGGTCTTTGCAACAAAGACGCCCGAGGTGGAGGACTTGAACGGGAGATTAAAGAGTTTGTCTCCTCTGTCAGCGCGGGCCGGATTATCATTGTTCGAACGGCTGAATTCCCAAGCGCTCCCGCCAGCAAGATCGTTCAATATTTAGGCGGTCTGATTAAGAAAGGCGCGCGGTGTGTGGTTATTGAAGATTCTGATTGGCGCGCGATGATGGCCTTTCAAGAATTTCATAAGCGTAACCGGGCGAAACCGGAATTCTTCACTTGGCTGCGCCGCGCGAAACCATTGTCCCGCCTTCCCAGCGTTCAAGCGATTTTTGATTTATCGGACTGTGTTCAAACGGCGTTTGAACAGGAGTCCTTTGACGCTGGTGTTGAAAACGGCCGGCGATCAACTTTAAAAAGTAATGGAATCAAATCTTCTCTTGCCGTCCAGTCTCAGGTTGATTTGCCAGCAAATGAGGATTCAAAAATTACTGCCGGATGGACGGATGACCGCGCCGTTCAGCCTGTTTTTTTAGAGGGGAATGAATTGATACGCCATGTGGCGTTCGTTGGGGGGTCGGGCTGCGGGAAAACGACGGCGGCGCTGGCATTAATTGAACAGTGTCTTGTGCGCGGCGTTCCCGCGATTATGATCGATCGAAAAGGTGACTTAAGCAGTTACGCGAATCCCGCGTCATGGAATGCGCCGGCTTCCGATGAAGGCGCCAAGATGCGGGAAATGTTAAAAGAGCGTGTGGAAATCGCCGTATACACACCGGGGGATTCACGCGGCCGATCACTTTCAATCGCTTTGGCGCCTTTTAACGCACAAGACCTGGGTCGCGTTGAACGGGATCAGATCGCCCAGCAGGCGGCCACTTCAATTTGCCGGATGATTGGATATCCTCAATCCAGCGTTCATAATCCCAAACAGGCGATCCTTCAATGCGCGATTACCTATCTTCTCCAGTTCGCTCCTCAAACGGACATTACCATTGATGAAATCGTTCTGCTTCTTGATAACCGGGAATCAGGATTTATGAACACGATTGGACGGCTTGATTCTAAATTGTTTAAAACACTGATTACAGATTTGGAAACGATCCGCTTCACAAAAAATGAACTCCTGCAAGGGAAGGGAGAACGGTTGGATATTGGACAGTTGTTGGGAACGAGTGGATCTGGACGCGCGGGAAAAACCCGGTTGAGTATCATTTGCACGAAATTTCTTGGCGAAACGCAGGATGTGGATTTCTGGATTGCGCAGTTTTTAATTGAGATGGGGCGTTGGATCGGCCGTCATCCATGCCCCCAGCTGCAAGCGATTGTATTGTTTGATGAAGCGGATATCTATCTGCCCGCTACCCGCAAACCCGCCGCGAAGGAGCCGATGGAGCACTTACTCCGCCGGGCGCGGTCCGCCGGTGTTTCCGTATTTTTAGCGACACAGAGTCCGGGGGATTTTGATTATAAGTGCCGGGATACGGTTCGCACATGGTTTCTTGGCCGGATTAAGGAAGAAACCTCAATTAAAAAAGTGAAACCGATGTTGAGTGAATGCCGGTTGGACGCCACAAGCCATTTACCCGCTTTGAAACCCGGTCATTTTTTCTTGGTTCGCGATGGGAAGGTGGAGCGATTGATCAGTAAGAAATCCATGATCTCCGCGCAGCAACAACCGGAAGATGTCATTCTACGATTGGCGAAACTCTGAATGAAATACGATACGAGAGGGGAATGAATATGAATTCACGTATGAAAAACCGCCGTGATTTTCTGAAAACCGCTGGTCTTTCGGCTTCGGCTCTCACAATCTCTGGACGCATTGGGCAGACGGGACAGTTATCTGGAAGAAAACAGAATGATAGACCCAACATCCTTTGGATCACCTGTGAGGATATCGGTCCGAAACTGGGTTGTTATGGAGATTCGTACTCCCTGACACCCAACCTGGACCGGTTTGCGGAAAAGGGGACGCTTTACAGCCGCGCGTTCGCAGTGGCGCCGGTTTGTTCTCCCTCCCGTTCCTGTCTGATCACCGGTGTATACGCTACATCGCTCGGAACGCAGCATCTCCGGTCGAGAGTACCTTTGCCGGATGAGATTCAGACGCTTCCTCATCTTCTGCGAAAAGCGGGATACTATTGCTCGAATAATTATAAAGAAGATTATAATTTTAAAGACGATACTATGTGGGACGAGTCGAGTCCAACCGCGCATTGGCGCCGCCGTAAATCCGATCAGCCGTTTTTCAGCGTTTTCAACATCATGACAACACACCAAGGGCAGATCAATGGAACGGACGATGAGTTCTATGAGAAATACACGTCAAAACTCTCCCCCAATGAACGGCACGATCCTGCTCAGGCGACCTTGCCTCCTTATTATCCTGATACGCCCGTTACGCGGAATATTTTTTTCGCGGTATTACAACTTGATCACTCTCATGGATAAACAAGTGGGTGAACGGCTTCAGCAGTTGGAAGAAGACGGTCTGGCGGATAACACAATCGTATTTTTCTTTTCTGACCAGGGTTTGGGGATTCCCCGCTGCAAGCGGACGCTGTATGATTCTGGGCTTCATGTGCCATTACTGATCCGCGCGCCTGAAAAATATCAGAAGGCTCTGGGGATGAAACCGGGGCAGGCCGTTGAACGAATGGTGAGTTTTGTGGACTTCGCGCCAACAATATTAAGCTTGGTTGGTTTGCCGATTCCTCAATATATGCAGGGATCGGCGTTTCTCGGCGAGCAGACGGGCCCGGCTCCGGACTATACCTTCGGCGCGTCAAGCCGTGTTGATGAGGCGTATGAAATCTCGCGGTCCGTGCGTGATAAACGGTATGAATATATCCGGAATTACATGCCGCACCTGCCCTATATCCAAACCAGTTTCTATCCTGATCAGGCGTCGATCATGAAAGAACTGCGCCGGTTAAACGAAGAGAAGAAACTGTCCGGTCCTGCGGCGTTTATGATGGGGCCAACGAAACCGATTGAGGAACTCTATGATACGGAAACCGATCCACATGAGATTCACTAACTTAGTGGATTCCCCTAATCATAAAGATATCTTAGAAAAACTGCGCAACGTTCATCGAAAATGGATGGAAGACACGCGGGATGTGGGATTACTTCCGGAAGCGGAAATGCACATTCGTTCGGAAGGCTCAACGCCGTATGAGATGGCGCGGCGTCCGGATCGGTATCCATTGAAACGAATTTTGGAAGCGGCGGATTTGGT
>CAXXSM010000082.1:0-47778 GCA_963663405.2 bacterium | reverse complement strand
TTGTCTGAACCTTGATTCGCTTGATTTTCCTGATTTTCTTGATTTTTTTAATCATGGTAATCTTATAATCCTTTTAAGACAGCGCCAGTAACGACAACGCCGCGCGGTGGCGGTTTTTAGCTGGCTTTTAAATCATGGTTCAGACGAATTAACTATCCTAAAAAAAAATGTAATTCCTTACAATGTTTTCTGTATTCTCTTTCCTGATAAACCGAAAAGATTCAAAAAATCACTATCGCAGAATCTAGAAGCGATTCAAGGGACCCTGGCCGGGTATAACAAAAGGGATTAAGCTCCTATTTTATATAACGCCGGTGAAAGGATTCAATGAACCCATGAAAATACGATATCTATTTCTTAGTCTTATCTTAGCCGCAGTATTTGCCGTATCCGTTAATGCGGAATTTCGCGCAGGGGCTGCGTACAGGATTGTTACGCCCGATCCACTGCTTCCCGTTTCGGGAGGCATTGGGCCTTCGCAGCCCACTCACTCGAAAAAGGGAGATCTTACCGTCCGGGCATTGGTTCTTACAGATCATGACACGCGCGTTGCGATTGTCTGCGCGGATTTTCTCGGATTCCCCGCGGTCCTTGGCGACCGGGTGCGCGCGCAAATCGATACGATCCCATCGGAGAATATTCTAATCGGCGTGACACATACTCACAGCGCGCCGGATTGCTATGGATTTCCTAATGAACGGGGAGAAACTTCCGCGGATTTGGATTACTTAAAAACAGTCTGCTCAAAGATGGTGGAAGCGATCGAAGAAGCCGCTGACGCGCTTCAACCCGCCACAATCAAAATAGGGACGGGCAAGGCGAAGGGAAAGATCGCGTACAATTATTATGCGGAGAAACTCTATGATCCCCGCTGTCACGTCATCCAAACGCTCGATCACAATGGCCGCCCCATCGCTACGCTGGTTAATTACGCTATCCATCCGGAAGTGATTGGATCGAAGCAGGGGATTCTCAGCCCCGATTGTATCGGGCCGCTGTATGACCGGATCGAAACAAAAGGCGGGGGGCTTACTCTCTTCATGAACAGCGCCCAAGGGGGCATGGTCACGGCGGATTGCCGGGGGGCGGACGGAAGAGACATTCAAACATGGGAAGAATGCGTCCGTATCGGCGAAACCTTGGCGGATGAAGCGCTGCGCATCCTCGCCGATGCGCCGGAGCAGATCGATCCCGTTCTTTTCTGTGCGGCGGAGATGGTCCTTTTCCCGATCGATTCTCCCATTATGCAAGCCATTCTCAAAGCGTCACCGTTGAATTACCCGATGCGGGAAGACGGTCAGGTATCAACTCAAATCAACGTAGTCAATTTGGGGAACTCGCAGATTCTAACAATCCCAGGAGAGGCGCTTCCTAACATCGGCTACTATCTAAAACGCAAAATGCACGGTGAACACAATCTACTCTTCGGTCTCACCAACGACGCGTTCGGCTATATATTAACCAAGGAAGATTTCGATAGTTTTGAACGGTATGAATACATCACACGGACTTCGCTGGGAGAAATGACCGGCGAAATCTTCATTGAAGAGGCCCTTAAATTCGCCGACAAACTCCCGAAACCAGTTCCTTTACCTAAATAGTGGATACTCACGAAGGGGTGGCAAGGGCAAGGTTTTTTATCTGCCCTTGCGTTAATTCCACGCGCGTCAATCGATACTCTAGCGTCAAAAACGTTCAATCCCCCGCCTTCACCCACTCTAAATTAAACGCGGCGTGTTTAATGCTTTCCAATCCCCCACCGGGCACATAGGAATACGTAACATGTATATTCCCATCACGCGCTTGAATGACGGAGGGATAGGAGAACGATCCCTTTCCCCGCTCCGCTTTATCCAAATGACGTATCCAAGGCCATGTAGAGCCTTCGTCTGGGGATGCCATGACAACGAGGCTGTGACGTCCATTCTTTGTGTCGTTTGTGACCATGATCCATTCGCCTGTTGTCAGTGAGATGACTTCCACGCTTGCGCCGGGATTGGGAATATCGAGGGTACGCGCGGGGGACCATGTGGCGCCTTCGTCGGTTGATTCAGCGAATTGGATGTATCCAAAACCGCCGTTGTCACGCATGAACGCATTCAAGGCGCCGTTCTTTTTCCGCACTACGCTGGGCTGGACGGCTCCATAGCCGATAATCGGCTTCCCTGTGCTCCAGGTTTGGCCTTCATCTTCAGTCCAGACCATCAGCGAATTGTCATAGAGATCGCTATAGAGAGGCACGATCATCTTGTTCGTCCCTGGAATCTCTATGGGATGCGCCCGCATGAACCACCCCAGACGATTTGATAATTTATCGCGAAGTTTTAGGAGAATTTCATCAAAATCACTCTCTCGTTCATCGTATCCTTTCAGCATTTCTGGATGGCTTCCAACCGTGGAAAGAAAATCAAGATGAAAATCCTTTGGCGTGACATGAATGATATCCTGCCAGTCCCAACGAGGCGCGCCGTCCATCCCGTCGATATGAGTAGAGGTACGAACTTTCAACAGCGCGCCCGCCCACTGGTTATTCAAGATTGTGGCGTAGAAGAGAAACAGTTTCCCCTTCGAATTGAAGAAGAGACAGGGATTGGTGTCGGGATAGAGCGGCGTGTCAGCCAATTGAAATCGAGGGCTCCATTTCCGCGAACCATGTTTCATCCGTGCGCCTTGGATTAGGCAGTCATCCGCTTTGCGCTCCCCAGATCCATTGTACCAGCAGACCAGCAGATCACCTCCCGGCGTTTCCACAATCGAAGAACTATGGTTGTGCCTTTTCTCCGGTTCAAAGATCAGTTCCGCCTGATACCATGGCTCCGCTAATACTATAGAGACAGCTAAAGAGAACGTAATCAGAATTGATAAAACGATGAAACACAGCCAAAATGACGATCGAAAAGTAATTTTATTCATTTTACGCCCCAGATAATGGAATTTGTAAGCAACTATTCAAAAGGAATCGCACCCTGCTTGTCTGAACCTTAATCTCTGCGTTTCACTTGTTTGAATCACGGATGGTTAGGAGATTCATGGATTTCACGGAAAAAGAATCCGCGCTCATCACTCGTTATCCGTGCAATCCGTGATTCAAAATCCTATACCTGTTTACCTGAACAGGAACAATTGAAAAGTGTATTATATACGAAAAGCAGGAGTGAGTTTCATGATCATTTTACAAATAAAAAAGAAAGTAAAGAATATGAATATTAAAACCATAATACAACGAAAAGCCTATCGATTACATCATAACGTAGATAATAATTCCAGCTTAATAACTATCCTATTCGCAACATGTCTATTTGGATTTCTTAATGGATTTATAGTCCAAGCGGGTGAGCCTTCCAACGAACGGCCGATTATTCAACCGAGCGATGTTGTCTTCATGTATTCATCCGGCACACCGTCCAAATACAGCGATTATCATGGAACGATTGTAGGATGGGGTGGACGGCCCCGTTCGAAAACAGAACAATCGATCGATGGATTTAAGAATCGTGTCGAAGAGGCGCATAAAAGAGGTTTGAAATACTGCGGGAGCGTCGATTTTTTAGTCGATTTCGGTGGATTCATTGATTTTCGCCCTGATTCGTTCATGGACGCGGTCAGCCGGGATCTCGATAGCGCCCCGCTCCGTGTGCCCTGGCTTTGGGATCATAAACACGAAGGCCATCCCGCTTATTGGTTCTGCACGAATAATCCAGAATATCAAGTCTATCTGCGCAATCAGGCGGAACGAGCCTGTCTCGCGCCGATCGATGGGCTGCATATTGATGATTACAGCGGCTCATCCGCCTCTTCGGCCTATAATGGCGGTTGTTTCTGTCCCTTCTGCATGAAAGGATTCCGCGAATATCTAAAAAAAAAGTATTCACCGGAAGAATTGACGAAAATGGAGATCGAACAAATAGAATCTTTCGATTATGGAAAATTTCTTAAATCAAAAGGGATTACAGCGGACGATTATAAGAACCGGCATCGAAGCTGCCCTCTCATCGATGAATTTCAAACATTTCAGAACGCGCGGATGATCGAACGGATATCCGATGTGTTTGAATTCGCGGAGCGCCTTCGTGGCAAACCATTACTTCGCAGTATAAACTCCAGCGCGTCTTCACCACGGACATTGATCCCATCGCCGGTGATCGACTATTTCTGTGGTGAAGTTCCGCACAGCGCCGAGGGTGAACAGACTCCATCCAATCCAGTCTTCGTGTATAAAATGGTCGAAGCGCTGGGACGAAGGCAGACCGCCACCGCGTCGGGACATGATTGGGCTTGGATCAAAGCTCATGAGAAACCCGGTTTCGTTCGCACATGGATCGCCCAAACCTACGCGTTCGGCAGTGTGTTCATGGTCCCCCATCGTCAATGGTGCTATACAAAAGAATTGGGCACGCATTGGTGGAACGGGAAAACCGAAGATTTCGCTTATCTCTATCAGTTTGTCCGCGAGCGCCGTTCTTTGTTGGATGAAACCACCTCACTTGCTAACGTAGCCCTGGTTCACTCCACGGAAAGTCACGGAACGATTCGGAACGCGGCGAATCAACTAACGCGGGCCAACATTCCCTATTCTCTCGTTGTAGCTGGCAACGATGAATTACCGGTGAAATTGGATCAGCGCTATCTTAAGGATTTTCAATGGATTCTGGTAGGGAACGAGGATTGCGAAAACCGGCTGCGAGAGATCACCGGCAATGATAAAATCATACGATGGAAAAGCATCGCAGATCTACCCACCGCGATCAAGAATCAAGTCACGGTGGAAGGCGCCGATCGCATCCGCGTATCTCTGCGATACAATCCGGACGGGCCGGTTGTATGCCACATCTTGAATCAGAATTACGAGTTGGAACGCGATGACGTCATCCCAGCGGATATCCGGATCACTCTTCAGAAACAACTTCTCAATAAAGCGAACCAGTGGAGTCGTTACAAATCCGCCACAATTTATAGTCCCAATCAAGATCCAGTTCAAACTTCAGTATCTACCGATGGGGAGACGATCCAATTTGAGTTAAAAAAAGTTGGATTATGGGCGATCGTGGAGTTATGAGAACTTATTTTTCCATTACGGACGGAAAGTATGAGATAGCCGCCGATCAGTCATGGTTCCAAGATTGGTTGTTTGATTCGCTTGGACGTTGACCGTAATCGCGCCGATATCATGTGGGGCCATCGTTGGATTTTCCTGCACATAGAACAAGAGACTGTGTTTTCCATTTGGAATTTGTTCCAGAACGAATTGATTTCCCTGCAAAGGATAATACTGTAAACCGATAACATTGATCCCCGCGAAAGTTGTCCCTTCGGGTGGGATAAACACACCGGCGATTGTTCCCGTTCCTTGTACAGACCGCATATTGGCGTTTTTGAATTGTGTGCGCAGCGTTGTTTCGGAAATTTCCAATCCCTGCTCAAACGGCTCATATCCATTCGCGGTAAAACGCATCGTATACAATCCCGGTTCGGTTAAAGAGATTTGATAAGTGCCATCAGGTGAGTTGATCACACGGGTTTGGACAAATGGGCGGCTCCGGGGATCTAGTGGTTTGCCTTCGATACTGATCATATAATAGTTGATCACTCCACCCGACTCTGTATCGATCGCCGTGCCCGTAACGGACCATTCATTTGGCGTCATCATGACATCAGCGTTCTGCGTACCGGCGGGAATCCGATAAAGATTTCCCGCGAGCGGCGGTTGTGAATAGAGGCGGAACTGCAGATCAAAAACGCCTTCGGGAAGCCCGTTGAGTTGATAGATCCCCACTTCGTCTGTATTTGCGGTGACGGCGCCACCTTTGGGCAGCTGCGCGGTCACTTGCACACCGGGCAGTCCATTCCCGTTCTGATCCGTTGCGCGTCCACTGATGAGAGTTCCCTGCTCTAACACCAATTGAACCGCCTGCGGTTCACCGGCTTGGATGAATAATTCACGCTGCGATTTGGCGTATCCTTCTTTTTCAGCAATGATAATGTGAGAGCCCCGGAATTGAGATAGATCCTGATTCGAGGTTGAGATCTGGCTGAACTGGAACGTGCCGGCGGCGTCTGTAAACGTTTCTTGAGCGCGGCCTTGCATTAGATCTTGCAACACAACATGGACCCCATCAACCGCCGCGCCGGATGTATCAACCACGGTTCCATCCAGATTCGCCGCGCCTCCTAATATGATATTGATGTTTGAAAGATCGGCGTTCGGATCTGTTGGGATCGGATCGCTGAGACCGGTTCCATACTCCGCATGCGATGCGAGAATCCGAATCTCGCTGAATCCCATACCCGATGTTTGAGCGCCTTGTGAGAGAACAGGCGCGTTCGTCAAGCGGAAGCGGCCATTTCTGTCGGAATAGGCTTTTACTGATGGGTACTGGGCAATGGTCACTTCCGCGCCGGAGACCGGTTGACCGGTATTGGTTGAAACGGCGCCACCGATTTCCCGTCCCGGCACGGCTTCAAAATCAACATTTTTTGCGTCCCATTCATACACGCGAACAGTTTTAAAGTCTTGATCCAATGGGATCGTGACTCCAAGAGCCGCGTTTTCATCCGCCGCGCTGGACACAAGATAACTTCCCTGATTCAGTTTTTCGAATTGATAGAAACCGCTTCCATCGGTTTGTGTTACAGTAGGCGCTTCATCTGATTTCGCTTCTTGATGTTTCGCCATTAGTTTGAAGTTTGCGACTCCGGTTTTTGTGTCTTGCATAATTACCCGGCCGGAAATCGAAAAAGAAGGCCGTTCAAGCTGCAGGACAATCTCTTCCGATGAAGGGGAATTAACTTCGAGCGCTCCTTTGCCTTCATCTGGGAATCCCTCTTGTGTAGCGCTGAGCCTCACCCTCGCTTGAGGGGGATCTTCAATGAGAAATAATCCGTTCGCGTCTGATTTGATATTTCTCATCCAGACGCCCTCTAACGCCTGGATATTAATATCCGCGTAAGCGACAGGATCATTAAATTGATCGATCACCCGGCCCGACAAAGTTCCGGCTTGAATTAATACGAGGCTGAGGTTTACTGATCCCACAGGTACTTTTTCTTTCGTAAGTTGCTCATATTCTCCATGAGAAACAAGGATTGTAACAAAGGGAGCCTGGATATCTTTAAATGAGAAAAGGCCGTCCGGACCGGTAGCCGCGGATCGAAAATCGACAATTTTCACCAGCGCGTTTTCGACCGGCTCATTTTTAAAGTTTATGACTTTCCCGGCGATCGATCCTTTATTCATCGCCGTAGTAACATCATTTGCGGAGGGTGTCGAGCGCTGGATGGCGTTCATGTTCGATGTAATCGCTTGGCTTACGGCTTCAGCGCTTTGCTTATCTTCGTTCCCCGATTGTGTAGAATCTTCGGCCTTGGAAGTATCAGTAAGTGTTTTTGAACCGTCATCCGCTGTCTTTGTTATCTGTTCTTGTGTGTCTTGCGCCGGTCCGGTTTCTTGAGAAGGGGTCGCCTTGGCTCCAGTTAAAGCGCTATTTCCATCAGCCAGATTTTGACCCGTTTCCGGGCTAGGCATCAAAATGATCACAGCTAAAACAATGACGGCAAGAACCGCCATGACAGCAGGTATAATCAAATGCGAGCGCATTCTGTTTGATCCTCCTTTTCACTCCATCCAATCATTCAATACTGCAAAGCAATTGTTTGTCAATATAATTAGATATGAAGCGCCAGTGAAATTCAGCGATATACTTATGATTGAGTTCCGCGACAGTTCAAACTCGAACAAGCCGTTCACCAAAGATCGCCGTGCCGATGCGTACAAATGTCGCTCCTTCTTCAATCGCGACGTTGAAATCGTGAGTCATTCCCATTGAGAGTTCTACAAAATTACCGGGCTCAATGAGATCATCCTGATATTGCTCTCCCAATTTCCGTAATGACGCAAAAATAGGCCGAGCTTCCTCTGGATCATCGAAATAAGGTGGAATCGTCATCAATCCCCGGCATTGGAGACGGTCCGCTTCCTTAACTGAAGCAAGCAGCGATTCAAACGCATCTACAGGAACGCCACTTTTACTCTCTTCTTCGGAGATATTAATCTGCAGAAGAATCGGAATCGTTCGATCAATCTTCGCCGCTTCTTTCTGCAAAGCCTCTACGAGTCTCACACTATCCACGGAATGGATAAGATCAAACAAGGGCGCGGCTTTTTTCACTTTATTTGTCTGTAAGTGTCCAACCAGATGCCATTCGATATCCAAATCCGCCAACGTTTCAATCTTCCGTTCCGCTTCTTGCACCTGATTTTCACCAAAAATGCGAAGCCCCAATTGATGCGCCTGCTGAATTTTCTCAACCGGATGTCTCTTACTCACCGAAACGATTCGGATAGCGCTTGGGTTACGTCCAACCCGCTCAGCGGCGCAAGAAATAGATTCCTGTATTCGTTTAATATTCTCTTCGATTTCATACATAACTATATACGATCCAATACTGAACACTCATCTGTCCGACCGGTTTTCCCGCAATAATCAATTATACATTACTATCCCATATGAGGAATACGCGGCGCCCACTACACAAGCAAAGGGGGAACGCCTTGCGGCGTTCCCCCTGATTCATTTGAGTTATAGGGCGTTGAATCAGCGTTGTACTGGCCAGCTAAGTTCAACATCCTTCGTCACATCCACGCCGAAGTATGGAATTGTGACCGGGAATGGCATGGCTGGGAAACCATCGATGATACGATCGCCAACACCGTAAGCCGGAGCATACCGAGTCGCATCACCACCTGTATGAGTTCCACCATAACCATCGAACATGAAGAAACCAATATTGATAGAATCACTGACTATCGTGTTCCCCTGCGCATCCAGACCATAAAGCGGAGAATCATTAAGCGTTAGTTCAATGTCTCTGGCGATATTGAATGGGAACAGGTATTGCAAGTTACCAAACGGTGAAATATTGCGGATGAAGACATCGCTGCCCAACGGCACATCCACACCTTCGAATGGAGCGAAGGAGATCGCGCCATCACCGGTCAGAATCGCGAGGCCCATGTATCCATCACCCGCTGGGTTCGGCATAAACTCGATGTCAACGTAGACACCAGCCGGACCATCTTGCGGAACGATGGCAATATCATCCATGATGACTGCGGGAGCTGTTCCCACAACATGTATACCACCCTTCGAATCAAGCACATACGCGCCCGTTCCGATCAGGTCAGCGCTATACTGGCTATTGGTAAGATCAACAGCGGCGCCACGATACACTTTCAAGCCAACAGCTTTCGAGCCTTCCGTTAAGGTAACAGTTGTATCCAAGGCTTCTAGCGCGTCACCTTCCGCGTAGATACGGCCATATACGTCGAGGACATAGAATCCAGCGTTACCAGCCGGCTCAAGGTCAACCAACGGGGAACTATAGTATCCACTATCCCCCTCTGGATGATAGAGAACCGGGACAATATCACCGGTATAGTCGGGGAATGGATAGTTATTAGACGGATCGTTGTCCATATCGATACCGCCGCGATTTGGTCCACCAGTGGCTCCAAGTCTTGGATTGACAGGCGGCAAGGTCGAGATATTTCCACCGAGGAGGAAGTACGCGCCTTCTGATCCATTCCCACCTTCCGCGACGGGAAGAGTTTCGCCTGTAAATTCCATATCTTTCGCGATTGGAATCGGCACACCATCAATGAAGAGGAACGGTCCAAGAGCGACTGGATCGGGTAGACCGTCAAAGACTCCCGGAGCGACCATGTTGCCAAATTCGTTCGAGATACCGATATCGAAGTTATGAACCGCCGCGCCACGTGGATAGGTGCCGCCCAGTTCATCCAAAGCAACGAGACCGAGAGCGGGATTAATCGTCAACGCCGTCGGGGTCGGTGTTAGAGTTGGAATAACAACCGGCGTTCCAACAGTAGTCGGTTTTGGTGTCCCTGTCGGAGGAACCTCCGTCGGGATTGGAGTCTCTACAGCAGTTTCCGTTGGAACTGGAGTTTCGACCGCTGTTTCTGTCGGAGGAATTTCTGTCGGAACCTCAGTCGGTACTGGAGTTTCAACTGGTGTCTCCGTCGGTACCGGGGTTTCAACTGGCGTTTCCGTCGGAGGTACTTCTGTCGGCGGAACGACGGTTGGAGGAACTTCTGTCGGCACTGGGGTTTCAACTGGCGTTTCCGTCGGAACCGGTGTTTCAACTGGTGTTTCCGTCGGTGGAACCACTTCAGCCACCGTCACAACCGCGCCTGTCACAACCGCGCCGGCCAAATCGTCAACGATATCGACAATAGAAAGTGTGGTTTCACCCGCGGCATCCGCAAGGAAGGTAACCGTAAGAAGAACACCATCGCCATTGACAACCGCGTCCACACCGCCAGCGGCGCCAACCCGGACAGCGCCAGCGGGATCCGTCAACGCTTGCGCGTCAACCAGTTGAAACGCTTCGGTCAATGTGCCAGCCGTTTCAACACCAACAAGTGATAATATATTGTTGGATTGGAGAATATCAAAACCAAACGCGTCAACATCCTGCGCGTTCGCCACTGAAATCTGAACCGCGATCTCATCGCCGACATTGCCTCCAGCGGCGCCGATGATCAATTCAGGAACTTCCACCGGGCTTTCAGTTGGGACCGGAACTTCGGTTGGAGGCGCCTCCGTTGGAGTTTCCACAGGAGGTTCCGTGGGTTGAACGGGCACTTCCGTCGGAGTTTCCACAGAAGGTTCCGTAGGTACAACAGGGACCTCCGTAGGAACTTCTGTCGGTGGAATCGGTACCTCTGTGGGAGTTTCCGGCGCCATAGTAGGCGTCTCGGCCGGGGTCTCCTGCGCCCAGGCTATGTTCCCTGGGAGCAAGCCCATCGCACAGACCAATGAGAGTGAGAAGACCAGCATAAGCAAGGTTTTTGCGCGCATCAATATGCCTCCATTATAAGATAAACCTTTTAGTTTCAAAAGATTGAAAATTATTGCTTGAGATACAATACGACAAATGGACACAAATTTCTAGTCTTTTTAACAAAAAAAACGAAAAAAAATAGGACAGGCGTTTTCTCTAAGGTTTAATAATTGTGATATTTGGCGCGGATGGGCTGCTTGCGTTCGTTACATCCGTCAAAGATATCACAGATCCTTCGTCAACCGCCATTGTGTCTTCGAACCGTATTTCCGTGCCACCGGAAATATCCCCGACGACTTCAAAGGTAATATCGGCAATTCTCGCATCTCCATTAAATCCAAAATCATCAGGAACGGGATGCGCCCGGGATAACAAAACCGCGACAATATCATCGATTTTACCGTTCGCGTTGCTGATTTCTGGAGATTCAAAGATTTCAACGCTTTCTTTTATAGTGGTTAGATCGTAATTGGAATTACTAGTCCAATAAATCGGATTCTCACCCAAGTAGGATTCTACGGCTTGTATATCCAGAACATCAATCACTCCTGCGCTCGTTCCTTCAATACTGCGGTCAAAAAACGCATAGCCGTTTTCACTCGTGGATTGGTTGAATCGTTCTCCCAATACTAGAATATCCGCAATATTCGAACGCCCATCAAAATTTAAATCACCCAGCGACTCATGAATCTCGACGACCTGTAATACAGCTGGATCAAAGATGAGGTCACAATTAATCCCAATCAGATCGACTGCGTCTTTTAATACTAAGGTAGCGTTAAAAAACGTGCGGGGTGGCGTTCCTTCATCTTCTTGAAAAACAGGAGCCTCTTCAATCGTGGAACTGAATTGGGTGTCCGCGTCAGTCAGTTCGAAATCAAGAACAAAAACGGCCGCGTCATTACGCCCTTGCGCGGAGCATTCCGGAATCAATAAAACGCCGATCAGGCCAATGAGAAGAAATGTATAGGCAGGGGTTTTAAAAGTCACTTCCGTACTACCTCCTGTTGTGGTAATAGTCCCATCACGGCATTCGAGGGAGGAAATGGCGGGGCCGACGAGACTCGAACTCGCGACCTCCTGATCGACAGTCAGGCATTCTAACCAAACTGAACTACGGCCCCGATTTTTTTCTTCCATTTCCTCCCGCGAATGATTTGGGCAAGACAGGAATCGAACCTGCGGCCTCCTGCTTGTAAGGCAGGCGCTCTAACCAATCTGAGCTACTCGCCCAGCGTTTTCCCAGGAGATAATATAGCGGCTATCCTCTGATTTTGTCAAGCTTTATTTCACTGGATTTAAAAAACCTTTTGACTTTTATTCCCAGTGATTTTTTAACCTGACGTTTCTGTTAAAATAACAAGTAACCGCCAATGACCTTATTAACGAAAGGTGAAATTTAATTCTACCCCGTTCGATAAAAATGTCATCCCCCGCGGAATCGAAAACAAGAAGAAAAGAAAGAATAAAACATGCGGCATGATTTCACTAAACATCGAATCTCAACCAAAGATAAGTTTGTCAGCGTATTGAGGCCCGGATCCACCTCCTATGCGCCTCCTTCTACCAAACCTTGGTATCGCTCGCGGGGAAATTTCCTTATTTTACTGATGATTATGGTTTTTTTCTTTCTTCTACTTGCGGTAAAAGTGATCTTTAGCGTAAAAAATGAAACAGAAACAACTACCCCTGAAAACGAAACTTATATAGAAGATTCTACCGATACGGAAACCAGCGATGAACCTATGGACTACGAAGAAGCCAAAAGAATCTTCCAAGGGATAAACTAGGAAGATTAATCATTCCTGAAATTTCAATCGCCATAAAATCAGAGCAATCCAAAACCGCTATCGATGACGGCGTTGTTCAAAAAGCTGAGCCTGCCGGAACGCCACTTCTTTTTCATGTGGGGGAATGATTTTGAATTCATTTAGTAAGCGGGGAAGATTTTCTGTATTTTTCCACCAATCGAGGTGTTTTTCCGCATGTTGTCGGGCGGCTCTTTTTTTCATTTCCAGCGCATCGAATTCGTCTATGTATTTTCGCATCGCCGAACGCAGAGCCTCAATATCCACTAGGCACTGCGGCCAATAATACCCATCGTGACGCGCGAACAGGCGTGTAATTGGAACGGTCACTCCACTGCTTTCATCGATAAACTCATTCATGGGAGCGTTATCGCAGGTTATCACGGGCAATCCACACGCGAGCGCTTCCGCCACCGTCAAACCAAGTCCTTCCAAACGGGACGGGTAGACGTAGACGTCTCCCAGGTGATAAAGCCCCGGAGCCGTAACGGTTTTTTCATGGCGGATCAGACGGTTTTCCTTTTCTAGATTCTTGATAAGTCCTGAAAGATGAGGAAAATACGAAGCAAGACTAACTTGCGAATGGATCACGAGCCGGGCTGGGCCATCCAGCCCGGAAAACGCTTGCAGCAACTGATCGGTCCCCTTGCGGGATGGATTGAGACCGGCGGAATGGAAAAAAGTAACGATTCCCGGCTCAACAGGGGAGAAGGAAACCGGTTGAAAGAGATCGAGCGCCGTGCCCCAGGGGATATGAACCGCTTGCGGATGCCAATCAAACGCCGAATAATGCCGGTAGGTATTGCATAACAGAAAATCGTAGCATTGAAAAAGTGGTATCGTCTGTTCTGTATAGTAATCCACATAGGAGCCGATTTTAATTCCAGATTGCGCGCAAGCCAAAACCGGCGGCCACCAATGCTGTTCGTTGAATAGAATCACATTGATTTGGTTCCGTTGGATCCAATCCCGAAATTCTTTCAGATCAAAGGCGGTCGATATCGCGGATTGTGGTTTTTTCGCCCATGTAACCTTCTCATCGTCCCAAACTGGATCCCCCGCCGCGTAGGTTTCTCCACCACGGGCAAAGACAAATACATCGCATTCCGTTTCCAACGCCTGTTTATATTGCCGGGAAACATATGCGGCGCCCCGCTCGAACCACGTGGTTACAATCCCAACGCGAAGTTTTACCGGTCGCATTTCAATTCGAAGCGCGGATTGGGCAGTTTGGTTCTGGTGCGGATTCGCCTGTTCGAGCTTCTCCAATTCCTGTAACCGGTTCCGGTCAATGGCGGGGACTGTTGGTTTTGTTTCCGGCAGCAGGTCTTGAATCACACTCGCGATATACGCCGCTCGGGCAGTGTAAGAATGATGAGTAATCGCCTCTTGATGACCAGCATGGGCGATTCGTTCACGTTCGGTTTCATTCCCCAGATACCGCTCGATAATCTGTTCCATTTCCGCCAGGGTAGAGGCTTCAAGAAAGTGAATGCCAGATTGTAAGGGATTTTCTTCAGACAATGTTTCCGAAACAAGAAAAGTTCCAGCCCCCAAGGCTTCAAACACTCTAGTTTCCGTGTCGAGATGGGCCTCCGCATGCAGATTTAATACGATTTTTGCGCGATTAAAGGCTCGCGCCATCTCTTCTCCAAAGACCTGCATGATTTCAACGTTGAATTTCTGTTTCAGACGGTCGAGTATCATCCGGCGCCTTGGAGTCATCGAACCAACGAACAGGACATCGATTTCTTTCGTAACGCCATCTAATTTTCGATGCGTCCGTTCATCAAAACCACTGAGTAAAATACTGATTTTCTCAGGATCGGCCCATCGTTTTTGGACAACCGCCTTCTTGCATTGAGGAGTGCGAACGAAAATATGATCGAACAGGCCACACTGAAAAAGCCGATCCTGATCGCGGCGGCGGGAGACCAACTCACTCGCCCAGAACAAACACGGCCGGGAGCAGCACTGCAATAATTCCAAAGGAAAATAATCCCCCCGCTGAAGAAACAACGCGTCAAAATCAGGAACTTCGAGAAATTTCGACGCCAATCGTTCACGGTGTTGGCGATAATCGAGCGTAAACGTCTCATGCCCAAGCGCTTGGAAGCCCCGGTTCACAAACACTTCCGATCCCCAACCGTCGTTCTGCTCGATGACGTTGATGTAGAAGATTTTCATTAATTGAGCGCATTCATGCCTATGATAAATGGCTATTATACATTCTTTTCCGATTCTTAATGAATGGATCAATGGGAGTATATTAATCCGTCTCATTACATATAAGATTAAATAGATAAATCAATTCTTTCCTCTATCCATATAATCCTCACTATGTTATCGTACCGCCGTTTACGCGTCCAATTTTAGATATGAAAATCTTTGAAATGGAGAATATGATGAAATCTCAGTTGAAAGTGACGCTTCTATTGTTGCTAGTGACCGCTGTTTGCTTGCAGGCGGGGGGATTGGCGATCGCTTCAGAAGAAGTGGAATTGCCGAAATTTGCGTTTTATATCAAAGAGAATGTGGAATTTGATAAAATTCCGGAATACCGGGAAGCGGTGAAGGAATTCAACGCCATCATGGCCGAATGCAAATTCCCATTCGCATGGGAAACGTATGTGGAGATGAATCAATTCCTATATTGCATCCGTCTCCATTCCCAGGCCGATTTGGATGCGATAGACGCCGAATTCATGAAATTGTTTAAAAAATCGGGAGAAAAAATGCTTCCCGTTATGAAACGCACATATGAATGCGCTGAATCCAGTTCCACCGCGCTTGGATCGTTGCTCAATGAGTTTAGGTATATCCCCGAAAATCCCGCTCATAGATTCGATCCCGAAAAGTCCTGTTACTGTGAAGTGTGGGATTTCCTGCTTTATCCTGGAACAACAATGGATTTCAAAGGCATTCTGGGAGAGTACAGTTCTTTATATAAAGAAAAAAAGGTCCCCATCAATATGACCTGTGGAGAAATCACAATCGGTGAAAATCTCCCCCGCATCTGGGTCGCGTCAACGGCGGAGACGGAAGAAGAGTATAAATTACTATCGAAAAAAGTGAATGAAATGATCGGCGAAGCGGCTGTGGACATACGCAAAAAGAGCCTGAAATTCATCAAAGAAATCAAAGTTCTTCGATTGCGATACGACGCTTCGTTAAGTTATTTCCCAGAGCAATAACGAACTTACAACAGACCAGCGATCGATAATATCGTCTCAAATCGCTTCCTCCATGTATGGCTGCGCAGACTCCGCTCCCGCCCGGCGGCGCCGATTTGTTTCGCGATTTCTGGATTCGCTGTATAGTATTGAATTTTCTGGAGCAGATCGTTTTCGCTGCGATAGAAATCGATCTCTTTACCCGCTTCAAAACAAGCCGCCAGTTCGGGATTGAACGTCGTCAGATAAAGCCCACCAGCCAAGGGAACTTCGAAATCCCTTCCTTTCAATCCGATCAGATTTGATGAATCGCCGATAAATCCAAAACCTATATTGATTAGCGAACGGGAATAGATCTCATTCATCCGTTCGAGAGAGATTTCAGCTGTTGGCCAGCCTTTCCCATATGCTTGAACTGGAACGCCCCGCTCTTGCAGCCAGTTGATAATCCTGGGCCGCATCCCGTAACATTGCCCGATGAATGAAACAGGAATATCCCGTTCCATCAGTAAAGGAGAAAACGCCATTGGATTCCCCCCCGGCGGAAGAAATACCGCTCGCGCGTCTACTTTCGCGTATTGGTGAACATCCGCCGCTGCTTGACTCGTGACGTTAAAATCAAACGCGGGCGCCACTTCTGCGTTACCGGAAAAGCCGCTGGCTTCCCGGAATCCATAAAATTTTATCTTATCATCAAAGCTGATATTAACGGTGGGAATTCCCAATTGGCCGATTTGATGGATCGTTTGAGGAAACACCCAGCGTCCAGACAAGTAGCTGAAAAACAGATCGATCGGCTCTTTTTTGTGGGCTTCTTTCACGCGCCTTGGAAGTTCTTTGCTGAGCGCGGGTTTTCCCTTTTCATGCCAATCCGACGCGAATTGATCGTATTGATCCCCCCAATCATAGTGAATGATATCGGCGATTTCCGCCCAAGCGTCGACCATACCGTGTTTTTCCCAGTTGACATGATGAACCGCCACGAAAACACGGGGCCGTGATTTCGGCGTCTTCATTTTTCCCGCTTGTTTAAGATGCGCTTGAATGCGCTCCACTTGCGACGCAAAAAACTCACGCATGGTTTGAGACGCGCTTGAAGAAGGATCAACAGGGGACATAAGCGCTCCGGATTCTTATAATCCATACCTCTCTATGGATTGAATGTTGATGAAGAATCGTAGATTATGAATAGAATCGTATCTGTTATCATCCCTTGGATCTTCAGTGATTTCAAGGATATTCTCATAGGGGAAAAGCACGAAAAACAACGCGGTTATGGAGCATGAACTATAAAATCGACATCCAACAATCCGGCCCGAATCAATTCCTTGGATCTCTGCCCGAAGCCGGACTCTACACGACAGGGAACTCAAAAAAAGAAATTCTCGAACGTCTTAATACTATCCTGACGGCCTTCGAACGATGGACGCAGGCGGATTACGTGTCCAGCGACGAACCGATTATCATCGGTGGATCGAACCGTTCAGGAACAACGCTGCTTTGGAAAGTCCTAAACGCGCATCCGAATATCGCCTGCGCGCTGGAGACGAATTTTTTCTGTCAGACTCCATATCTGCTCCAGATTCTCCCTCTTGGCCCTTCGATAAAAAGTTCCAACTTATTCATCGAGAGAATTGCTGAAAATCTGATGATTTCAAAGGATACGATTCAGCGATGCGCAGCCCAGACGAGTTCTCTCGCGTTCTTTTGCGAGCGGTTTTTGCGTACATTCGCCGATTGTAAGGGAAAAAACCGGTGGAGTGAGAAAAATCCGAATAACGTCTTTCATGTCGATTATATCCGCATACATTTCCCAAACATGAAATTCGTTCATATTGTGCGTGACGGCCGAGATGTGGCGTGCAGTTCTCACCGGCATGGCACACCATCGTGGGAGAAATGCGCCGAACGTTGGAACAAAATGACCCGCGCGGCGCTCCAGTACCGGGATCAGCCGTGGTACAAGGAAATCCAGTATGAAACCTTGGTTAATAATCCAGCAGCGGAGCTGCGCGCGTTGTTCGATTTCATCGGTGAAGAAATGGACAACCGCCTAATAGACACATTTCACACCACCGAACAACCCGCCTACCTGGACGATCACCCCTTCCACGAAAACCTCCGCAATCCCGTCAATACCCAAGCCGTCGCCCGTTGGAAGACAGAAATGGACGTGGAGGCTAAAACCCAATTCAAACAAATCGCGGGGGATCTTCTGTGCGAATTAGGCTATGTGGATTCGAATGATTGGTGAGGTTGTTTTCAGATTTCTATCTGAGCACAATCATTAATCATATTCACAATTCGAAAACGAACAATTCTCTTTGCCCACTCCATCATTACAATTCTCCAAAGATCATAAATTCAAGACAATAGCCTAAAATTCAATTTATTTCTTGACAACCAATTACATAAAATATAATATTACACCAAATATTATATCATCATCTTTGATTATTCCTAAATTCATATAGTCCAACAAATCTAGATCCAACAATTTCTTCAAAAAGATTTTGTGAGGGAAAAATGAATAAGCTATTTTTCGAAGAATCAAGAGAACAATCAGAGATAAAATCCATCATAGTATCAAAATATTTCTATGCTTGGGCAAATGTAGTTAAGCGTACCGCAAAAGCACGAGGAGATAACATAGCATATATTGATCTATTTGCGGGACCAGGGCGTTTTAAAGATGGAGCCAAATCTACTCCAATTCTTGTGCTTGAGAAAACTATCGAAGATAATGATTTAAGTCAAATGCTTGTCACAATTTTTAATGATCTCGATTCTGAACATACTCAATCACTTAAGAAAGAGATTGAATCACTTAAAGGAATTGAAAAACTCAGACATAAACCTATTATTGAAAATCACGAAGTTGGAGAGAAAATTGTAAAGTTTTTTGAAAAACTCACCCTGGTTCCAACTTTTTTCTTTGTAGATCCTTGGGGATATAAAGGTCTTTCTTTAAGGTTGATTAATTCTGTTTTAAAAGATTGGGGCTGTGATTGCATTTTCTTTTTCAATTACAATCGAGTTAATATGGGATTAGGAAATCTGAATGTTAAAGAGCATATTGATGCTCTTTTTGGTGAAGAACGTGCTGATCAACTACGAGAAAAAATTGAAGATTTAAATCCAGTGGACAGAGAATTAACCATTGTGGAAGTAATCTGTGATGCTCTTGTTGAAATGGGGGGCACATTTACGTTGCCATTCACATTTAGACGAGCGGATGGGAAAAGAACAAGCCATCATCTAATCTTTGTGAGTAAGCATGTTCGTGGTTATGAAATCATGAAAGAAATTATGGCAAAAGAGAGTTCTTACCACACACAAGGAGTACCATCCTTTCAATATAATCCAGCGCGAAGAACGGAAGGTCTTCTTTTTGAATTATCCCGCCCCTTAGACGATTTGGGCGATATGCTTCTTGAAGAATTCAAAGGCCAAACTCTAAGTATGATTGATATATACAACATGCATCATATTGGAAGACCATTTATTAAGAAGAATTATAAGAATGTGTTGTCCAAGTTGGAAGGAAAAGGTAAAATATTAGTAAAACCTTCTGCTGACAAGAGAAGAAAAAATACATTTCGTGATACTGCAGAAGTCACGTTTTTAGAATAGGAAAATCTATGTCAACTTCAAAAATAGAATGGACAGAATCAACCTGGAATCCGATCACTGGCTGTACAAAAATCAGTCCGGGTTGTCAATATTGTTATGCCGAAAAGTTATCAAAACGCTTGATGGCAATGGGGCAACCGAATTATCGCAATGGTTTTCAATTAACTTTACAGCCTCACATGCTTGAAAAGCCACTTACATGGAAGAAGCCACAGATAATCCTCGTCAATTCGATGAGTGATATATTTCATAAACAAGTACCCATTGAATATATACATAAAATTTTTGACGTTATAGAACGCGCATCCTGGCACCAATTCCAGTTATTAACAAAGCGTTCCAAAAGGATGATGGAATTAAGTCCTCGATTGAAATGGCCTGCGAATTTATGGATGGGAGTTAGCATTGAAAATAATGATTATACATTTCGTATCGATCATCTTACACAAACTCAAGGGAAGATTAAATTTCTATCTATTGAGCCGTTGTTAGGTCCTCTTCCAAATTTAAACCTCACTAATGTTGATTGGGCAATCGTAGGTGGCGAATCTGGGCCAAATGCGCGTCCCATAGAAAAAACATGGGTGGAAGATATCTTAAAACAATGCAAAAAGGCTAACGTGCCTTTCTTTTTTAAACAATGGGGTGGCAAGAATAAAAAAAAGACAGGCCGTTCATTAAATGGAAAAACATGGGATGAACTTCCCTTTTACCAAAACGAGATGATTCCATCACAGAAGAACCTTTCAGAACAACACCAGGGAGAACGGCAGACTTTACAAGTATCGCTTTAGGTCAATCAGACTTAATATTTGTCAAAATATCGACGTTCAACTATCAATGAAAATCGACCTTCAACTCCAACAACTCGGTGTAAAGCGATATGTGGGGATTCTTCCCGCCGCTGGATTGCGGGTGTTTGGGACATCACCGCAGGATGTGATGGCGCATGTGAATCAACTATCAAATAAGTTAATGCAATGGATGCGGGCGGATTACGTTTCGGATGACAGTCCGGTCATTGTCGGTGGATCGGGGCGGTCGGGAACAACGCTGCTTTGGAAGATTTTTAACGCGCATCCCAATATGGTTTGTGGTTTTGAGACAGGTCTTCTGTTTGAAAATGTATATCTATTGCAACTCTTCTCATTCGGTCCCCGTGTCCATAATTCAGAGGCGTATCTCCGAAAGACGGCGGGGAATCATCCGGTTCCGGTGGAGGAGATGAAAGCCATTTTTCTGCAATGCCGCTCGCAGGCGCAGTACGCCGAAACATTTTTCCGGCGCTGTGCGAGCAAAGAAGGAAAAGGCCGCTGGGCGGAAAAATCTCCCGCGAATGTTTACCACCTTGATTCGATCGCCTCTCATTTCCCTAAGATGAAATTCATCCACCTGCTCCGCGATGGACGCGATGTGGCCTGCAGTTATAAAAGTATTTCCGATTATCCCTTCAGCCAGTGTGTGGATATTTGGGCGAAGAGCACACAGGCGGGAATCCAAAAACGCGGCGCCCCTTGGTATTGGGAAGTAAAATACGAAGACCTTACTCAATACCCTCTGGAAACCTTCCAGGCGCTCTTTGATTACATCGGAGAACGCTTCGAACGGGCGCTGTTGGATCAATTTTATTTAATCCCCCGCCCCGCCTACCTGCGGGAACCAAAACACGATGGTGTCAATAAACCGATCTATACCCAATCGACAGGACGTTGGAAACAGGAAATGAGTCAAGAGGACAAAGAAACATTTAAAGAAATGGCGGGTGATCTATTATGTGATTTGGGGTATGCGTCATCCAACGATTGGTGACGTTTCATCGCACTTTCTCATCCGGCTTGATCGTGAACGCCCGGAACACGTTTAGATCCGGCCGGGCAGGATTGGGGTATTGGGAATTGAGACCGTTTAACGTATCCGGCCCACGGCGGACATCCCAGCCAAACGCTTTGAACCCGTTCTTCATCAGCGCGTTTTTCACCGCGTCCAGATTGACGTGGGGAAAGTCGAATGTCAGCGCCAAACACCCTCCTGGACGCAATAGGCTGTAAAAATTCCCCACGGATTGGTTTAAATGAGCCGGTTCAAGATGTTCTAAAACCGATACACAGAAAATGCAGTCAAACGGCTCATTATACTGAAACGTCTCCAATGGAGAATGATAGAGTTCAAGCTGGGAATCATCGTTTTCAACGGTTTCAATCGCCGGATCTTCATCAATCGCGACAACTTTATCAAAGGATTGGAGCAGTTCGCGCTTGAATGGATGCTCGATCCCGCATCCCGCGTCTAGACAAAGGCGCCGTTCTTCCTTTCTCCGTTCGAAATATATCCGGGCGGCGTCCAGCGCCCATTTGTACTCATAAAAACGGGACCACCACGCCGGATTCAAATCCTCCCCACCGATCCGGGTGATGATGGGATCATTGCGCAAAATGAAACGCGATTGCAGTATTTCCATCTGTTTCTCTTATTCCAGACTTGTCAGCGGATTTTAATCCGCTGTAGTTTATGCTCCAAATTCTCCTCCGTCAGCTGATTGACGGAATCTTTCCGGGGTTTTTGGCTCAAATCAGGGAATTCTTCCTTCTCTTTCGCGCAGACCCATTCATAGAATTCATCGATATCACGCCCAGCCGAATACGGCGGCACACGCGAGAGTAACAATTGCCCATCATAAGTCGAAATCACCCATGTCAGGGCTTTCTTCGGTGTCAGGATATCTGGATCATTCGTTTCCAGGTTAAATTTTGGATACAGTTCCTTTTCGACAAAGATCCCGTTGCAAAGGGTACAGGCGACTAGTTCATAACCCTTTTTCTTCCCTAAATTATAGAGCGAGCGGATCGAACAACCGAAGAAGTTATCGGGATTGACCGCCCGGAGATCCATATGAGAGGGAATTGTGGGATTATATTCAACAATCACGACGCGGGGATGATAATCGACGATGCTCTCCCACACTTTGTAATCATTGCCGTCGATGTCGATCGACATTAGATCGATTCGTTTCACTTTGAGTAACTGGCTCAGAATACTGTCGATGCTGTTGGGGCCGGACTCTTCCACCAGGGCGCAGATGGGTTTGACGTAAGGATGGTTTTTGAACTTTTCCTTGAGCACGTTCACTTTGTAGGGATTCGCCTCAATTAGAACCGCTTTCCATTGATGATTGACGATCAGGTTCCATGTATTGCTGAGATGCTCACCGTCCCATGCGCCGAATTCCACACAAATTTTATTGGTCACGCCAATGACTTGAAAAATATGTTCAATGATCCCGTCTTCGCCGTCCTGGGATTTGACGTTCTTGCTGTATCGATTGAGAAGTTCCACGCACATCTCCCTCTCGGTCTAAATCTCACGTTGGATTGAATCCATTTTGCAAATCATAGAGTCAATTTGTATGGTCCGCAACATATTCCCCTCAGTTAACTTCCACGTCCGCAGTAAAGAGGTACTATATGAACGAACGCAAAGATTCAAACTCATTCTTGATGGTTGTGCCTTATGACATCGCAGCCCGGCAGCCAAAAAACGAATCCCGGCGCCGATCCCACAGATGAACGAGTGGCGGCGCTTCTTCAGGAACAGCTCCCCCGCATGATCCAAACCGCGGTGAAACTCCCCAAATCCCGAGCGATTCTTCTGCATTACTTGACCATGCTGCTGCCGGAATTGGACCGTTTCCATAATTGGAACAATTGCGATCCAGCGACGAACGGGGAACATTGGCTGATCGAACGTGTAGTTCCACAATGCAGGGTGATTCTGGATATCGGCGCGAATGTAGGTGATTGGACCCAGGCCTGTCTTGATATCAATCCACAGGCTAGGCTATATAGTTTCGAAGCGAGTCCCGCCACCGCAGCGCAATTGATTGAACGGTTTCAATCCAATCCCAACGTAGAGACCTTCGCGCTGGGACTTGGAGAGAAACAAGCCATATTGGAGTTTCATGACCACGGGCCGGGATCCGTTTGTTCGGGTTTTGTATCCCGCGAACGAACCGTTGAACGGAAAGCGCAAACCGTCGTTCCCGTTGCGTGCAAACCGATTGTGGACGCGCCTGGATTGGAAAATGTGAATCCCATCGATTTCATGAAAATCGACACGGAGGGATTTGAAATGCCCATACTGCGCGGGGCGGAACCCTGGCTGGAAGAGCGGCGGGTCCGGTTGATCCAGTTCGAGTACGGTGGCGCATGGGCGGACGCCCGCGAATTTCTCAGCGACGCGAATGTGTTGTTCAAAAAACACGGCTATCGGTGGGGCCGGCTGATGCAGGCGGGGATCGAGTGGGTTACCCAATTCGACCACCGGCGGTTGGAAACATTCAAGTACGCGAATTTTATCGCGTGCGCGTCAGAGGATGAGGCCCATTCATTCGGCTTGTCATGAACGCTGAGACGGTTGGATTCATACAGCGTTTGATTTTTTGCGATACACTATAATAATAGAAGAACCTGAGCGCCACCGTTCCGCTCCCTGGGAGATTGCGGAAACAATCATGAACGAATCATACGGACAGTGTTATTTCCATTCTCAAAAACAAGCGGCTCATCTCTGCTCTCATTGCGGGAAGCCGTTCTGTGAGCAATGCATAATTCATGTGGAGGGAGAACCCTTCTGTCAGATCTGTTGGAATGGATTTACGATCCAATCCACTCCCATAACGCGGGAAACGAAACGCAGCGATGAAATCCCCTGGCAGCGATGGCGGGAATTGGGAATCGCTCACGCCTTCTTCGATACGGCGCGCATGGTGCTCTTTCATCCCAGCATCTTTTTCGCACAGCTGCCCGCACGGAAAAATTACGCGGCTCCGCTTCTCTTCGCGATGATCTGCATACTCTTATTTTGGTTTCCCATCAACGTTTTGTATATAAAATACGTCTATCCAGCGGTGTTTCAGCAAATTGAACAAGGAGCGGCGCCGATAGGCGCGGACGTTGAAGCGTCCATCACTGAGCAGCTGCAGGTATGGCGATCGCTTAGTCATTTGGATCTTCTCAAGATGCCGGTCGATTTTCTGCTGTTATACATCATCGTCGCGTCGTTTTTCCAACAGGCGCTCGTGACGATGTTTCATGGGAAGGAAGGGTATTGGGCGACGCTTCAGATCCGCTGTTATGCGATGACCGTGCAGTGTCTCTGGTTGATCCCGTTTTTAGGCTTTTTCTTGGCGGAGATCTTTTCGTTTATATTATGTATGTGTGGTTTCCGGGTAGCGCAGAAGCTAGCGCCGCCGCAGGCGTTTCTGGTCGCGTCGGTACCTATGGTTCTCTACGTGATCCTGCTGATGACCGCGATGTGACACAGTTCATCGAATCGAAGTGTATTGGCGAGGTATTTGATGAGTGTAAAGATTTTTCTTGGCAACGGCCCTTGGTATAAAAAAGGATTTTATGGTGTGCGCGCCGGATCCCGCTGGCCCCATTTCGAAGAAGAGGGAAGCCCCTATCTCCCCTTTCCATTCTATCTAGCCTATGCGGCGTCTATTTTAGAAAAAGCGGGATACGAATGTCTTCTCATCGATGGAGTCGCGGAACGAACCAGCGAAGATAATTATATAGAGCGCGCCGTCTCGTTCGGCCCCGATGTGACAATTCTGGAAGTCTCCACGTCCTCTCTCGATACCGATCTACGTCAGGCGAAACGTATTAAAGACGCCTGCCCCCATACCAAAATCGTCTTTTGTGGAATCCACTTGGATATGTACCGGCCCGGCTTTCTCGATGAATACCCTATCGTCGATTTTGTCATTAAATACGAATACGACACACGGGTATTGAAACTGATCGAGACGATCGAATCGAATAGGGATTTCTCCCACGTTCCAAACCTCGTCTATCGATCCAATGAAGGAGAGAGCAAAGAAACCGATTGCGTGGCCGTCAATCCGGACTTGGATTCCATTCCTTGGCCGTCACGGCGTCATCTGCCTATGCTTGCTTACCATGATCTGCCGGGCGGGATTCCCGCGCCTAGTCTGCAGATGTGGACCAGCCGGGGCTGCCCTTTTCAGTGCATCTTCTGCGCCTGGCCTCAAATCATGTACGGAGGCAATCAATTCCGCACACGGAATCCAGTGGATGTCGTTAACGAAATCGAAGCGATGGTTAAACAATATGGATTTCGTTCCTACTATTTTGACGACGATACATTCAACATCGGCAAAAAAAGAATTCTGACGCTCTGCGAAGAAATCCAGCGCCGGAATCTCAAACTCCCCTGGGCGGCGATGGCCCGCGCGGACACGTCCGACCGTGAAACCCTTATCGCCATGAAAGAAGCGGGTCTGCAGGGGATCAAATACGGCGTCGAATCTGGATCGCAGGCGCTTGTCGACGCCGCGCATAAGAATCTCGATTTGGAAAAAGTAAGGGAGACTGTCCGCATCACCCGCGAATTGGATATCCGTCAGCATTTAACCTTCAGTTTCGGATTGCCGGGCGAGACTTGGGAGACGGTTCGTAAAACCATAGATTTTGCCAAAGAGATGAATCCCGACACGGTGCAATTCTCGATTATGACCCCATTCCCCGGCTCGGAATTTTACAAAATGCTGGAACGCGATGGGAAACTGCTCACCAAGGACTGGTCCGCTTATGATGGAGGAACAACCGCCGTCATCCGCACGGACGCCTTATCCGGCAAAGATCTCGAACAAGCGTTCTGCATGGCCTACAACGAATGGGACCGCCACAAACTCCTGCGCCCCTTCAAAGATTTTAAACACTTAACACGCCTGCTGCTCCGCCCCCGCCACACCTGGAACACATTCAAATTCCTGGCGAAACGGCAAGTCCGCCAATTATTTCGCCGGGTGGGGTGAACGGTGAATTAGATCAATCAATAGAGTCTAAAAAGTTTTCAAGTGACTCATAAAGATGTTTAAATACGGAGTCAATTTTAAAAACTCCTTCACGCATTCTTTCCCAATCAATTTGAAATCCGTAGCTATGCAAAACAACATGTCGAAACTTTCGAAATTGTGAAAGTTCAACCGCAAGATCAGAATCAAACAGCGTTGGTAATGTGGAATAGGGAGGAAAACAAAAGCGTTGGAATAATTCAATATGCCATGAATCCCCTTGCGGCAGTGTTACATGATAAAAACGGGATATCCGTTTGAGAATATTCTCTACGCCCCCATAAAATTGCGCAATGAATGATGCAGCGGCTGTTTTCTCGCGAATGGTTGGCGACCGTACACCAAGATCGTATCGCAGGGATTCAATCTCAGCGATTACTAGCCGCATCCATTCAAGTTCTATCGTAATCTCTTCCCGTAATTCATCAGGCGTCATATTAATCGCCTGCCTTTAGATTCAATATAGCGAGTAAAACGGGTGGGGGGAGACAAAGGAACAAGATCAAGTGGAATGCGTAATTCATTTTCGATCGCCGCTCCGAGTTCATACAGTTTCCATCCAGCGATCCCATCACAAGCCAGATCGAGATCATGAACGGAATCAGGATCCTCCACGGCGGCGCCAAAAAGAATTAGCCGATTAGCGCCATACGACTTGGCTATTTCAATGACACGATTGAGAATGCGTTCATCTAATTTCATGAGAGTAGTTCAACTGCGCGTTTCTTCGGACATCAGTTGAAACGCGTCTTTGATATTCACTTCCAATTCTTCAACTGTGGCGCCTTGCGTCATAATTTCAGGATACTCTTTCAATTTCCCAAGCTAGAAACGGTCCTCTTTCCAATAAATAAGGGTATAGTTCCGCATGGTGAAGACTCCTCGGGATAAATACTTTTTTTGAAATTTAAAATGAGTGGAACCAGACTCAGATATTCATAATATCATTTTCTTTGTCTTTAAGGAGGGTGTCGATCTGAGTGGTGTATTTATCGGTGAGTTTTTGGACTTCGTCTTGGAGGTTATGGGATTGGTCTTCGGGGATGGAGCCTTCTTTTTCCGCTTTTTTGAGGGATTCGTTCGAATTACGGCGGATATGACGGATGCGGATTTTTCCTTCTTCGCCGATTTTCTTGGCGAGTTTCACCTGTTCGCGGCGGCGTTCTTCGGTTAGTGGAGGAATCGAGAGGCGGATCAGCTGACCGTCGCTATTGGGATTGATTCCCAGATCCGCGACTTGGATCGCTTTTTCAATTTCACTAATCACGGATTTATCCCACGGATGGATAACGATCAAACGCGCTTCGGGAATGCTGATATTCGCCAGCTGTTTTAAGGGCGTTTTGGTTCCGTATGCGTCTACGACTACAGAATCAAGCAGTGAAGGAGAAGCGCGTCCTGTCCGCAATTTCGCCAGTTCACGCTGTGTCGCCTCAATGGCTTCTTCCATTTCCAATTCACATTCTTCGATGTATTCATTAGGTTCCATGATTTCACCATAGGTACTGCAGGGCACGCGTTTTATCAATACGGCGCGAATCCGTCTTCAGCTGGCGGCGTTGACAAGCGTTCCAATCGGCTGACCCTGGAGCGCCTGTGCGATCGCGTCCGGTTTCATCATGTCGAAAACCACAATAGGAAGTTTGTTCTCCATACACAGGGAAATCGCGGTTGAATCCATCACTTTCAATCCCTGTTTCAGGACATCCTGATACGTCAATTCATTATAGCGCACGGCGGTGGGATCTTTGAATGGATCCGCCGAATAGACACCGTCAACCTTGGTCGCTTTGTAGACGATATCAGCTTCGATTTCAGTCGCCCGCAAGGCGGCGGCGGTATCCGTCGTGAAAAACGGATTCCCGGTGCCACCCGCAAAAATGACAACACGGCCTTTTTCGATATGCCGAAGCGCACGGCGGCGGATGTAGGGTTCCGCCAATTCATCCATCCGGATCGCGGATTGAACCCGTGTATCCACGCCAGCCTGTTCAAGGGAGCCTTGAAACGCCATCGCGTTGATGATCGTGGCCAGCATCCCCATATAATGCGCGTTAGGTTCTTCAATAAACCGCCCGGCGTTCGTCCCCCCCGCGCCAGATATTGCCCCCGCCGACCACGATTGCGAGTTCCACTCCACTAGCGGCTTTCGCTTCCGCGATCTGTTTGGAAACAAGTTCTAAAGTGGGGAAGTGAATGCCGTGCCCTTGCTCACCGGCAAGCGCTTCCCCCAACTCATTTTCAACATAACGCGGCGTTTCGTTTTGGATTTACTCACGGTTTGATTTCCATAGATGGGCGCCAGGATTCGAGATATTCAGCTACCAGAATGTTCGATTAGGAGACCTCTTCACCCAACTGATAGCGGGCAAATCGGCGGATAATAATATTCTCTCCGATTTGTCCAATCGTCTCTTTCAATAAATCTTCAACCGTCACATTCATATCCTTGATGAACGGCTGTTCCAAAAGACAGATTTGAGAATAAAACTTATCAATCCGGCCCGCGACGATCTTCTCCAGAATGTTTTCGGGTTTCCCGTCACCCCGCGCCTGATTCATCAACACTTCCTTCTCCGCCGCAAGGACGTCTGCAGGGACTTCATCCCGTTTGATATAAGATGGATTGGAAGCGGCGATGTGCATCGCGATGTCTTTGGTGAATTCAAGAAATTTCTCGTTGCGCGCGACGAAATCGGTCTCACAGTTAATTTCCACCATCACACCGATTTTATTGCCGGGATGGATATACGAGAAAACAGCGCCTTCGGAGGCCACGCGCCCGCTGCGTTTCGCGGCGTCGGCCATGCCTTTTTCCCGCAAGTATTTGACGGCTTTGTCAAAATCACCGTCAGACTCTTTCAGCGCTTTTTTGCAATCCATCATCCCCGCGCCGACCTTCTCGCGTAATTCTTTGACCTGAGCTGCGGTTATCGTTGCCATTGTATTGATTCCTTAACGTATTTTTCACTCAATCGTATTGATGGGTTTTTGATTGGTTGCAGGATTTATTCCACTGTTTCTTCGTTTTCTTCTTCTCTACGAAAGGCGCTGTTTCTTCAGGACTTGTCGCTTTCTGGACTGGCGCCGCCTTCGCTTCCGTTACCACGGGCGCCTCAGGTGTAATCGGAGTGTCGACTCCCGAATCCAACATCTCTTCAGTCATATCATCGTCCATATCCGATTCGCCTTCGGAGGAGACCATCTGGCCTTCGAGAACAGAATCGGCGATGCGGGCGGACATGAGCCGGACCGCGCGGATCGCGTCGTCGTTACCGGGAATTACATAATCGATGAAATCAGGATCGCAATTCGTATCCACAATCGCCACAACGGGGATGCCAAGGCGCTTCGCTTCCAACACCGCGATATGCTCTTTGCGTGTGTCGGTGATAAAAACCGCGGAAGGAATACCATCCATTTCCCGAATTCCGGACAAGTTCTTTTCCAGCTTTTCCCGGAGTTTCGACATCCCCAGCCGTTCTTTTTTCTTGTAATGCTGAATCGCTTCCTCGTCACCGAGTTTCGCCTCGATCTCTTTGAGTTTTGTGATACTCTTGCGGATCGTATCCCAGTTGGTCAGCATCCCGCCCAGCCAGCGCTGGTTGACGTAATACATTCCGCACCGTTTCGCTTCCTCTTTCACGGTGTCTTGGGCCTGTTTTTTGGTGCCGACAAAGAGGATCGATCCGCCATCAGCGGCGATATCCTTCACGAACCGGCAGGCTTCTTTCAACAAACGCACGGTCTTCTTCAAATCGATGATGTAGATACCGTTGCGCTGGCCAAAGATGTACTTGGCCATTTTCGGATTCCACCGCCGGGTTTGATGCCCGAAGTGGACTCCGGATTCCAGGAGTTGTTTCATGCTTACAGTCGTCAATGTTCTGACTCCTTCAATACCGCAATCGCGGTAAGATATTGCGCGATAAGGACTTACGAAGAGTAAACACCGAATACGCGCAGTTTTATAGTATTGCACGTGGATTGGAAAGATTCAAGGAGAACATATAGCAAGAGAGGAAGACAATACAAAGAAATAATCAAAGATCACCAAATCTGGAAACCGCTATATTTTTTATAGATTAATCAGGAGGTATCATTTTCATTTCTTTCTGTGGTTCATATGCAAAACCCGCTTCTAAAAAATCCTTTTGAAAACTAGGTTCTCCAATTCGCTCAGTCAGGATTTGGATATCCCTTTTCACGGCCTCTGGATACTCAGAACCTAAGTAATTATATCGAATATCTACACTGCCATCACTTCCAAGATTTTCGTTGGTGACAAAATTGGCAAGGCTGGTTAATTGGTTAATGTTGCAAAAGAGATGGCTCAATTCAGAAGCGCCGGTGACATTCAGATGTTTCAATCGATTATCATGGCAGTCTAGCCAATATAAAGAAGTTGCATTCGAAACATCCAAGCTGATTAAGTGATTTTGACTGCATCCGAGATGAGTCAAAATGGATTTATTAGAAACATCAAGATGGGTCAGTTTATTGCTTCTACAATGGAGTTCCATTAATTTGGGAGTATTAAATACATTCAATTCAGATAATCGATTGTTCTCACACCCGCAACCATCTCAAGGTGGATTTATTGGAAACGTCAAGGCTCGTTAATTGATTCGATGAACAATCAAGAAATTCCAAAGCAACATTGTGGGATAAATCCAGGCGAGTCAATTGATTCCTTCCACAATTGAGCGTATTTAATGCATTATTTTTAGTGATATCCAAATTCTTTAAATCATTGTGTTTACACTGTAGAAATTTCAAAGCATGAAAATATTCAATCCCAGACATCTCCTTGATACCGCGATTAGAACACATCAACATTCCACCTTTGATCGAAGCCTCCGCGGCCGAAAATTCTCCCCCTGGCGCCACGCCCATGAATTCCTCAACAATCGCCCGGAACTTCGGATCCGGAAAATTCTCCGGCGTATTAATATTCTGCGAAAACGCATCCCCGGTCATACAAGTAAAGAGTATCAGAACAAAAGAGAAATGATAAACGTTTTTGAATTGCACGATCCCCTCCCTCTTCTATGAATAACGTCTTCCGCTTGTTGATTGGCACAATGATGGAAAGATTGATCCCCACGATTTACTATATATGACGTCTTAATTAACATCCACTTTTTTTGCGCATAATTCAGCATCAAACCAGATCACGTTTCACAATTATACGGAATTCATGAATCAATACATGAAAAATCGATCAATTTTATGGATTTTATAAACTAAAGTGAGCAGGTTGGAGAATGGAAAGCGTGCTAGGAGGGGATAATTTGATTCTTAGTAAGGCCATTCAGGACGCGATCATGCCTTCGGCTTTCGCGTAGGCGAAGACGTCTCCGGCTTTGAGGATTTCTTCTACGTCTCCAAGGGAGCGCAGTTTATACGTTTCGCCGGTGGTTAAATTGCGCAGAGTAGAGGACGGTGTGTCGAGTTCCAATTCGTCGCCGGTTTTTATGATGTCCATTAAGCGTGTTTCCGTTTCGAATGGAGCCAGGTAGCCTCCATTGACGGAATTGCGGAAGAAGATCCGGGCGTAGGATTCCGCAATGATGGCATGGATACCCGCGATGTTTAACGCGAAGGGGGCATGTTCGCGGCTTGAGCCGCAGCCGAAGTTCTTGCCTGCGACGATAAAGGTGTACTCGGACTGCCATTCGCCTTCTTTCATAAATCGAATATTCCCGTCTGGCAAACCGGATTGACCGTCCGGCACGCTGGACAAAGCGAATTCGCCATATTTCTTCCGCTCTTCTTCATCATCCAGCTTATAGACTAAATGCTGGGCGGGAATAATTTGATCTGTGTCGATGTTATCCCCTAAAACGAAAGTTTTTCCTTTGATTGTATCTTTCAACATAATATCCATTCCTTCCTGCGTCTCTTGATTACGACAAGAAATCACGCGGATCGGTGATATGACCCGTCAGAGCGGACGCGGCGACCGTGAAGGGAGACGCCAAAAAGACCTGGGATTCGCGGCTCCCCATCCGGCCGGGGAAATTACGATTTGTGGTGGAAATGCAGGTCTCAGCGCTGTTAAGACGGCCGAACGTGTCTTCCGGTCCACCGAGACACGCCGCGCACGATGGCGGCCCAACCTGCGCGCCAGCTTCGATGAAGATTTCTTCAAGCGTTTGACCGTTGATTTTCTCGGTTTTCAAGCCTTGGGGCGACTTCGGTAGTCGCCGGAACGATGAACGTATGAACCGAAACCGATTGCCCTTTCATGATCGACGCCGCTTGCATGAAATCGGTCATCTTACCACCCGTGCAGGAACCGATATACGCGCGGGTGATCTTCACATCGGTAAGTTCTCTCGCGATCCCGCGATTGCTGGGGGAATGAGGTTTCGCGACTGTCGGTTCAATTTCAGCGGTCTTATAGACTTTTTCGAAATAATACGATGCGTCCGCGTCATTTTTCACAACGTCGAATGGACGATCCGTCTTTGAATGGACAAAATTTGTAGTAACGTCATCCGGTTCAATGACGCCATTCTTCCCACCCGCTTCAATGACCATATTGCATAGGGTCATACGTTCTTCGATGTTAAGACCGTAGACACCATCGCCGCCGAATTCCATCGCGCGATAAGTGGCGCCGTCGACGCCGATATCTCCAATGATGTGGAGTATGAGGTCTTTGGCCATCAGGTAGGGAGGCAGCGGCCCTTCAAAAACGAAGCGCATCGTGGGAGGAACCTTCACCCACAATTTCCCCGTTCCCATGATGAATCCGGCGTCGGTGTTGCCGATGCCGGTGGCGAATTGGCCGAACGCCCCCGCCGTACAGGTATGTGAATCCGTGCCGAAGAGAACTTCGCCGGGCCGGGTGAATCCTTCTTCCGGGAGCGCGACATGACAGACGCCTTTGTAGGAACTGGTTCCTGGGTCGTAATAGTGTGGAAGCCCCTGCTCTTTAACGAATTCACGAAGAATGTCAATATTCCGGTTGGCTTCTTTGTTCTTAGTGAAGATGTAATGATCCGGAATAATGACAACCTTATCTTTATCCAAACCTTCGCATTAGGGCCGAACTGTTTTTTTGAAGACGCCGATCGTGCCCGGGCCACAGACGTCATGCGTCATAAGAACATCTACGTTAATCCAAACGTTCTCACCAGGCCGTACGGAATCACGCCCCGCGCGCCGCGCCAATATTTTTTCGGTTAATGTCATTCCCATGATTCTGCCTCCGATATGAAAAAGAAGTATTATAGCCGAATAGGAGGAAAAAACATGCCCTGTGATGGACGATGATTTGCTCTGAGGTAGCTGTACACTTTCGAGCGTTCTGTGGTTCAAACGAGAAAGTTACTGGGATTATTTTTTGAATCACGGATTTCTCGGAGAAGACGCGGAGAACACGGATTTGCTCCGAGGGATCTGTGCGCCTCCGAGCGCTCCGTGATTCAAACGGGATAAATCCAGATATCAAGTCGGAGTAATAAGAATGAAAATCGTCTTATGCCGCAGAAATTAAATTAGCGTCTTCAAATTCCTTCAGCGCCTGAATTTCTGAATCATAGATTTTAACGAGGGGGTAAAAAATCGCTCTCTTCAGTGTTTTGTGAGTCTTCGAATTCAATCCACAAAGAGCGACTGTGCCTTCCGCTTCCGTTATCGCTTGAATGGGAGTGAAAAGGCTGTTTATATACGCGTTCATTACGGAAGTAATACCGGAAAAATTGAGCAGAATTTGCCCGGCGCCGCTTTTCCACAATTCATGAATGGCCCCTTCTAGAGCAAGGATTCCATCATAATCTAGATCACCCGTCAGATTGAGAATCGATACACGATTATACATATGCTTCGACACTTTCAGCATTCTGTCCACTCCTCGCTATCATCACTAATAAATCAACACAAAAGATCAGAAAAAAAAACACTTTCAACTAGTTCGATTATCGTCTTCCTGCAGGAAAAACTTTAGGAACTTTCGACATGCTATGTATTGGGAAAGTTAGTATTCAAATGATCCTAGGTGGAATAGATTGGTAAATGGAGTGAGTAGGAAAAATCGCTTGTATTGTATCCATACTTCATTTCGACATGGTTAATATTGACGTCGATTCATCCATTGAACGAATGGATCATTTGAAACGTTTGTTCTAGACTTTGTGGGATTTTCGCGACCACTTTTTCATACCGTTCCCGATATCGTTCGTGCGCTTTCATATCCGGATCCACGGTTTCAAATGGAGTGGGGATTTGATTGAGCGCGTCATCAGCGTCTTTAAAAATCCCCCCACCGATTCCCGCCAGGATCGCGGCGCCCAACAATGTCGCTTCAACGTCTTGTAACACATCAAACGCCCGTCCACACATATCCGCTTTCATCTGCATCCAGAAAGGATTTTTCTGCCCCCCGCCCGCGGCGCGAATCGATTGCGCGCGGACGCCCAAGCTGGATTCAATAGCCTCAATTTGTTGATACGTCTGATAGGAAAGTCCCTCAAACGCGGCCCGCGCGATATCCCCGCGCGTTGTCTGCGTAGTAATCCCTAAAAACGCGCCAGAAGGATCAAACGCCTGCGCGGGGCCCATGCCACGAACAAAGGCGGGAAGCAGATAGACATTGTTATTCCCCATCGGGGACGCTTCCGCTTCTTGAAGGATGGTTTCGTACGATGGGCTGTCGCGGTAACATAGATTCCGCACCCATTCGATCACTCCCCCCGCGATCATCAACGCCTGACAGTTCCACCAACCTGGAACCGCATGGCATTCCCAGTCCAAGCCATGCGAAAAGTCAGATTCGGATGGATTGCAGAAATCCGTCACCGCCATCAAGATTTCCCACGTGCCGTTTATATCAAGAAACGTCTCTTTCTGACGGACACCCGCCCCCAAAATCGCCAGTTCCGTATCATGTCCACCTGTGGCGACAACGGAGCCAACGGGAATTCCAGACATTTCGCTCGCTTGAGCAGTGACTACGCCCACTTGTGAACCGGAATCATACAAAGGGCTTAAAAAACGCGTACTGAGCTCCACGTCCGAGAAGAGATCTTCCGCCCAATCACGGCGTTTGAGATCAAGACTCATCATCGTCGACGCGATGGTGCTTTCTGTGCTGAATTCACCTGTCAATCGGAAGACGATATAGTCTTGTACCTGAAGCCAATAATCGGCCTGTTCGAGAACATCCGGTTCATTTTCTTTCAACCACAAAAATCGGTTCAATGTATTGATCGGGTAATTATGGTATCCCGTTGTCCGGTAAATTCGTTCGTTTCCAAGAATCTCCATTGTTTTCGCGCGTTGGGGAGCGGTGCGCCCACAGTGCCAGCTGATACAGGGATAAAGCTGCGTTCCATCTTTTTTCATAGGAACGCCATCGGAACCGAATCCAGTCACGGCGGCGCCGCCAACTTTCGTGCCCGGTCCCAACGCAGACATCACCTTCCGCGAGCAACCGCAAATCGACGACCACATCTCTTCCAGATCCCAAATACGCCATTCCGGAGGTGAATCGGGTTGCGGCTTAGGGCCGTTCGATGTCCCCGCCAACTCCAGTAACCGCCCATCCATCGAAAACGCGCCCACTTTTATTCCTGTCGCGCCAATGTCTATACCCAGCAATACGATCGAATCGTTCATGAGACTATTCCTTTTTAAACAAGCAACCAAAAATCAAAGATCAATAGAAACACCTACAAGTCAAATACTTATTGAAATCGAATCTAGATATCTCTATAAAATTCCACAAGAGATATCATGACGAAACAGTCAAATTAAAGAAAGTGGAATTATACATCCAGAGAAAGGAGAATTGATAGAGGATCTATGGACCAAAATACAGGTTTTCCATTCGTACTGGGATCGAATGACACTGAATGAACGATTATTAGACGCGATATTATGCAAAAATAAAGGGCTGGAAATGAATAGCCCTCTAGATGATCCATTCCCAGCCACACTTCTGGTATCATTGAATCAGCAAGTACCTCAACCCATCAGATTACATGATGTTACACTACACCAAATTTAACATGATGTCAATAATAATTTTTCAGAAAGGAAATTTATTTTGTTAAGTGATTGAGCGGAGGATGGAGACGATTTTCGAGTTAATTCTATTTTCGTTATATTTTTCTTTTTCTCCATTCGCCGGATATAATCTAACTATTAAAAAACAGGGAGGCTTTTACAATGAGAAAATGGAATATCCTATTGATCGGATTGATCGGGATCGCGCCGCAAGTTTTTGCGCAGGAAGAATTCGGGATCGTGTTCGCGGAACCGGTATTCCGGACAATCACCGTAGATGGAAACATCCAGGATTGGGACGGAATCGAACCTGCGTACATTGACGTGATCGGAGACAGCGCAGGATCTGAATTTGATTTCGCGAAGGCGTATCTCGCGAATGACAATGACTATTTCTATATCCGCATCTCCTTCGCGGAACCGGCGCCGTTCGGTGACTTTGGATGGTTGGTGAATCTAGTCTTCAACACAGATTTGGACGCATCGACAGGTTTTGGTTTTGCTGGATTAACTGGCTCAGAGTTTTTCATCCAATCGGGTGGTGTCTTCGATCAACGATCCGGCGTTAATTTTGTTGACGTAGCCGAACAGACGGCTGAGAACAACTGGGGCGCCTTCGCAACCGCCAACACGGCGCCTTACGACATCACTCAAGAGGTGGAAGTCAGCCTGCGGCGGGATTTAACCTTCAGCAATGATGAACAAGGACTCCCCGATTTGTTGAATCCAGATGATACCCCCTTATTCGAATACCCCGATTTCGTACTATTAATTGAAGCCGAAGACGCCGATTTCAATTCCGTCGAATTCATGCCCAATCCCGATCCAGCGGGTGGAGAAGCGGGGATTTTCTATGAATTCGCCGGCGCCCCCGCACCGGTTGAACGGTGGGCGTTGTATTAATCACTCCACCACGCTTTCTTCGAGTCTATATGTCAGCAATCCCTTACCGTATTCATCAATGAAATGTGGGTCGCCATATTTCTTCACATAGTCAGAATCAATATAGACGCCAAATGAAGTGATGTGACGAATGCCCCTGCGCGCATAGGTATCGATATCAGCGAGAAACACATCCGGCCGCCACGGCAATTGAACCGCGGGCCGTTTCCATCCGCTGAATAGAGAAACGTCAATCCAATATTCCAGGACTTGAGCGGTTTCTTTTGGAAAAATCTCTAAATTGGCGTCGAGATAATCAAGGTTTTCTCCATGTGTCATTCCGCGCCCCTCGGCGGATCGATTCCGGATCGGTTCCTGCCAAGAACGCCGGATGGGCGCGAATTCAAGAAAGATCCCCTCGCTGGGTTTGATCAGAGAAGGTGGTTTGAGCGTATTGGCATACGCCAGATGAGCGAGGGCAGCGTGTTCATTCACCTCCCTGCGAAGCGCCGCAAGGATCGCGTTTTCAAGAAGCAACGCCTGATCGCTATCGGAATATTCACGACATTTTTTACACTTGCACATAGGCCGGCCATCATCGATCCAATAGAAATAACGCCCGGTTGAGGAAAGTAGTAGTTTCGAATATTTCACAGCGTTTTGGCAGATGATCTCGATCGCGTTTTTGGAATGCGCGCAGCAATTATAATCAGGGATTCTCTCTCCATCTTCATTCATACGGAACATCGACGGATCGCGATCAAACAATTCCCGCGGCAGCAGATCCCCCATCGCGTGTAACTCGTGCTCGATCTGAATACCCAATCGCTTGCAGTCTTTCTGAAATTGTTGTCCCGCTTCACTTTGAATAAATTCTGACACTTGTCCTGGTGTGACATGTGTGCCAATAGTCGTAAGTCCCGCAGCGTGAGCGCGGCGCGGCCAATCCAATGTTGAAAGATCGCTTACACTTAAAACAATTCCCCGCGTTTCAAACAATGGCTTTTCCAACGGCTGTTCCAATTCCGTAACGTTGGCGGCCGAGAATCCAATTGATTTGCCTGGAAAAGCCATTAGAAAAATAGGAAAGGTTGAGCTTTGGAGAAATCGGCGGCGGTTGACTTTAGGAAAATACGAAGACGTTCTCTTTATGGGAAATGGGGATTTCATTTCATCATCCATCACTAGACATAAATCAGAATAGAATTAGACAAATATAGATCAAAAAAAGAGTTGACAAAAGTACAACAATATTCCACTATAATGGAATGAGTGACAATACATCAACATGGGAAATTGAGGTCTATGTAAATGAGAAAGGGAAATCCCCTTTTGAGGAATGGCTATATTGTCTAGATCCTTCGATACAACTACGTGTCGTTGAGCGTCTAAACAGGATACGAGACGGTAATTTTGGAGATAGCAAAACACTACAAGAAGGAATCTGCGAATTGCGATTTCATTTCGGATCTGGTTATAGAATTTATTATGGGAGGATTGGATTCCGGATCGTTCTGCTGTTATGTGGTGGTGACAAAGGAAGCCAACAACAGGATATCAAAAAGGCACTGGAATATTGGAATGATTATAATGAGGCATGATATGAAACGATCAAAACCTTTCAGAGAGATAGAACTTGAACTTCTAAAAGATCCGGAACAAGCTAGAGAATATTTACGTATTTCTTTGGAGGAAACCCGGAAAGACGGGAACCGGGCGGCGTTTCTGCGGGCTTTGCGCAATGTTGTAGACGCTCGTGGCGGAATTGTTGAACTTTCAAAGCGTACAGAAAAACCTACCAGTTCACTGTACAAAACCATTTCAGAGGAAGGAAATCCACGACTAGAGACACTCGATTTAATTCTCCGAGACATCGGACTGCAATTGTCGGTTGATCTAGTTGATCAACACCACTAAATCAATCAACTTGCGCGATACCAAAAACCACATTCCACTCAAGCAATTCTAGATTCATTGGCTGTTTCTTTAAATAAATGTTCCATTCCGATCATCAAATAACTTCTCAATGTCTGGGATCCAAGGAATAAAAACCATGAATCGAATCACACTTTCAATCGTTTCTCTTCTCATCATCTCTCCGTTTCATTCCGCTTTGGGTGAGGCGCAAAAAATATCTTACACAGAACGAGAGGAAGCCTTCGCCAATCCGCTGAAAGGGTGGGTGGTTTGGGGGGAGGATTACTTTGAGCCGCCCCAGCCTGCGAGCCTCTTTTTTTCATACCGGAGTTGGCGGAAATTGGAGCCGGTGGAAGGGCAGTACGATTTTGAATCCTGGGAAACAGAGGTTTGGCAGCCGTGGATTGAGAGAGGGATGAAAGCGATCTTCCGGGTGTATTTGGATTATCCCGGCCGTTCTATAGGTGTTCCGCAATGGCTGTTGGACGCGGGGCTTGAAACAACGGAATACGATGAATACGGCGGCGGGTGGTCTCCGGATTACGAGAATCCTCTCCTTCTGGAAAAAGTAAAAAAATTGATCGCAGCGTTGGGCGAACGATACGATGACGATCCACGAGTGGCGTTTCTCGATGTGGGGATTTTAGGGCACTGGGGGGAATGGCATACCTATCCCCGTGAAGAACTATTCGCCTCTCAACGCGTGCAACGGGAAGTGATGGAAGCGTTTCTCGACGCGTTCCCCCACAAGAAAATGATGCTGCGGTATCCAACATTATGGACCGCCCAGCGGCCATTCGGCTACCGGGACGATTGCTTTATGTCTGAAACGGAAGGCCCGGAAGATTGGTATTTCTTCAGCCGGATCCGGTCGGCGAAGGCGGAAAATGTCTGGCAAACTCAACCATACGGCGGAGAATTTTGCGGGGGAGACGAGGGAGCTACAACCGATACGATTGAACAGCCGGAAGAATGTCTGCGACTGATCCAGGAGGGACATTTCTCTCATCTCGGTCCCGCAGGTGGCGATATTCGCGTAAAGAATGCGGAACATCAGAAGAACTTGGACCGGATGCTGCGGTTGATGGGCTACCGGTTCGTCCTTCGAAACGCGTCGATTCCTGCAGAGATGGAAAGCGGAGGAACAGCAAATCTGCAATTGGTTGTGAGCAATACCGGTGTAGCGCCGTTTTATTACTCCTGGCCTCTTGAGGTGGTATGGTTTGATGGTGAAGAGATAGAGAAACGAATCGAAACGAGTGAGGTTGATATTACCCAATGGCTTCCAGGAGAACATGAATACAATCTCTCTATCCAAGCGCCGGACGTGTCCGGGATGGAGACATTTCGCATCGGGCTGCGCATCCCTGATCCCAGTTCGCAAGGCCCCGCCGTCCAATTCGCCAATAATGGAGTTGAACTGAACGGCGCGTTTATTTTAGGATCAATTCAGGTTAACAGCGTCACAGCGTGTGAAACATGGTTAGATCATTGAGTGGTGAGGATAAGCGTTCAGTCTAGAGAAGCGCGGTCGGAAAGTTTACTCTCGTGAATGGCTAGAACCCATTGTTTCGTGGACATCATTAATCGCTCACTGAGAATGATCGAGAGATTGTAGAGGATCTTGGCGGCGATGTCCGGCATATTTTTCATAATTTTCTGCAAAAACGGTTTGGTGATGATCAGTAGTTCAAGTTCCGTAAGAGCAACGACATTGGCGGAACGGACCTTTTTTGTAAGAAACGCGATTTCTCCAAAAATTTCACCCTTTCCAAATGTCCGTAAAGAGATACGTTGTTCGCCAACCCGCGTGCGCACTTCTACCGCGCCGGAGAGGATCACAAACATTTCGATCCCGGAATCGCCTTCCCGCAGAATCCAATCCCCTTTTCGGCAATGCAGCACAGAAGCGGCGGTCATGAACTTTTTCGACTCTTCTTCCGTGAGATCACGCAGCAAGGGCACATCCTTCGAATGAAGACGTTGGCTCATTAACAGCCACATATCTTCCGTATCCATCGTCCGTTGGTTGATAAAACCTACGTAGCCAGGGAATTTTTCTTCGAACCACTCGGCCGCTTTTGGACTGTTTTCCAATTTACGGCACGACCGGTAGAAGGGAGATCCTACAGCGCGCAGATGTTTCTTATCTTCCATTATCAGCACAAGTGGAACGCAATAGCCAAGATCGGGCCGATCAATGTTTCCTTTATAACGCCGGTAACCCAAACACTCATACATATGCAAAAGGCCCGGCGCGCAGAAGACGAAGTTAAATTGAGAATCCCGTTCTCTCGCCTTGTCATAGGCGGCGCAGACCAACCTTCCCAAGACGGAATCGCCTCTCCAGCTGGGTTCAACAATTAACCGTGAGCCAAAGGAGAACGTATCCTCCGGAAAATACCGAAACCGCTCAAGGGAGAAGATTTCCTTCAGCATATCAGAAATCGGCGCGTCTCCTCCGAAATTCAAACGCATGGCGGCGACGATTTTTCCGTCTTCGGTTTTTTGGAAGAGATGAACGGCGGTCTCATCCAATTCGTCTTGAATGCGTTTCTTTTCGTTGTCCGCTTCATCGAAGGTCAATCCCATCTCTTCGATAAACACCCGGTAGCTCAATTCATAGATCGCATGGCGTTCTTCCTCCGTCTCCGCCACCGAGATTTTCGGCAAAGGCGCCGGCCGGTTCTCCTGGTTCATGGGTCTCTATCTCCTTTATAGGGATTCAAGCGAGGCGCCAGCGTCACTCGCTTTTAAATGCGGAAATGACATACGCTTGCCCAGCGTAGGAAAGCTTGTATTCGAGATTGATGAATCCAGCGGTTTCCAACATGGGAAGAATCTCTTCAATGGGCAGAAAGTGAAACCGGCCTTTCTCCGCCCATTCCCGTACGGGTTTTGTCTGGCGCAGCATGATGATTGCGGCGGCGATGTTGACAAGGACTTTCCAACTGAGAAAGATGGCCTTCAATGATCGTTTGGCGATCAATTTGGAATCAGGTGAAGGCACGTTCACAGAATAAACCAATTGCCCACCGGGTTTCAGCGTTTTCCAAATATCGGACAGAAGGTTTTGATAGGCTTGGCGCGTCCATTTTTCTCCATCAAAATGCTCCGCGTATTGGAGCGCCAATCCGGAGATCGCTAAATCGACGCTGTTTTCTTTTTCGAGATTGAATCCATGACTGATATCAACGGTTTCATACCGGCCGCCGCCGGCGTGGTTTGGATACTTGGATTCAACCAGTTTCTTCGCTCGATCCAACGCGAACACGTTGCAATCCGCGGCTGTGAAAGACGTAATTGAATCCCCAAAATAGTGTAATGTTCGATCCAAAAGAGCGCCGCTTCCACAACCGATATCAACCAAATGGGATTCCGGTTTGATCTGGATCATGCCTATCGTGTCATCCAGAAGTTCTTGATACGGTTCCGCCACCTGTTGATACTGATACGCCCATCCCGTCAGCCAATCACTCCAGCATTCTTTTCGATCCGGCGCCATATTGAAAATACTATTCCCCACTCATGATTTAATACCGAAAGTATCGGTTCACAAAAAAAATTTATTAATTCATTTTAATCGTGAATCAAGATTTCTTCATTTTCAAGGGGATTGATGGATAAGGTTACGCAAAGGCAGAAGAAAAACATAGTCTTAAGAGCCAAACAAGCGCTTACCCTTCGCTACAAGAAAAGCGGTTCTTTCATTTAACAAACACTTTCTCAAAATCCGTTGGATTAACCCAACCGGCTTTGAGGGATTCCCCTTTTTGAAAGCGTTCGTAAAAACCGCGTGTTGTATCATCGGCGTAGATGTATCGATCGAACACATCTCCTTTCCCAAACATTCGTGGATCCCCCTGCCGTTTCAATTCTTGGAACAACTGGTTTTTCATACGGCTTTTTAGATGCTGATATTCCGGATTCGCCGCCAGATTGGTCACACAATCTGGATCTTGATCGATCCGGTATAATTCTTCTTCCGGCCGTTTCCCAAACGCCCATTTCCAATACTGATGGGTCTTTTCGTTCTTTCTGGATTGAAGACATACTGTTTTCGTGGGACTGCCGTCGCAGTTCAAGTACCCCGTTTCAGGATTCCCCGACGGCCATCGTGATGATTCAAAATTCTGAATGTACAAGAAATCATCTTTTACAATCCCTCGAATGGGATACCCCCAATCATGGGGACGGCCCACATCGTGGCGTTCTTTGCCGATCAAAACATGATCCCGGTCCGGATTCACTCTCCCCGATTTCGCGGAATAAAGAATATCCGTCAGGCTTTTCCCTTCCACCGGCGCCATCCCGCTCGCTTTTTCATCAACACCCGCCAGTTCGAGAAACGTGGGAGCAAAATCAATGAAGCTGACATAATCATCGACGGTTCTCCCCGTTTTTTGAATCCCATCCTTCCACATGACAGCGAGAGGAAGATGGTTTGAATATTCATATTCCTGCCCTTTGATTCGTGGAAATGGCATCCCATTATCCGCCGTGACAACGACCAATGTGTTGTCCAATTCACCACGTTCTTCCAGGAGATCGAGCATCTGCTGAAGATGTTGGTCGAAATACTCCACCTCATACGCGTAGTCGAGCATATCTGTACGCACGGTTTCATTATCAGGCCAGAAGGAGAAGACCCGATCCACATCGGTTGTTTTCTTCCCTCCCTTGTTGATACCCGCTTTGAATTCATATCTTCGGTGCGGTTCATGACCGCCATACCAAAAACAGAACGGTTGACCGTCTTCTTTATGATTTAGAAAATCGTGGAAGTTGGCCGCGTAATCTTTTTGGGAAATGTACTTTGCGGGTGGTTTCATTTCATAATTGTGATAGGGAGTTCCGGTTAAATTCCTGGGGCGCCCATCGATCTTACCTGGTTCACCGGGCGCCCAGCCTTTTCCTGTATAGCCTACGTGATATCCATAATTCGTCAAAATTTCTGGATAGGTCCGGAATTTAGCAGGGAAATAAGGGATATGATTCGCCGCCTCTTCCAACTGCCAGGAATTACGACCCGTTAAAATACAGGCGCGGGAAGGGGAACATTTCGCGTTTGGGGTATAGGCGCGTGTGAACAGAACGCCTTCATTCGCCACTCGGTCAAACGCGGGAGTATTGACCCATGAGCATCCATACGCGCCCATATGTGGATAGGACGCGTCATCCGCGATGCAGAACAGGATATTGGGACGTTTGTTTGGAGTCTTTCCCTGTTGATTCTGAATCGTCTGTTTTATGCTTCCGCAACCAGTAACGGAAGCGATTCCGATTCCCGCCGCAGTGAATTTCAAGAATTGGCGCCGTTTCATTGATAGCCTCCCATTTTCTATTTTTCAAACAGAACTTAACTACATCCAATATCCTTATCTACTCGATCCACATTCAGAGGGCATGGGCCACAGTTTGGCGTTTTGCGGCAGAACATGTTTCCAACGGCGACGATCTGCGCGTGGAAATCTTTATATAGATCAATCTCCGGAGGAAGCCGTTCTATAAAGTACGCCTGTAATCCATCGTAATCAATCTCTTCATCCACCCAACCGTGCCGGCTCGCCACCCGATATGTGTATAGATCGACGACAAAAACCGGATGTTCTCCCGCATAGAGTAAGATTGAATCCGCAGTCTCCGGGCCGATACCATTTACTCCAAGCAATTTTTCCCGCAGCGTGGCCGTCTCTTCTTGAAACATCCGTGAGAGATTCCCCGCGTAATGATCCTCAAGAAACGTGATGAAATTCTTAATTTTCAGCGCTTTTTGGTTGTAGTAACCGGATGGATGGATCAATTCTGCGAGCCGTTCCCTCGAAATATTTTTCATTCCTTTATAGGAAAGAACACGTTCGTTCTTGAGATTGGCGATCGCTTTTTCCACATTCTTCCATGCGGTGTTCTGGGTAAGGATAGCGCCGAGGATGATTTCAATGCGGGTATCTCCCGGCCACCAGTTGCGATGACCGAAAAAGGAGAGGAGCGTGTGGTATATTTTCAGCAAATCAGGAACGCTAGGCATCAAGTACATGTAGAAATAAATGGGGCGCGAATGTCTGCGCCCCAAGTGGTTCCTATCTATAAAAACAGTGTTTTCCAATCGAAATCAAACGCCGTTTTGGATATTGCAGTAGTTTGTCGATTGGCTGTCTTTTGCGCCAACCCAGACAATGTCTCCATAACTGGTGAGTCCATTGGAGGTTTGGTAAACAAAGTTCGGCGTGCCTCCAACGCCGCCAATACAAACTCCACCTTCCCGCTGACCGCCCCAGTTGTTCTCGTTGTCCGGGCCCCAGCTGTTAATCCGCCAAACATGTCCCCAACCGCCGTCGTGGTTTCCGTTAAAATTATTGACGTAATCATACGCCCATCCCCATTGCGCATAATCAGCCTGATTCATATACGTGGCGAATGGATCGTGTGGCACGGAAGAGATATAAGCGACAGGGGTCGTCATCCGGTAAAAGCGAATTTCATTCGGATGATAATAGTCTCCACTGCCCGGCACACGCGCCATACTACTGCTTGGATAATCATTGTTATCCAGCTTGTACATCTCCAGCGCGGTCGAAAGGGACTTCATATCCGATACACACCGCGCAACTTTCGCTCTGACCTGCGCATTTAAGAAATTCGGCACTGCGATCGCCGCGAGGATTCCAATAATCGCAACGACTATTAACAACTCAATCAACGTAAACGCGCCTTTTCCTCTTACATTCTGCATAATCTTCCACCTTCCTCCCCAATAGGGAAAATAAATAATATAAATGCCAGAAAATGAATTTCAAACATGATTATAATACTTTTATAATATTTAAATATCCCTAGATTATTTTTTTTGATTTCTACATTTTCTAATTTCCCCATTCACATAAACCATCATGATTGAGAACACAAATGAAAAAGGGAAAGGGACACCACCCCCGGCGCCCCTTTCCCGTTTGACTATTTAATACGTTGATCGTGATTTATTCGATGACCAGTTCGATTCCTCCTGTGTTCGCTTTGGAATCAGGATCGTAATACAGATAAGCCGAACTCGCTCCGCTGTTCGCTTTCACCGGATAGAGAGCCTTCACTTGGAAACTGAATTCCAGCGTTTTTTCTTTGATCAATTTATCCACATAGAATATGACTTTACGCCCCGCTTGTTCGATGCGCTTGATCAGTTCCATTTCCTGCGCTCTCGTGAGTGATTCCGAAACCACTTCGAAACCGGTCGGCACAGAGACATCAACGATCGACATGCCGGTTTCCTCAGCGGCGCCAAAATACTGGACGGTCACATTCACGTCGACAACATCGTCCACCGCCACGTGATCGGAGGAATACTCCACTTCCAAGATCAAATCATTCCCAACCGGTTCAAGCATGGCGGGCACGTTATAAGCGTGCATGACCTGATACAGGACCGTGCCCGTTCCCGTCTGTTGGAGAGTAATTTGTTCCGCAGTCTCAACTTCAAGGGACTGCAGCACATCAAAATTGTCTTCATTGACAATAAATGTATGTACTTTTTCCCCATCCACCAAGACATCGATAGAGGCGTCAAGATCGCGGCTCTGATTCACGGCGGCTTTCGTCAGCGCTTTCAGCGCCACGACAGTATCTTGAGTGCTGCTATATCCACCGAGTCCGTTCCGTTGGGCCGACAACCATTGCATCGCGGATTGCGCTTCGATCTTGCCGGCTTCCAATAAGGCCATCGCGGCGTATGCCGTCGTTTCGATGGAATGCGGCTGCCAATAGATGCCATCGCCGGTGATTAAAGCCCGATCGAGAAGCAAATCAACAGCCTGTTCCGCATCAGGATGACCGGCTTGTGTCAAAGCATATGTGATCAGGGCCAGCGCGTACGAATCAATCTCTTCACTCGTGATCTGACTCGCGAGATAATTGACCGCTTTGTTGACTCCATCCGCATCCGCTTCGCCATAATCGAGAAGCGCGAGCGTCACAAACGCGTTGAGAGCCAAATTGTTTTCCGATCCACCAATCATTTCTTGGTGAATGACGAATCCAACCGGTTCAAAGGAACCGTCAGCCTTCTGGTGCGACATCATCCACGCGGCGGCTTCGGAAAGCACGCTGGCGTCGATTGTCCGGATTTCACGCGCGTTGCTGAACGTGCTTAACACAAACGCTGTCAACCACAAACTCCCGCTATCGTCGGATTCACCAAAAGCGGAGAAAGAACCATCGCTGTGGCGGTAGGTCAATTCCCGTTGATAACCAACCGTGATGTAATATTCCACTTTGGCGCGGATTTCGGGAGCGAGGCTGTTGATGGCTTTCAAATAACGAAGGATTTCAACGTCCGGCGCCATGAAGATCATATTCTGTTCGCCGCATCCATACGGCATCCCAAGCAGATCGTCCAATCCATCCATAGTCTGTCCCACAAGGCTGGGAGTGACCGCAATTCGGAACCGTTCGGAATCGGGCACGATCTCAGGATATATGGGAGGTAAAACCGTTGTGTCATCTTCGGTTCCTTCCTCTTCCCGGAAGATAATGGGTTGAATCGTTAGATCGATAACGGCTTCCGTCGCATCCTTGAGTGTGCCATTGTGGAGAATCTCCTCACGAACACCTTCCGGCTCAA
>CAXXSM010000081.1:0-18944 GCA_963663405.2 bacterium | reverse complement strand
CCATGTATGGAAAATACATCGCCGAATTGGAAGGCCGCCGATTGATCCGAAAACACGCGATCTCCCGTTTTAAAGCGTTTGAAATTCTTCCGGCGGGCTGGGAATATCTCAATCTAACGGCGCCATCCCATAAGGGGGGATTCGAACACGCCTTCGCCATCGATAAAATTGTCACGGTTTTTCAGCGGTGTGGTTACAGAACGCAAACCGAACACATGCTGGCTCCATCGCGGCATCAAATCGACGTTGTCGCATTCAAAAAAATAATCCTCGCGGCCGAATATGAGACGGGCCATTCCTCGATTGTGTCCAACATGAAACAATGCTGTTCCACTCATGCGGATCGAATAATTATTATCGTCGCCACAGAAAAACAGAAACACCATGTTCTGACATGCGTCCAAAATAATTTCGAACTCGAGAACGAAATCAGGCGAAAACGCTTGCAGATCAAAACACTATGGACCTTTTTAAAAAACGTCCAGTAAACACACATAAAAAAAGATAGGAGAAAAAAATCATGGACTACTCGCATTGGAATCGTCAGTGTATCTTGGTCATTTTCATCCTGGCTCTCGCCTGCGTTGGAGCGCATTTGTCTTCCACGTTGTATACGTTTTTATTTGAAAAAGGATTTGTTCTTCTCGTGGCGTTAGCCGCGTTACTGCAACTGTTTCTCCGGAAGGCGCCGGAGCCGCCCAAGCCCAAACAGAATCCGTTTTTTCGCGATGACGATCAATAATCGTGTGAAAGATCGAAGGAGACCTGTGAAATGAAAGATCCATTCCAGTCCAAAAATCCGATGGATGATTTCTTTTTTGATGAGGAGGAATCCGATGAGAGTCCGGAATCTCCCCAAACCCCATTTGTGTTTTTTTATGAGGATGAAGAATCCGAGTCACGGCCCGAACCGTCTTCACGTGGCGTGTATGACGATCGTCCCTCTGCCGGAACGATTATTTTAACCGTGATAATGATTGTTTTTGTGATCGTGATTTTTTATATCTCGCTGCAAGCGATCCACAATTCCAACTATGTCGATCTAAACCGTACACCGATGTTACCGTTTAACGATAGTTTCCAAAAAGATTTTTATTCGATCGGCGCTCAAAACATTCTGGCCGATAAAATACTCGTCAAAAAAAATCCTTCCCACCAACGAGGCTTCAAATATTTTTTTTAAGATCATTTTTTCTCTACGTTTTTTTTCCTTCCATTAATTTCCTGACATAAAAACAACTGAAATAGCCTTGATTTGATTTACACACGCTATGTAAATCAAATACAAGGCGTGTAAATCAAATTCACGCGCGGAAATCCCGCTAAAAAGAAAATCCTGCCTGGATTTTGTTGGAAAGAAAAAAAATCCTCTCAAAATTTCTTGATTTTTTGCATCCATGAAAAAATTTAGATGTTTAACCACATGAAAAGGCAGCCATTCTTTCCTACAAGGGGTTAATTCGGCTTGATGGGATAGAATTTCCGAAAAAAAAACAATCGAAATTTATTGTAACGAAGTGAGAAAGTCATGCCTAAAAATAAGTTATCTCCCAATGGCTCGGATTTGATTTACATTTACACGGGTTATATCCCCCCCACCCACCCTGTAAATCAAATCAAACCATCAAAAAGAAATTCTTCTTAAAAAAAACTCTTTAAAAAAAATTATGACCTCTTCATCATTCAAAAAAAAAACTTTCTCCCCGCCCAAAGGCGGGGGGCCCGACCCAAAAAAACAATCCTATTCAATCCAGATAAATCTACCGTCAGAGAAGTATCATCAACCCAAATCCATTCAATTCATTATCCAAGTCAAAATCTAAATCTCGTTCATCTCAAAAAATCCTAACCCTCGCCGAAGGCGAGGGTGAAAGTAAGACCGTCCGAAGGACCAAATTCATTTCAATAAAAAAACGCGGACCTTCGATGAGAAGGTTCGCCAAAATACCAAACCTAAAAGATCTCAATGAAACAGCATAAACTCATCTCTCCGATATAGCTCATCCAACAGATCAAACGCCATCGTAAGAATCTCCCATTCATGGCGCATCAGAATAAAAAAATCAGAATCCGTTCCCGCAGTGACCGATTCAAATCCTAACCGTGTGGAATAGAAGCGATCTACATGATCCCGCAAAACCGGCTGGCTCGCCGCGCTGCCGAATAACGAATGAATGCGCCGTTCATCATGATTCCATGCCGCCATTCTACGAAAACAAGTCATGATCCGCTCGTGTTCAATTTCTCCTTTATCTACTCTTAAAACCTCTTCATTCATGCTATCACGCTCCAATAATGCCACCCGCGAAGGGGGCTTTCTCATAAATCAGAAAGCCACCACTAAGGCTATGACCGTAGAAATTAGCCTCTCACAATCCCACAAACGCAATCCGCGCCAGCGGCGCGGATGAAAGATCGTTCGGAATGATTCCAAATTTAAAATGGAGACATGAGTCATTCCGAACCAACATAGCTTTAAAAAAACAAAAAGAAAAAATCAAGAATATCCCAGTTTACGGCAAAACGCCTGGACACGTTGTTTCTCCCAAGGGAGAACCTGCTTCGTTTTCTGCTCCAGTTCAATCATCTTGTATGCCACGTCTTCACTGATCCAAGGAAGACCGCAAAACTCAAAGGCAAAATCCGGATTCGACGCGCGCTCGAGGCTGCGTTGCTGTTCGATAACGTCTAGACCGAAATCGTCGCCGGTTTCATCTCTATCATATGTTATGCTCTCTAGCCATTCGCTTTCACGACAATTCATTTTCATGACCTCCAAAGAACCTTTTCTGATGGCTCTTCACTCATTTAAGAGCCATCGAAAAAAACAAGATCCTCGGATAAAACATGCGGCCACGTAAAAAAAAGGCGAAGGACGTTAAGCGGATCGCTCGATAAATTTTTCTTTCGAGACAAATATTCCTTTGTAAATAATTCGAAGAAGGAAAGATTTACGATAAGCGCATCTGCGTGTCCTCGCCCCAAGGGGAGCCAATACTAAAATCAAGAAATCAAAAAAACATCAAACAGTTGATTGCATCTCCCTTCCCATCACGCAAACCAAATCATTCCAATATGGGTCATCCTTTCTCTACAATATATAAATAGGAACGATCTAATTTTTTCTCTCCACATCTTACTCCGGAAAAGTCCATACCAATCTATCTTTTTCACTACCGAAATACTTTTATAGTTCAACAGATTCCATGCTTGTATGGCAAAGAAAAATATTGCGAAAAGAAAATTGGCGGTGAAATATGGCCCTCGCAAGAGAACAACTTGTTCGGTTCAATTCTTCTCTTGGATCCAATCGATTAGAAAATTCATTCTCGGAAAGACACCACAAAACGCTAAAATCGTTATCGAACCGATCGCAGAAAAAAAATCACCCGTTTTTCAACCCATAACAATTCAGAACAATACGATGACTATGCGATTCAAACAGAATTGCAGCCTGCGCATCAATTTCAATCTCCCAATTTAATACCTGAGACTACGGTGCAAGAGAAAATATATGAGAAACAGACTCCGCTTTCCATTGATGCTTCAAATAAATCCGCGCAGCAAGAACCTTCCAAACGGTGTGATTCCGGTACGAGCAAAGAGACCAGTCAGAAATCTGAAACCTTGCAAAATAAATCAATCCAAACCAAACGAGAGAAAGAGACCGTTCAAATCTGGAAATTGAATCCCGGTCCTCCCTATAATTTATTGTCAACTGCAAAGAGATGGATTAAGAATCGGTTCATAAATGTCGTGCCCGAGCCAAGAATACCTGTGAGAAGAAATTCAAAAACTTCTCGGCTTTGGATTCGGGCTTTGCATTTGAACCTTTTTTTGATGATGGGATTGAGAAAACGATCGAAGCAACCGACAGTAAAAAAAAGAAAAAATGGATTATACGATCGGACCGAATTCTGATTGTCAGGCCGCGCGTAATTCATCGTCGTGATGGCGATCCGATTGCCCATCGCTTGCGATCAGATTCAGCAACCGATCCCGCGCGTCTGGTTCCTCTCGAAACCGGTCTGTTGGATAATCTCTTTTCTCTTCCATATGTTTCACCTCATTTGATTTTGGTTGTCTTCAAGACTAAAGACAACGAAAATCGAACGCGTCAAAAAAATCTCATTTCTTTTCCATCTCGAAAACAAATCCTCTTTCACGATAGAATTTTTTCATCAACTCAAACGCGCGACGCATGATAAGAAGATCGTAGAGAGATTGATCGAATTGCCCTTCATCCAACTTCGTCTTGAGAGATTCATTGAATAGTTTGTCGTTCAAGTAGTCCAAAACTTCTTCCTCTAAAAATTCATGCAGCGAAAAACATTGCCAGATCATATGAAGATGATCCAGGTTAGGGATTTGCTTCGCCTTCTCGGCTTTGCTTACGGTTTTTTCATTCATAAGTTGGTTTGTGTTTTCATTCATTTCAATCACACTCTAGTTGAGTCATCCTCGTGGCGGCTCTCCAATTTACAAGAGTCGCCTATGTGGCGGAACGGATTGTGGTTTGGGAAAGAACCAAATAGCGTACAATTTGTTCTCACTTGCGTTGGTATATCTTTCAGTCTTCCAATTTCAACCTTACTATCGCGTTCGTTATAGAAAATAAATTCCTCAAAAATCTTTTTGGAAAAATCAAAATGATTCGAATATATGGACTATACAATCTTTTTAAGAATATGTTAATATCAAACAATTTATAGTATGGAGGAAATAGGAATGAGAAAGATAGTCCATAGATGTTCAATTCTGTTATTGATGTTCTCTTTCACTTTAGCTGACACGAGGGCGGTTGAGAACGCTTCCGTAGTCATCTTTGATAATCCAGGAGACACATCGGGTGACTTGACTGGCGACACCGATCTCGATCCTATCGATAATCGCAACTTGACTATTTACTGCAAGGGCTCGCAAACCGGCGCGACCAATTGGCACGTTTACATTCGCAAAGGTTTCGGTGGTATGAAATACTTGGGCGCCACGGGAGCGGGCAATGATGTCAGCTTTGACTGGTATCCAAACGCGCCTCGCGTGAGCAAAGAATTTGAAAATGGACCTGATTTCAATTCTGTTTATACGTTTCGCATGATTCGCATCGATGGATCGCTGGGACCGGACGATTTCTATGATATGACTGGCGCGGTTGGATTCAATCTTGAAGGTGGAAACAAATTATCCGTCGCGCAACCGGAGCCGCCGTATATCAAAGAAAAGAAAGTTGTGATCTGTGATGACATTCTTGGCATTGATGATATAGCGCCACAGGGGAGTATAGGCTCCGACATGGATCGGGCCGATTGGCGCGCGATCCAAATCGCATGGAATTTCGATGTGGATCCAGCGACTGTAAATGAATATCATGTGTATGTAAGTGTAGATGGCGCTAATTTTACGATGTTAGGACAGACTCTCACAGGAAAAATCAATTACTTCTGGTGGACTCCCAACCAAGATTTTAAAACCAAAGAGACGTTTATTAACGGACCTGAAAACGGACATACTTATCAATTCAAAGTGTTCCTAATGCCATTAGATCCTGAAGTCAGTGTATCTAAGATGGTCAGCGGCAAGTTGATGTACCAAGTGGAAGAAGAGGCGCCAGATGTAGAACCAACTCCAACGCCGACTCAAGTGATTCCTTCAACGGAAATACCCACTTCCATACCAACACTAATACCCACAGCTATACCTACAGCCATACCCACTAATATCCCGACATCAACCCCAACCAATACCCCAACCCCAACTTCTCTAACTGAAATCACGATAGACATTCCCAATCTCCCAGCCGGCGCAATGCGGTTAGAGATGATATTGATCCCCTCAGGAACATTCATGATGGGCAGCCCAGATAATGAGAAAAACCGTGGGGATGATGAAGGGCCAAGACATCAAGTGACAATCACACAAGATTTTTATCTTGGGAAATATGAGGTGACACAGGCGCAGTGGGAAGCGATAATGGGCAGTAATCCGTCAAATGATTATGGCGTTGGAAACAACTATCCCGTTTACTATGTGAGTTGGAATGACTGCCAGACATTCATAGGGAAAATGAATGAATTAGGGCAAGGACTATTCCGGTTGCCCTCAGAAGCAGAATGGGAGTACGCTTGCCGGGCCGGAACGGAGACGGCGTTTTATTGGGGGGAGGATTCGGATTACACGATGATCCACGATTACGCCTGGTTTAATGGAAATAACAGTCCTGATGGGGTAAAAGAGGTAGGATTAAAACTGCCAAATGATTGGGGACTCTTTGATATGAGCGGAAATGTGGCGGAATGGTGTCTGGATGTGTACGATGTTCATTATTATGGAAAATTCGCCGGAGATTGACCCAATAAATCAATCGAGTGAAACCAGTTCAAATCGCGCAATTCGCGGTGATTATTGGTACAAACGATCCTATGTACTGCCGTTCGGCGAACCGCTATGGTCGCACACCAGACTCTTCGCTCAATAACCTAGGATTCCGTGTGGCGGTTTCCCGGACGCCTTAACCTTTTACTCTTGTATCCTTAACTTTTGTTTTTTTTCCATCATCAGTATCTACCAAAAATCTAGAATACTTTGCAAGGAAAGAAATGAATGATTTTATAGGTGAGAATGAGCCGGATTGGCAGCTGGAGGCGGAACATATTCCCGTAGAACCGGAAGAACCCGATCCTGATACCTCGGCGAAAGAAAAAACTCTCGATCGGCGGTGTTCGGATTGGAACTTGGTCAGGCCTTGTCAACGTCACCTACGTAAAAGTGTAAACCCGTCGAAACCAACCGCTGTCTTGGTATGGGCGTCGTTTTTAGCGAAAATTCTTTAACCTTCCAAATAGCCGCTGAGTAGAGTGTACTGATGTACGTCTTACCCGGCGTAATTTCTATAGGCTGAAGCCCAAAAAGAAAAAAATTCTATTATTGTAAATCGCGTTTTGTATCTGCAAAGAAAAAAAATATAAAGGCGTCACTACTCTCGTTTTAAGAATCCATTATCCTCAAACGACTGGATCAATTCTTCCCGCTGTTCTTTCGTGGCCCGATCGTAGAATGGAAAGCATTCAAAACAATTCCAAAAAAACAATATTCAAATTAGGATTAAACGCCGGTTCCAAGATATTCCCGCATACGCATCTGCCTATAAAACGCACTGATTCGTGCCTTTCGCTAGTTATCGATTTCGATTTTTCTATGGTAATCACCTCCTTACAAGTAACCACTCTTTCGTGGCTCTCTCAATACCCATGAGAGCCACTAAAGCATTCAATAACCTAAATTGAGCGATTCTTCTTGAAAAATATTCATTTTAATTGAAATTACAAAGATCAACTATGTTGTTTGATAAATGTAAGTTTAATTTCATAGAAAATCCAGAAAAAAAAGAACGTGTAAGTGAAATAGTGGGTATGAACAGGAACCGTCGAGTTGAAATTATCAGCCTATAGGCGCACTTATCCTGTTACATTGGCAAGTCTTCAAGATGGAATTGTCTTTTTTACTTAGGTCCAAACAAATTGAGGGGGATTCTTACATCGGTCCCAGTGTGCCTGTTATCCAAGAATCGGTCCACCGATAACCGGTTGACAATATTGATGTTAATACATAGGATCCCATTTCAATACATACTCATAAACGGGACCACTATGGACGTAATTCAAGCGGCAATTCCTTTGATTTTGAAGGCTCTCCTCTTGTCAGCTCAATGGGCGGGAGTTACTCGTTTCAAGCAAATGAAAAATCTTGCTGAAGAGGAGAACAATCCCGAAGTCGAGAACCAATTTCTTCGTAATCGCATTTTTCAATTGGAAACGGAACTAGAAATTTTGCGAAAACAAGGAAGAGATAAGAATCATAAACCACGCTATTCACTTCGAGAACGGTTATGGATTCTTCGGTACAAGGAATATTTTCAAATTTCCACTCGGGAGATGACGAAATGACTTGGTGTGGCTCGATCAACGATTAATCGATGGCTGAAGAATATCGAAATCAAAGTGGGAACAAAAACGAACCAGCAAACAAAACTCCTATCGAAGTGGCCCTACTCGTCTGGGAAATTGCCAAAGCCAATCCGCATTGGGGACGGATTCGGATTTCTCTTCAGTTATCCCTTCTTAACATTTTCTTGGCGGCCTCGACGGTTCGCAACATCCTGCAACGACCTTATCCACCAGGGGAACCATCTCTGGCGCCCAATCCGGCTGGAAAAAATAGTGGTCAATCCTCCCAGCGGTCCATCCCGGCTTGGTATCCCAATCACGTGTGGAGTGTCGATCGAACGATTGTGTTTCGGTGGGGATTGTGGCCAACATACGTTCTTGTTGCAATTGACCATTATTCCCGGAAGGTGGTTTGCTGCTCTCCCCTGGAAGGCCCCAATGCCGGTTGGACAATAGAAACCTTGGAACAAGCAATTGAAATCCATGGCTCTCCGAAGCATATAATCTCCGATCAAGAACCGATTTTTACCAGCTACGCTTTCGCTGAATTTGTTGATAACTTTAACATGAAGCAGCGTTTTGGCGCGGTTGGAAAACATGAACCTTAATAGCGATATCGTTATCCACTTTCATCCATTCACCTTATCAATAGTTGACAGCCGGATGAAGAACGAATTCGTTTCATAACATCCGGCTGTCGATAATAACAATTTACTGCGTTTTGTTGATATACGCTTCACTCTACTTATCTGAACTTACCTCGCTTAACGATATTCCTAAAGCGGCAGCGACGCCTTCCCCGTAAGCCGGATCAGCTTTCAGGCAATTACCTATGTGTCGAATCTTTATCTCTTTCGGTGCATCTCCCATCGCCCTGGCGGTGTTTTCGAAGAGCCGTTTTTGTTGATCAGCGCTCATTATTCTGAACAAATCACCGGGTTGTGAGAAATAATCGTCATCATCTTCTCGATGGTTCCAATGATCTGCAGCACCTTCCAGGCTTAGCGGCGGTTCTTTGCAGTCTGGTTGTTCCTGCCACTCGCCATAGCTATTGGGTTCGTAGCCGAGAGTTCCACCGTAATTGTCGTCTACTCGCATTAAGCCATCGCGATGATACCCGTGAACCGGACAGCGGGCGCGATTCACTGGGATCAGATGATGGTTGACTCCCAGCCGGTATCGCTGCGCGTCGCCATAGGAAAAGAGTCGTCCCTGAAGCATCTTGTCGGGAGAAAAACCGATTCCGGGCACAATGTTTGCAGGATTAAAAGCGGACTGCTCTACCTCTGCAAAATAGTTCTCTGGATTCCGATTCAATTCCATCACGCCAACGTCGATGAGTGGATAATCTTTATGCGGCCATACTTTGGTAAGATCAAAAGGATTGAACGGGAATTTAGCGGCGTCTTTCTCCGGAACAATCTGAATCTTCATGTTCCATTTAGGGAAATCTCCCTTTTCAATACTATCGAATAGATCCCGCTGATGGCTCTCTCGACACTTTCCGATGATTGCTTCTGCCTCTGCATCCGTTAACGTTTTAATTCCCTGCTGTGTCTTCAAATGAAACTTAATCCAGAACCTTTCACCTGCAGCATTGATCATACTGTATGTGTGACTCCCATAACCGTTCATGTGACGATAGGATAATGGAATTCCCCGATCGCTCATGGTTATAGTGACTTGGTGTAGAGCCTCGGGCAATGAGGTCCAGAAATCCCAGTTGTTCCGGGCACTGCGCAAGTTAGTTTTTGGATCGCGTTTCACCGCGTGGTTAAGATCGGGAAACTTAAGTGGATCGCGAAGGAAAAAAACGGGTGTGTTATTACCGACCAAGTCCCAGTTTCCTTCTTCGGTGTAAAACTTAATAGCAAAACCACGGATGTCACGTTCGGCATCCGCCGCGCCGCGCTCACCAGCCACCGTTGAAAAGCGAACAAACATTTCGGTCTTTTTCCCGATCTCGGAAAAAATCTTGGCCTTTGTGTACTTGGAGATGTCGTGGGTGACGGTAAAGGCGCCAAACGCGCCGGAACCCTTGGCGTGCATGCGGCGTTCTGGAATTACCTCCCGGTCAAAATGAGCGAGTTTTTCCAAAAACCACACGTCCTGCAGTAACATTGGGCCACGCGATCCAGCGGTCATCACGTTCTGATTGTCGGCGACTGGCGATCCGACTGCGTTTGTTAAATTCTTCTTTTCAGACATTTCGTTCTCCTTGTTTTTCCCTGGACATAGATTTTCGCAGGCTTCAATTTCTCATATCCACTGATTGTATATCAAATAGCCTCCCCCATACACTTATACGCATTGCAACAGACAACCTATTTCTTTTCATGTTGTTTTTCATTATCATTATGAGATTTTGTCAGATATGCCCCAAAGCCTTTCAAAAAAATATCCTATTCTCCTCCCCGGAAAGATTTTCAAGAAACATTTTTATCGGAATTGATTGAGAAATATGGTTGGGAAACCGAATTGATTCCCAAAACATTTTTCTTGGATGGAGATGAAGAACAACCGCATCCCCATTTTTATTGCAACGAAATTGATGCCTGTCAAATGTTGAACAAGTTGGAAGTACTCTCTCTCTATAGACGAGAGTGCAACAGGCCTGAATCCTATCGTTAGCAGTTTATCCCGTAGTATCGAGTAGGGTAAGGTAGGAAAATCAATCCTACCTTATCCCTCTCACAGAACCGTACGTACGGGCCTCGTATACGGCTCCTGTTGATTCTCCTTCATTTGACTGAAACAGAAGTCTCGCTCCTGCATCCTCTTCTTTCGAAATCATCACTTCCCCTCCGGCTCTTCGCTTGGACGATGTCGTCTTCTATCCCTCTCGGGCAATGTGCGGCCTCGTTTCCAAACTACTCCGGCGAACAGCCCAGGAAGGCAGACCGCCTTTCACAGCGTACCGCTTTCCAAGTGCCCCATCCCGACGAATGGCTTATGTTCGGTTCCACGCTTCTTTCGATTTCCGAGAACCTTCGAATCAACTTCCTCCCTTCGCAACCAGCGGCGCTTTTGGCTTCTCCGTCGGCCCCTGCGAACTTGGCCGCAGGTCATCCCGATTTTCTCCTCCAGACGGTTACCCGCTTTCTCAGGCCGGGATTTCAACACTACTACGGATTCATCTGCCACCTCACACCGCTTCGATCCGTCTCGAGTCTCCTCTTGAGTTTCACTATCCGCTCCGGCTGTGCCGGGCGAAACGATATGAGGCTTCCCCAGTTACTGACGGGTTCCTGTGAACTGCCCCATCCTCAAACACGTCACGGGTCTGACCAAGTTTTGGGCGTTGCGCTATTTAGCACGCTTACCCACCCGCGCCGCCGAATCAGGTTCGCTTGCGCTATGTGCCGTTCACTTCCTATCGCTTCCTTCAGACCCTGCCGTTGCCAGCAACGCCCTTGCGATTTGGATTGTCTTCCCCTTGGCCGGGGCGACGCCTGTTTCTTTCAACAAGCCGGAGTTGCCCGCTTCGCTGGGCAAACAAAAAACCGATTTCACCAGACAGTTGAAATCGGTTTCTTCAGAATCAATCGTCTTACTTTATTTCCTCAATGGTTAGTTGATCAAATGCCGTAGCCGCATCGGCTTTGGTCCATAACCCAACTTTCCCGGTATCGGCAAACGTATTATCTTCCACAATCATCGATTGGACTCCATCCAAAAAAAACAGTGATCTTATTCCCTTTCATCAGAATTCGAATTTCATGCCATTTTGAGGAATCGATATAAGCTTGAGCGGTCGCAATTTGAGTCTGTTTTCCCTCTTTGACATAATAAACTCGATAATTGCTTTCATTCAAGCGGATTCCAGCGAACAATATAATAATTGTCTTTATCTTTGCATCGCCAGATGGGTCCCCCTCCCTGATCTTCTTTCCCGGTATTCTCTTTCACCATTACGCGAAAGTCTACATCCTTCGGTTTCTGTTTTGAATAAATAAATGCGAAAATCAACAGACACTCATATTGAAAAAATTATCATATGACAAGATTTAATTTGTGAGCGGTTTTACATTTCCAGATCATCGAGCTGATGCTCCCCCCATTATAAAAAAACAAGTTTTTTAACTGTATAGTTATAAGGGGATTATAAAATAGAGTATTTCTATCATATATCAGAAAAATGGCGTGATTTCAATCAAAAGGGTTCCTGAGGCAGATTTTGTTAATAGATAAACATTCGTAAGTCCAATAAAATCAGAAGCGGGAGACGGGGGTCGAACCCGCGACCCTCAGCTCGCCGAACTGAGGTCCTCGCCTGTTTATTCAAGGATATGATTCAGTTTATTCTTGACTGAGAAGAAAACACATTATAATTACCAACAATTTATTACGATTAGTTCGTCGCACACGCGAACAGATGTGGACACATAACAATGAACGAATCATCATCCCTATTACATCCGTCAGGAAACTCCGAATCACCACCGGTCGGAAAGAAACGATTTCATTTCTGGCAATGCTTTTGGCTGACATTCCTTGTTGTATCACTTGTGTACGCTTGGTATTGCTACTACGTCCCCTCCAATGACATCGATTGGGCTGACAACTACACTTTAGCCCAGCAGCAAGCAGCCGACTCTGGCAAACCGATGATCCTTTTCTTCACCGCTACATGGTGTGTTCCCTGCCGCATAATGAAACGCCAAGTGTGGGCTGATGAGCAAGTGGTTGCATTGGTCAATGCGCAATTCATACCCGTGGCAATTGACGTAGACAACCTGGACAACGCTTCAGTGTTGGCTCGTTACAAGGTCGAATTCACGCCAGTCACAATCGTTACCGCTCCACAAGGAAATGCCTTGGATTGGCGAGCCGGAGGAATCAACAAATCTGAATTCCTCGAATTGCTCGATTCGTCGAGTCCATCCGACGCAAAGGATATGTAATGCCAAACGGCAGGGGAATGGCCTCACCACTCGATCTGATGCTCCCCCATATCTTTCGTTCTTTGTTAATGTATACTTTTCTTTCCATTTGAACTGAAATCCAGAATCAGGGACCTTTTTCCTTTTTGGATATAAACCACACCACTATCCCAGTCTGCATTTAGAAAAGGACTGTCATACGCTTTTGATGGAGCATAGTTTACCGGTGCACCATTAATTTGAGGGGCTTTTGAATAGTCAGCAAAGAAAGTAAACGAATCACCATAAATACCGGTATAGTGCAGGATATTGTTTTTAAACGATAACGCATTCCCGATAACTTTTGCACGAAACTTCTTAAATGACTGATAGTTTGATTTCTGGTCCACTTCGAGGATGACAGGAGAATATTCATTCTTGCAAACCAGCCATTTGCCCTTTGCACGTCTGGTTTGATCTTCCCAGGCATATCCGCCATCGACAATACACACAGCAGCGTACGCACTTTGCGTTTCAGCAAAAAGCCAATCCCCTTCTTCCATGGGTTCGCCCAGTCCTACATTAGAAAACCAAACCATTGAACGACCTGCTCTTTGGTTCATTTCCAATTTCTGGCAAATAAGCGTCCCTTTTCTCTGAACAGACCACTGTGAATTATATGACCTGTTACTTCCTGTCTTTTCACATTGAGGAAGTATTCCCGCATTTTTGTCTCCGGCGAAAATTACGGCTCTTCGCGGAATCGAGTGGGTAGATTTGGGGAAGGCTTTCCTCCATCCTCCCGGAGATATATCGCTTACGTACCAATCCCGACGAGATAAACTAACAAGAAGGGCGGTGCTAGACCGTCCTTCGACAGTCTTCTTGGTCAGCACTCAGTTCGCGTCCCCGCAAGGTCCGATCCTCCGCCCAGGCTAAAGACAAAGATCCCAATCCCAAGAGAGAGAAGGAAGAGAATGAAGAACCAAGAATTATTCCGGTTAGCGTTAGGTTTGAGTGAGCCATGGCAGGTCGTCCAGGCCGAGTTTCCTGAGGAAGAAAAAACCTTGCACCTCACGCTGGACTTTCCCGAGGGGAGTCTGTTTCCCTGTCCCGAATGCGGGAACCTGTGCGGAGTGCATGATACGAAACGACGCACTTGGAGGCATCTGAATTTCTTTCAGTATGAGACGTATTTACACGCCCGGCAACCTCGTGTGAAATGTCCCAATCATAAAGTCAAGACAGTGAATCTTCCCTGGGCCCGTCCGGGGGCGGGATTTACGTTGTTATTTGAAGCGTTGGTCATGGCACTGGCGGAGAATGGGATGACGGCCAATGCGATCAGCCGAGTGGTCGGAGAATATGACACGCTGATTTGGCGAGTGCTGACTCATTATGTGATGGACGCGCGAGAGAGGGAGGATTTTTCGGGAGTGAAGGCGGTGGGGGTGGATGAGACCTCCAAGGCCAAAGGGCACAATTATGTCAGCGTATTCATGGATTTGGACGAGCGCAGCGTGATGTTTGCCACCGATGGAAAGGACGCGCAAACGGTGAAGGCGTTCAAAGAGGATTTAGAGACGCATAACGGAAAGGCGGAGCAGGTGGAGGAATTTTGTTTGGATATGTCCCAGGCGTTTCAATCCGGGATTGAAGCCAATTTCCCGGCCGCCGAAATGACATTTGATGAATACCACCTGATGAGGATTATCAATCAAGCCGTAGACGAAGTGCGCAAACAAGACCAAGCGATCTATCCCGACTTGTTGAAGGGGACGAAGTATATTTGGCTGAAGAATGAATGGAATCTCACGGAGAAGCAAGAAAAGAAACGGAGCGAAATCTTTCAAGATGTACGAGGGAGCAAATTGAAGACGGTGAAAGCCTACCATCTGCGATCCGTGTTCCAAGACGTGTTTTCGTTCGACGATCCGGAGGAGGGGGAATCGTTTCTTAAAAAGTGGTATTACTGGGCGACTCACAGCCGGATTGAGCCGATGATCAAGGCCGCGAAAACGATCAAAGAGCACTGGGCTGGTGTGGTGCGTTGGTTTACTTCGCGAATCAACAATGGTCTGTTGGAGGGGATGAATAGTCTGATCCAAGCCGCCAAGGCTCGTGCGAGAGGCTATCGCAACGTCAACAATTTGATCACTACCATCTATTTGATTGGAAGCAAGTTGGAATTCAATCTTCCCAAGGTTCTTCCCTCGCCCCACACGAAATAGTAATACGGTTTGAATCGTTCCCGTTCCTGCAGGCAAGCCGCCAAACCAAGCAAAAGACACCGGATGAAACCAACCGAGTCTCTCCGGTCTTGCGATTCATGGTCAGTAATCCGAACGAGTGAGGGCTTGTGGATTCTGCCATCTTATGGACAAACCGCCGATACTCTGGGTGAGAAGAAAAAGTTCCTGACGGTTTGCCCACAAGATTTGGACAGCCGCCTGCGAAAGAATAGGGGGAATGAGAAAGATTATTGAGGCGCCTGACCACAGACTCCACAAGCATGCGGCACATGAAAGTAAGTTTTTTTCTCCGATAAAATCCAAACCCGCAAACGGATCAATGGAAGGCAATCCTACTGAAAAATACTTGTCGCTTAGCAGATATCGAAACGTCTACAATTTAATCATAACCATCTGTTTGGTAGAGGAAAATTGGAATTTAATCTTCCCAAGGTTCTACCCTCTACCCACATGAAATAGCGAAGAGGCAAAATTACCCCATGCGATTGATTTTGTGAACTGATCAAAGCCCAATCGTTTCGCGGCCTGGCCTCAAAGAGGGTCAGACCTCACTAAAACAGCCATTTTTAACCCAAAATAATCGCAAATAAGATTCCCACTTTCCGAGGGAATTTGCTGTCAGCCTACTCCCCTCTACAATCCAGTAATTCAATAAATAAAAAAACAGAGAGGGACTCATCATTTCTCCTTTATCACATTCCGATTATTTACAAAAGATTTTAGGCACGGACAAGAGAAATCCGGTGTTTACGATTTTCTGCGATGAAGAGGAAGACCAGTTGCATGTCTATTACGGCGCGCATCTATTAGAAATTGTACCGGACGATCGAGAGCATATCGAATACAAATTACTCGTCGCTCGACTCTACAACGCCAACCTCAATGCGACCATCTTGCAAGAAGTCTTTCAAGTGGACCGGAAAACCATGAAGCGGTGGGGCGCCGCTCTTCGCTCTGGGGATAGTGAACAACTACGGAAAGTGTTGTTTGGCCGCCAAGCGCGAAGAAAACTCACTCCGGAAATCGAATCGTATATCCGCATGCGATTTCCAGCGATTTACGAGGAAACAAAATATGAATATAGCAAACGCATGCGAGACGAGATTGAGCAGGTGTTCGGCCGCACCCTATCCGGGGAAACGCTCCGTCTCTTGCTGAGAGAATTGAAGGAAAGCATAAAAGATCAAAAGGAAAATGAGGAAACTCCCTGGGATTGTGAGCAGGAACCCGAGATCGAAGAAGAGGAGAAGACAAGCGAAATTGGCTCTGAAAACGAAGAAATTCGAGAACAATCTAAGGAGTCATCCACACCAATGCCTTGTAACAATCGCAAGGAGTCTCCCGAATTAAAGGAAGCCTTTCCGGAGGAAGTGACTCTGTGTCATCACCTGGGCGTGTTGCTGTTCAGCGCGTTGTTTCTCCGTCTCGACGCTTTCCCGGAGAAGGAGAGTTGGCTGCTCAAACAATGGGTGGCGATCATCTTGTTAGGAGCGGTCAATATCGAACAAACCAAGTTGCTGGATTTTGAGGATTTGAAACGGCTTTTGGGAAAGTGCATGCGCTCCTTGCATGATCAACGAACGCATCTGGGCCAAATGGCGACGGCGGCGATAGCGGAGCAAGTACTTCGATTAAACGCCGCAGAGGTCAATGCGGCGGCGAACGATGACTTTTATTACGATCCCCATACGAAACGCTATACAGGAATCTAGAACGTCTTGAAAGGCTGGTGTCCAAGCATCCGTTCGGCGGATAAAGCGCTCTATATGGATTTTATTCACACGGCGGCGGGGCATCCGGTGTATCTCGAATCGACCGATAATTACGAAGACATGCGGGACCGGTTTTTTCAGGTGACCAACCACTTTCGAGCGCTTTTACAGATGGATAAAAAGAAGGTGATCACCTTCATCGTTGACCGTGGGATATACAGTCTTGAAGTCTTTCAGAAATTCATCGAAGATACTTCCACGCATGTGATCACGTGGGAAAAGAACTTCAAGTTGGCGCCTTGGCCAGCGGAACTGGCGCCGGGAACCTTCACGCTGGAACGGAACCGCAATTGCGCTACGGATCTGCAACTCTATACCTTCGCCTACCTTGATGAGCGCTGGGAAAAGGATTCGTTAATGCGGAGACTGCGCGTGCGTGCGGCCAATCCCAAAGGACGGACGATCGAAGTGGGCGTATTGACCGATGACTTGACTCGGCCGGCGCCAGAGATAATTACATTGATCTTCCGGCGCTGGATCCAGGAAAATGATTTTAAGTATTTAGACAAACACTTTGGGATTAACGAAATCACCAGTTATGCGGTGATTCCTTACAAGCGGTTACAAGATCACCTGGAAGATAAACAAATGAAGAGCGGCGCGTATAAAGCGCTGGAAATGGAACGAAGCCAAACGCAAGAGAAATTGGGCAAACTCTTGGTCCAGGAGCGTCAACATCCTGGGAAAAATGCAAAACGTGCCGAAAAGATTCAAACCTTGTCTCTCCGGCTGGATGAGATTGACGAGGAAATGAAAACAACAGAAAAGGAAATGTCCCGGCTGGAGTTTTTAATCGAGCAGGATTGCGTCCGCTTGGATACACGCAATAAATATTTGATGGACGTTTTGAAATTGTTGGCGCGAAATATCTTTTATAAAATGCTGGAGCCGTTCAAAAAAGAGTATGATAATTTCAGGGATGATCACGTGCTCTTTCGTTCCTTAACTCAATCGGATGGAGTCATCAAACAACAGGGAGATCAGGTGGAAGTCATTCTCCTTCCGAAACCGAATTATCCACCGAAAGTAAGGCGGATTATGGAGCAGTATCTGGCTAACATTAATGAGAGCCACCCGCTTATGCCCGATGGTTCGAATCGGCAAATTCACTTTCGTCTTGGGGAAAAAACGGAATTTGAAATTGCGATTGTTTCAGGACCAAAACGGCCGAAATAGTGAGTTCTGGACCGTAAGGAGTTGATCATTCCATTAGCGTTTATAGTATCAGGCGCACATAACCCATATCGAGTAGGGTAAGGTAGGAAAATCAATCCTACCTTATCCCTCTCACAGAACCGTACGTACGGGCCTCGTATACGGCTCCTGTTGATTCTCCTTCATTTGACTGAAACAGAAGTCTCGCTCCTGCATCCTCTTCTTTCGAAATCATCACTTCCCCTCCGGCTCTTCGCTTGGACGATGTCGCCTTCTATCCCTCTCGGGCAATGTGCGGCCTCGTTTCCAAACTACTCCGGCGAACAGCCCAGGAAGGCAGACCGCCTTTCACAGCGTACCGCTTTCCAAGTGCCCCATCCCGACGAATGGCTTATGTTCGGTTCCACGCTTCTTTCGATTTCCGAGAACCTTCGAATCAACTTCCTCCCTTCGCAACCAGCGGCGCTTTTGGCTTCTCCGTCGGCCCCTGCGAACTTGGCCGCAGGTCATCCCGGTTTTCTCCTCCAGACGGTTACCCGCTTTCTCAGGCCGGGATTTCAACACTACTACGGATTCATCTGCCACCTCACACCGCTTCGATCCGTCTCGAGTCTCCTCTTGAGTTTCACTATCCGCTCCGGCTGTGCCGGGCGGAACGATATGAGGCTTCCCCAGTTACTGACGGGTTCCTGTGAACTGCCCCATCCTCAAACACGTCACGGGTCTGACCAAGTTTTGGGCGTTGCGCTATTTAGCACGCTTACCCACCCGCGCCGCCGAATCAGGTTCGCTTGCGCTATGTGCCGTTCACTTCCTATCGCTTCCTTCAGACCCTGCCGTTGCCAGCAACGCCCTTGCGATTTGGATTGTCTTCCCCTTGGCCGGGGCGACGCCTGTTTCTTTCAACAAGCCGGAGTTGCCCGCTTCGCTGGGCAAACTAAAAAACAGGACGGGATACTG
>CAXXSM010000080.1:0-27870 GCA_963663405.2 bacterium | reverse complement strand
TTTCTTCAAATAAGATAGTAAAATATATTTAAAAAAAGACTTAAAAAATCGTGTATTCTATTGATCTATAATTCCAAACAATCCATCACTTTGTTGAATGGATATGGCGTATTACTCATGAATTAAAAACCAGGTGATTTTGACATGTCAGTGAAATACAAAGATTACTATGAAATTCTTGGAGTAAAACGGAACGCGCCGCAGGAGGAAATCAAGCGCGCGTATCGTAAACTGGCCCGGAAATATCATCCAGATGTCAATTCAGAACCAGGCGCGAATGAAAAATTCCAAGAGATTAATGAAGCGTATGAAGTGTTGCGAGACACGGAGAAACGGAAGAAGTATGATTCGTTAGGATCGAATTGGTCGGCGAATCAGGATTTCACTCCACCCCCTGGATGGGAAAACGTTCAATTCGAGTTTCATTCCAATCCTGGAAATGGGGGCTCGTATCATTCATTCTCTGGTGGTGGATTTAGTGAATTTTTCGAGCGGCTTTTTGGAGGCGGGTGGGATTCCCCTTTCACCGATAGGAAACGCCATGCGCAGGATGGATTTGAAAACGAGTGGATTACACGTGGACGGGATGTAGAAGCGGAAATGGAAATATCGCTGGAAGAAGCCTATCACGGAGCGATGAAAAGCTTTGAACTTCAGGTGATAGATCAAGACACTTCCGGGCGGAGCGCCCCTCAACGAAGGCGGATTGACGTTAAGATTCCACCGGGAACGCAAAAAGGAACCCGAATCCGCCTGCGGCGCCAAGGTGGAAAAGGGATGGGTGGAGGAGAAGCGGGAGATTTATACATTCGTATTCGTTTTGCTCCTCATCCGATTTTTAAAGTATCCGGTTACGATCTCGAAATGGATTTACCTATCACTCCTTGGGAAGCGGCGCTGGGCGCCGAAGTGAAAGCGCCTACGCTGGATGGCGCGATACGGCTCCGTATCCCCCCCGGATCCAATTCCGGACAGCGATTGCGGTTGGCCGGCAAAGGGCTCCCTCAAAAAGGAGGAAAACGGGGAGATCAGTTTGTGCGCCTGCTCATTACTATTCCGAAAACACTATCAGCAAAAGAACGAGAGGCGTTTGAGACCCTTTCCCGTGTGTCACAATTCAATCCACGAGGGGAGTAAAATGAATCAAAAGAAAAACCATTTCTTGATTATACAACAGAATATTCAACACTCGCATAGTCACTATTTACGCTTCACGGATCTAGCGAGCGAAACGGGGCTTCGTCTCGATTTAATCCGTCATTTCTTCAAACTGGGATTAATCGATCCCGCGGTCTCCTCACCGGAAATTCTATTCGATTCATGCGCCTTATACCGCATCGGCAAGATTATGCGTTTGCACAATGACTTGGGAATCGGCTGGAGCGGTCTAGGGCTTGTCATGGATCTACTCGACAAGATCGATGAATTGGAAGAGCGGAATCGTGTATTGCAAAAGCGTCTTCAGCAATTGAAACAAGAAACAGATAAGGATTTATTTTAATCTCTATAAAAAGAGAACCTGCAGAATGAATAAGGAGCGGTTTTATGGATCTTGCAAGATTCATGGCCATTACAATTTGCGGTATACCAATGTTAGCGTTTTTTATTTTTTTCGCACGGATTGTTGATGTTAGTATTGGCACGTTAAGGATTATTTTCCTATCTCGTGGAATGAAGTATGTTCCACCCATACTGGGTTTTTTTGAAGTTCTTGTTTGGCTAACTGTAGTCAGTCAGGTTGTTCGAAATGTGACAACCCCCATTCTCCTTTTCGCTTATGCGGGTGGCTACGCGACAGGTAATTTCATAGGCATCCTATTGGAACGCCGGTTGCGGCTTGGTTCGGTCATCCTTCGGATTATCACACGAAAAGACGCGGCGCGGTTGATTGAATTATTGCGAGAAAGTCAGTTAGGTGTAACAAAAGTAAAAGCGGAGAGCAATGGAGGAGACGTTCATATTATTTTTATGGTGGTCCACCGTAAAAATTTGAAAGATATTCTAGCGATCGTTAAGGAACTACATCCTCGCGCCTTGATTACTGTAGAAGATGTCCGGGAAGCGCACAATATGAGACCTCCCATTCAAATCAATCGGATTCCCATCGGTCCGATCCATTGAAAATAATGTCCATCCGAAAAATCCTATTTTTCTAATGGAGACAATTTCTGCGCTTACTCCCATTACTATTTTGACATACAGAAAAATAGTTTATCCAATTTTGTTAGTTCGGATACAAAAATGATAGCAGCGTTTATACCCATATATGGATAATCGAAAAAACCTTCGATAATTTTTCCGGAAGCAATCAGCGTCACTCTCTTTACATTTATAAAGTCATAAAAAAAAGGATTTAAGAATATGAACCATATTGCCCCTGATATTCTCCGGCAGAGATTACTTATTGAAGCGTATTACCAAGCAGAAATCGATCAGAAAAAAATAATTCAATTCTTAAAAGAAATCGCAGGTCATCTCGATTTACGAATCTACGCGGAACCCATTGTCCACGTGACGGAAGAAGGCGGCCCCAATCAAGGGTATGATGGTTTCGTTCCTTTGTATGACTCCGGGATTTCCGTGTACGTATGGACCGCGAAAAAATTTATGTCCATTATCTTATACACATGCAAAAACTTCGATATCAATGACGCCGTTGCGTTTGTGAAAAACGATTTCAAAACAACAGACGAATTGGAGTGGAAGGAATTTTAAAGATTATTAGAGCATGTTGCTTAAACGCGTCCATACTCTGTCATAGGCGCACAATGTGAAATGGCCGATGGAACCATCGATCCCATCGGCCATCCAAAACAGGAGTTCAGTGAAACGGCTTTATTCCAAACGTAGTACGACAAATCGTGAATACCGGCCATCTTTCACCAAAAGGAGAATCCGTTCGTCTTTGATCGTCTCTTTCACAAGACGTTCGAAGTCACTCATATTATTAACATCTTCTTGATTGATCCCTTGGATGAGCGTTCCTGGACGGATTCCCGCCAGAGCCGCAATAGAACCGGGCTCCACTTCTGTGACAATAACTCCTTTTTCATTTTGATAGTCAAACCGTTCAGCCAATTCACTCGTCAAGTTTTGAACCGTGAATCCCAGTTTCTCCATCCAAGCGTCTTGAGACGCAATGGTTTCTTCATCTTCCGGGCGTTCTCCTGTGGTGACAGAAATGGTCTTTTCTTTCTTATTCTGTATTACAGTAAGACTGACCTTCGTTTCTGGAGGAAGCATCGCGATCTGGTTCCTAAACGCCCCTGAACTTTTGATAGGTTTTCCATTCAACTTTGTAATAATATCGCCTTGTTTCAAACCGGCTTTCTCTGCGGGGGAATCCTCGGTCACGTCAGAGATGAGAATCCCTTTATTCTCGTCCCATCCAAAAGAATTGGCCAAGTCAGCCGTCATATCTTGGATGACGATCCCCAAGAATCCACGTTTGACAGATCCGGTGTCGATCAGTTGTTTGTAGATGGAATTCGCCATATTGATTGGGATCGCGAATCCGATTCCCATATACCCGCCGCTCCGGCTGAAAATCGCTGTATTAACCCCAATCACTTCCCCCTTTAAATTGACGAGAGGACCGCCGGAGTTACCTGGATTGATCGCCGCGTCGGTTTGGATGAAATCTTCGTATTCCGTGATACCGACATTGCTGCGTCCTTTTGCGCTTACGATTCCTGATGTGACTGTTCTGGACAATCCAAAGGGATTACCAACCGCGATCACCCATTCACCCACACGGATCGAATCCGAATCACCCATCTTAAGAGTAGGCAAATCAGAGCCTTTAATTTTAATAACCCCTACATCGGATTCGGGATCGGTTCCAATCCGTTCCGCTTCAAATTCCCGGCCGTCCGACAGTTTGACTCGAATCCGGTCGGCGTCTCCAACGACATGGTTATTCGTTAGAATATAACCCTCTTCACTGATGATAAAACCGGAGCCTTGTCCAACTTGATGATATTGCCGCTTTTTGGGACTCTCGTTTCGGGGCGTATCGTCCTTCGGGGCCTGGTGACGGAAAAACCGTTCAAAGAATTCATCATTAAAAAGGTCGAAGGGATCGTTGAAAGGAGATGGTGTATCCATCGATATATTCCGTTCAATCACTTTTTCCACTTCGATATAGACGACAGCGGAAGAGACTTTTTCGGCGACATCAATAAAGGCGTTCTGTGTCTTTAGCAAACTTTCATAATCCGAACTTGTCTCAGCGGCTTGCATGTTTTGCGGGATTAGAAGAGTAAGCGAGACGGCGGCCAATAAGAAGTACAATCGAATCGGGTTTGAAAACTGCTTGAAATACATAGCTATCCTCCAGATATATGTAAGTCTTGGTTCCAAGGTGGTCGATGAAAACCACCAACCACCTTGGTAAAATTCGATATGTTATTTGATTGGTATTGTCTTAACGGATAGTTTCGCGCCGGGGATTTTTGGAAGTTTTAATGTTAGTACACCGTTCTTGTAATTCGCTTCGATTTTTTCACCATCCGCGTCGGTTGGCAGTGACAGCGTTCTTTGGAAGGAGCCAAAGGATCGCTCGATCCGGTGGTAGTTTTTCTCTTTTTCTTCTTTTTCCTTTTTCTTCTCACCCCGAATTGTCAATGTACCGTCATCCAGAGAAACGTGGATTCCATCCTTATCGACACCCGGCGCTTCTACGGAAATAGTATATTCCTTCTCTGTTTCCGCAATATCTACGCTGGGTTTCAACAAACCGTCCGGAGCGGAGAGGATTGAATCACTGATCTGAGATGGAAATCCAAAACTTCGGAAAAACCGGTCGAACATATTGTCGATATCCTGATGAAACTGCATCAGTGGGTGATGGTACGAATCCATCCGTTGTACAGGTACAGAATGAGAACTTTCTTCTTCGTTCTTAAACCAATTCCATGGATTTAACTGTTTGAGATTCATGATTCGAACCTCCTGTCATTGTATTTGTCGTAAGGCAATGTATTTGTCAATGTATACGACTGATCGTTGTAATGGTAACTGTGTGTTCGTGAAAAATTCGTGAACGATACATAATACCTTTTTATGTAATTTTCACATCGATCAATTTCGACGCTTTTTCTGTCTTGGGGAGATGAATGGTCAAGACACCATTCTTCACCTCCGCTGAAATGTTGTCATCATCGATCTCATCGGACAGTTTGAATTGGCGGTAGAAATTCCCCCATTCAAATTCCCGATAGAATGGTTCACCCTTTGACATATCCGAGTGTGTGGCTTCCAAAGTGAGAATCCCTTCTTCCACTCTGATCTTTATGTTTTCTTTATCGACTCCTGGCACATCGGCGATCACGATCAGTTCGTTTTTGTGATCGAAAATGTCGACGGCTGGGAAGTAATACCGGCCTTGCGATCGTGTGTTTTCCTTGTCGGTTACCTCTTTTTTTTGTTGAACGGAAGGAACAGTATTTTCAACCATGATCGTATCTCCTTTCATTTGAAATGTGTTTTACGCTTAAAGAACTTTTACTTGAATTTCCTTTGGTTTGTCTTCTTCCACTTTGGGAAGCGTAAGATACAACACACCGTTTTTGTATTCCGCGTTGATGGTATCGCGCTTCACATTGGAGGGCAGTTCGATTGTCCGGATAAACCGTCCCGCGGCCCGTTCACTGCGGTGATACGCTTCCGGTTTGATGTTTTCGGAAATCCGCATTTTTTCACCGCTCAACGTCAGGACGGCTCCGGTGATGGAAATGTTCAACTTTTCCGGATCGATTCCTGGCGCGATGGCTTCCAGATAATAATTGTCCTTATCTTCACCCATGTTTGTGAGTGGATATTGACGCGCGCCCGAACCCGGAAGAAAAGCTAATCGCCGGAACCGGTTCTCCGGATTGGTGAATCCACTGAAAATCTGATTAATCTCACGCTGCAAAAGGTCCATATCATCTGACAAATTCCACCGTGTAAACATGATCCATAACTCCTTTCTGTAAGTAGGTGATGGATTTTTATTCTTGTTTGTTCTTAAGAACAAATATCGTGCCATTTTGTAAATACAGAAAAACCAGAGGGTTATAGAAATTTATCAAAAAATGGCTTGCGTCAAATTGACTCAAGTCAATTCTTCCATTGAGTAAATTTGAATCACCTTATGCTCTTCCGTAAATTAAATTCCAAGCGTTTAAAACGGTTTTGCTATCACCCATTAAATGGTTCATCTGGAATGTGAGTCCGTTTCAGTTAACGATCTCTATCGACGGCGATCGATGAGAATCAGAGGAATACTTGTTATTAGGCCATTCAAAAGTGGTTTGGAATAAGGCAAAGGCAGATGAAAAACCTTGCCTTTGCTACCCTCTCTTTTTTTCTTACAATACGGAGCGTTTTCTAAAACTGTTTCACTTACAGGATGTTCAAATAACTTTGATAATGATAGCGTTATCTTGAAAGATGCCGCAAAGGAAATTACACTCATTCCACATATCCCATCATATCGGAGTCAACGAATGAATCAGAAACATATTTCTAACATAATGGATGGTATCAGAATACTTTATACCGTTTTATTTGTTTTATCTTTTGTATTGTGTTGTATCGTTTTTTCTCCTTTCTCGTCCTGCGCCTCGGATTGGCTGATCGACTCCATCGAACGCCCTGCGGAAGTAAAAACAGAATCCGGTGGAAACGAGATTATTCTAACCAATGGTCTCGTCAAACGTGTATTTCGCACTTCGCCTAATTTCGCCACCGTTGGACTACATAACGGCATGACCAACACCAGCGTCCTGCGAGGCGTCAAGCCGGAGGCTCTCTTAACTCTTGATGGAGAGACATATGAAGTCGGTGGACTGAAAGGGCAGCCTGAATATGGCTATTTCGATCCCGCATGGCTGGAGGATATGACATCCAATCCGGACGCGTTTCAGTTCTTGCGCTACACAATCGATACGCCTAAAGCCCCCTATCCCTGGACCCGCAGCCGCTATGCGGAAAACCGTCCCTGGCCGCCCAACGGCATCCGCCTTATCGTTCAGTACAAACCACCAAATAAACTTCTCCCCCGCTATAGCGGTCTTGTTGTTTCCGTCGTGTATGAACTTTATAACAACCTGCCCGTGATCTCCAAATGGATGACTGTGACTAATCACACAACGGAAACAATTCTGATCGACGCGATGAAAACTGAGCTTCTTGCCGTCAATGAATGGGAAAAAGACCGGCTTACATTCGAAGAAAACTACAAACATCTCAACGCGCCTGAAGTCAATCCAGGTCAGAATGTATTTACATGGGAAGCAGATCCAGAGTATACATCACAGGTCAATTACCTTCTTCAATCTCCTATCCTCTTGACAAGCCAATACCCACTGGGTCCCGGCGCGCGCTTGAAACCGGGTGAATCCTTTGAATCCTTCCGAATTTACATCCTGCTTCAGGACAGTGATGACCGGGAACGGCAAGGTCTCGCTGTGCGGCGAATGATGCGAATACTCGCACCCCAAGTGACGGAAAATCCCATCCTCATGCATGTCCGCCAATCCGATTCGGAATCCATCCGCCGCGCTATCGACCAATGCGCCGAGGTTGGTTTCGAGATGGTCATCATCACATTCTGGAGCGGATTCAATATCGAAAGCGAAGATCCCGCCTACATTGCTCGCATCAAATCGGATGTGGAATACGCCCATAGCAAAGGCATCGAGTTAGGAGGCTACACGTTGATGTGCGCCTCGCGGGACGCCGGTCCGGACAATAACTGCATTTCCCCAAAAACGAACAAACCCGGCAGCCGGTTCGGACAGAGCGCCTGTCTCGCCAGCGCATGGTCGGGTGATTATTTTGAACGAGTGCTTAATTTTATGGATGCGACAGGTCTCGATGTCATCGAAACCGACGGCCCCTATCACGGCGATGTCTGCGCGGCGACAACCCACGCGCATCATCACGGGTTGGCGGATTCACAATGGACCCAATGGAAGCGCTGCTCCGAATTTTATCAGGAATGCAGGAAGCGGGGAATTTATATAAACACTCCCGATTACTACTATCTCAATGGCAGCAATAAATGCGCGATAGGATATAGAGAAAGCAACTTCAGCCTGCCCCGGTGGAGACAAATTCTCTTGGCACGGCAGAACATATTCGATGGGACATTTCATAAAACGCCCAGCATGGGCTGGATGTTTGTGCCGCTGGTCGAATATCACGGCGGCGGCGCGGCGGCCACCTTGGAACCCTTATCTGAACATCTGAAGGAATTTGAATGGTATCTAGCGCAGAATTTCGGTACAGGCGTGCAAGCCTGTTACCGCGGCCCCCGATTGTATGATACCGAAGAAACCAAAGCCGTTGTCAAAAAATGGGTTAGTTTCTACAAGAAATATCGTCCACTGTTGGACTCGGATATCATCCACGTCCGCCGCGCCGACGGCCAGAATATCGATTGCATGATGAGCGTCAATCCTTATCAAAAAGAACGCGCCCTGGCGATGGTCTTCAATCCTACAGATCACGCGATAAAAACAAAACTTACATTGCCTCTTTATTACACAGGCTTGACACATACGGCAAACATCCGGGAGCAAGAGGGATCGCTGAAGGCATATCAATTGGATAGAGAACGCCAAGTCGATATTCCTGTCAATCTGGATGCGAAAGGTATTACATGGTTTCTCGTGGAGGAATAAACTTACATTTATCTTTCGTTGCGATTCTTTCAAGGCTCATCCGGTAAGTGAGTACTATTAGTGAGTGCTACTTCTAATGAGAAAGCCCATTCCTCTATCCCCAAGATTTTAATCCTGGGCGCCTTATATATCCAATCCATATCACCACAGCTTGACGGAATGCAAACCACATGGGAAAATATGTGTTTAGTCAGAGTCATTTTGAAATCAATAAAATTCTATACACAAAGGTTGTATCATGGATCGATTCGCACTGTATAAAAAATTGGCCGAAACGAATGATAACAAAATCGTTTATCTGATTTTTGACGGCCTGGGGGATATTCCAGGAGAGACAGGGACCCCCCTTGAGGTCGCGAAAACGCCGAATCTCGACGCGATCGCAAAGAAAAGCATCAGCGGATTCGCCACGCCCATCACCGCAGGCGTCACGCCTGGAAGCGGTCCCGCTCATCTCGCGCTTTTTGGTTACGATCCGATTGAATACGATATCGGACGCGGCATCCTCTCCGCGTTGGGCGTCTCGTTTCCGATCAAAGGCGGAGACGTCGCCGCGCGTGTCAACTTCGCCACATTGGATGGAGACGGTAATGTGACCGACCGCCGCGCGGGCCGCATCCCGACCGAAACTTGCGTAAAACTCTGCGAAAAATTGAGCCAGATCAAACTGCCGGGTGTTGAAATTTTCTTCCAACCGGAAAAAGAACACCGCGCGGCCTTTATTTTACGGGGCGAAGGCCTCTCCGGCGCCTTGACCGACACAGATCCCCAAATGACCGGCAAGAAACCTCTCGCGGTCAAAGCGGACTCCAACGATCCGGCGGCGGAACGGACGGCGAATCTCGTCAATCAGTTCATTCAACAAGCGTTTGAGATCCTCAAAAACGACGCCCCGGCCAATGGAATTCTCCTTCGTGGATTCGACGGTTACGAGCAACTTCCCCAAATGCAGGATATCTTTAAACTGAATCCCGCCTGCATCGCTACATATCCCATGTATAAAGGCGTCTCCCGCTTGGTCGGGATGGAAGTGCTGCCAACTGGTGACGTCCCGAAAGATGAATTCGTCACCTTAAAAGAACAATGGGACAACTATGATTATTTCTTCGTTCATATCAAGAAAACTGACAGCTATGGGGAAGACGGCAATTTCCCCGCGAAAACGGGCGTAATTGAGGAAGTCGACGCGCTCCTCCCGCAGCTGCTCGATCTCGATCCATCCGTGCTTCTGGTCACAGGTGATCATTCCACTCCCTGCGCATGGAAAGCGCATAGTTTTCATCCTGTTCCAGCAATGATCTATTCAAAAGAGGCGCGTTATGATGGACTAAGTGAATTCAACGAACGCGCCTGTATCAATGGTGGTTTGGGTACGATTCCAATGATCGATCTGATGCCGCTATGTCTGGCTCACGCCAAGAAACTGGCAAAATATGGCGCTTGATTCCCCTCCGATTCATATTCCTGAAAAAAAGGTGGTCCGCAAGGTTCTTCCGAACGGAACCACCTTTTTGTATAGTTCCAATCCGTACAACCAGATTGTCGCGCTGCGTATTTACACCCGCATGGCATCCCGGCATGAAAATGGTGAGAAAGCGGGTATGGCGAATTTAGCCATGCGCCTCCTCCCTGCAGGCACGGAACGCCACACCGAAAAACAGATCGCGGACAAACTGGAACGAAACGGGGCGCATTTCAAATCCGAAGCGGGAAAAGATTGGAGTTATATCGATCTTCTCACAACTTCTCATTTTTTACGTGAAGACCTCGAAACCACGATTGAACTCCTTGAGTGTCCCACATTTGAAGAAAAAAAACTCGCGCGTGACCGGGAAATCGTCCGAATGAACATCCTCGAACAAGAAGATTCCCTCATGCACTATACGATGCGATTTTTTATGAAGAATTTTTTTGGATCGCATCCCTACGCATGGCCAAGTATCGGATTGGTTGATACATTGGACAACATCACGCGCGATGATTTGATCCCCTTCGCCCTACAGGCGTTCGATCCCCCGAACTTGGTCGTATCGGTCGTGGGTGGACAGGAAGAGGGAGACACACGGAGGATTGTCGAGGACTGTTTCGCAGCCCGGTCTATCCGTGGAACAAATTCCCTGCCGGATTCCCCCCCTGCGTCTTCCGTCATTCAAACGAATTCAGAAATGACCGGACATCGGGATTCTGAGGCGGAATATCTTGTTTTAGGGTATCCGGGTGTGGGAATCACCGACCGTTTATCCATCCCGGTTCGGTTGATCTCCGCTTTATTGGGTGGTTCGATGGATTCACGCCTCTTTCGTGAAATCCGGGACAAGCGCGGATTATGCTATCAAATCGGCAGTTCCTTCACGGCCTACAAAGATCTTTCCCCCTTGTTAATCTACGCTGTCACCACACCGCCGAACCGCGCTGAAACAGTCACCTGCGCCGAAGCGGAGATCGAACGAATAAAAACCGAACTAGTCTCGGAAGAAGAACTCGATCGCGTAAAAACATACATCTGCGGCACATTCGCAATGGCGCTGGAAACCAATATGGGACAAGCGACCCGCTACGCAATCTATGAAATCTCCGGTTTAGGCTGGGAATACGCCAACCGTTTCCCAACCGAAGTCACCCACGTACAACCGAAAGAAATCATGGCGGCCGCCCAACAATTATTCACCCACCGTCTACTCACTATCACCGCGCCCACCAACAATAAGGCTTCTCCAGGTCGTGATTGCAATATTATTTACAGTCGCGCTTACATTCCAGATGTGCAGTTTTTTAACCTATTTCCTCGATTCTATTCCAAATCGGTTAAGTTCCATCCCAAGCGGGCCGATACCATAAACTGCTGATTGGAGGAAGATTGACCGGGGCGTCTCCGCAAGCTGCGTTGGAGAACGGTCTTCAACGCCGGAGGTTGTCCATGTACGCACGATGTGTACTTTGCGGAGCGTTTGCGCGCCTGAATCGTTTTGGGGTTTGCATGGAATGTCAAACCTTTGACGAGCAGGCGTTGCAACTCGCTCTGGAAATCCTGGATGGGGAAAGCCCTGTCGATCTCTTCGAATTGGCGGAAATCGTCTCCGTCCCTTCGACGCATATCTTTCGATGGGTACGGCAAGGACGGATCCAATCCTCCTCGTTTCATCCTTCGGAAAGAGAGAAGGATGAAGCGATTCTGATCAATCACAGCGGCGCGTCCATCCCCGATCAAAACCACGCGGCTTCTTCACACAAACCACACGAACGATTCTACCGGAAAGGTCGAGTGGAAAAACTGACTCGGCTCTATTTCGACCGGATCACCAAACTGAACCGCGTCTTACGCCGTGAATCTTGGATTCACTAATTCTACCATTCGAGAATCTCGCAACCCGGCTTTGAACTATCGAGGGGAACGCTGACCAGTTTCTACGCGTTCCCCTCACGCGATTTTTATGGCGTTTGAATTTTCCCCTGCGCGTCCAGGTACATCAATTCAGCGATCCGGAATTCGAGGGGAGTATCAGTGTCAAACACTTCTTCGACGGGGATTTCGATAAAATGAGGATCATTCTTTTTTTTCGGTGTTAGAATCCCTGTTTTTTCGAAATGGGCTTTATTGAAAATATGAAAGCCGTGCGCGACCTTGTAATAATAAGGAGAGTGATGCGTTGAGATCATGTTGGCGTCAGGATTGGTAATCGGTGTTCCATCCATATCGTAGATCCACTCCTGCGTCCGCAAAGCCGATGTATATGAGGGATGGTCCGTCGATTGGAAATAGTCGAACGATTTTTTAATCGTCTCTATCGAGAGAAGAGGATGACAGGGATTCATCCAAAAAATGTAATCCGAGGGAATTTGCAGGTAGTGGCCATGAACGATTTTCGGATCGTTGAAACCGGGAATCACCGCTTCCGGCGGTCGCTTCAGTAATTCCACATGGGGAAAAAGATCCACATAATGAAAGAGCGCTTCTTCGGCGGCGGCGAAATACCGATTCTCAAAAAAGTCCATCTGGTTCAATTTCTCAAGCGCGATTTCAATCAACGTTGTGCCCGCAAAGGGTCTCACCAATTTTTTCGGCACACGTGTCGATTGAAGGCGGGCGTTAATAATGACGGATATGCTTCTCATTTCTTATTTCGTTCCTTTACATTAACGGGGGTGTATCGGTTTTCATTATGGATAGCGTATATTACACATCGTATAGAGCGTGTCTTCGGATCGATTGGACGGGATAATAATACGCCATGGAGATAAAATATCGTGATTATTGTTCTTCTTTAAGGAAGACGGTTATTTTCTCAAGCGCCTTTTGTAAAATCTGCCGAACTCGTTCTCTCGTCAAGCCGATCTGCCGGCCGATATCACTTAATTTCGTACGGTCTTTATTCAATCCCAACGCGTTCGCGACGATGTTCAATTCCCGTTCATTGAGAACACTGGATATTTTCTTAAGAATTTCCACATCGCTGTATTTTTGCCGGGGATTGAACGAATTATCGTCCATTAAAATATCGGCAAAGGAGGAACTCTGCTTTCTGCCTTCTTCAACCGGCTCATTCAGAGAAAAAACACGATCCTGCATGACCGCCAAGGCGCGCGCGAAATTTTTATCATAATCGTCATTGTATGTCTCTTTAAAGAGTTCTGAAATACTGATATTTTTTTCCTCGCTCAATTTCTTGGCGTTATGAATCTGCCGTTCTGGAACGGAGACAATTTTACTGTGTTTCCGGATCGCGCGCAGGATAAAACTATTAATCACCTTCATCGCGTAGGTTGAAAATTTATTCCCCGCCGAACCGTCAAACCGGTTGACGGCTTTGATTAATCCCAGATACCCTTCTTGAACCAAATCCTCTTGTGTAAAACCCGTAAAATAGAAGAATCGATATTTCTTCGCAACTAAGTAAACGAGTTTTTCGTTTTTCATGACAAAATCATCAAAGGATTTTTGATCTCCATTCCGGATTCGTTTGAAATACTCCTGCTCTTCTTCCTGCGTCAAAGGTGTATACATGATCTTATCTCCCGAAACCGGCATTGAGGATTCATGCGTTAGCCGCAAAAATACCAATTGCCTGCTCAAAGCAACAGCAAAACATAAGCGCCACTCCCATACGCTAACTCTATTCTAACAGAATTTTCTCATTTAGGTTGCAGAAATTCCGCATTTTAACGGATATAGCCTAACCCACGAAGTTTTTCCAACGCTTCTTCCGAAAGTTCCTCCGTTCGCTCTTCCACAGTATTCTGCGCATGACGCGCTTCAAGGAATGGCCTAAGCATAGGTTGCATCTGGTCGAATACATCCGGACGTTCATTGACTACGTTTTTCATCTCCCTCGGATCGGTGGAAAGATCATAGAGCTGATAGTTCGCTTTGTCGTTCCGCTTTTTCTCCAAAAAATCGATTTCACTAAGCGGGAGATCCTTATAGGTAAATTCGCCTAGACTCGCTTCTTGGGCGGACTGCCCATCCGCTGTGATCGCAGCGATATACGTGCTTTTCAAATCTTCATCCTTCATCCCCGCATACGCGAAATCCCAATAATTAAAGAGCAGCACAAGTAACGAGGCTTTCTCCCATTCTTCCGGTATGGGGACATCGATCGTCTCCACAACGGCTTCGCCGATTTTCCAAACATTGATTGGATGCTTCCCCGCGCCGGGAAACCAAAACAGGATTTGGCTCTGCCCCTCGTTTCGAAGCCATAAATCTACTCCATACGGATTCGAGTTGGCCGCCAGGGCTTCCCAATATAGGGTGACATAAAAATTCTTGGCGTTCTCCCGTTTATTGGGAGAACGCTTTATATCGTATCCGTATAATCGGATACCGTTTTGAAATGTGTAATCACACGCGTTCTCCGGCGTCAACGTTTGAAGAGTACTGGTATAGAGTCTCTTTTTAGTACTTTTCGCTGCGAGCCGCAACGCGGCAAGATGAAATGGGGTTTTATCCAGGCATTGCGTTAAGTAAGCCACACGTTCATCCGCTGAATCCGTCAGTTTCGCCAGCAGATAACTGAAATGCCCTTCTTCTGGATATCGTTTCGCAAGATGTTGAATCGAGGTAATTAATTCTTCCTTGCGCCCGCCAATCAGATGCGTCTCGGAATGCAGCGTTCGAAATGTGGATAGGCGGGTATCCCGTTTCAGCAATTCGAAAAACGCGCGGCGCCGGTCCGGCGTTACATCGATAGCGCCGGTTATAAACGATTCTCCCTTCTCGCCGACCTGCAATTGAAACCGGTAGCGTCCCGGTGTGAAAGTCGGTGGAATTTGGAACCAGACCGACTGCGTAAAACGGGAGCCGATATGAATATAATGAATTGTAGAACGACCCTCCATGACGGCTTTGTCTTTCTCATTCAACAACCGCCAAGTGAATTCAGGATTTTTCCCGGCAACGCCAGTGAACCGCCAGATCATGTGGATGAGTGTATTGTCGCCGGGAGACAGAACAGGCGTTTCTATATCCATCCCGATAAATTGAACGTCATCCGACGCGAGCCGGGGCGTGAAAACGGGAAACGCAAACAAACGAATTGGGGATTCACGCGCCGTCGTTGAAAGCGCCGAACGCCAAACCGCTTCCATCACCACCAGAGGTGTCAGCGGTTCCTTGGGAAGTGTATCCGTCAATTCCCCTGGCAGCGTTCCTTCGAGTTTTACACGTTCTGTTTGGCAATCGTATTCCCCCAGAACCAACGGTTTCCGCCCCTGCATTCGAGCCTGCAGGATCAATGTTCCACCCGTATTGGTGGAAAGAGACAATTCACCGGAAAAAGGATAATCTCTACCCGCATGAACGTAGTTCGTATGAATCCCAAGGCTTTCCATCGTAACGCCGGGAGCCAATGTTTTCGGCTGTGGAAGCGTTGACGAAGGGAATGGCAAAGGCGCTTTGGCGGATGACGCGGAGGGCGCTCCGCTATAGTAAGTCTCCAGCACACAGTGATTTCCCAGGAAAGGGCAGTCATTATAAACCAACCGCCACGTGTCCTGTGTCAAAGCGGCCGCGATTTCTGGATTTTCCAGCACTCCACGGGCTGAGGGAACATGCTGGCTGATTACCAGTCGTTTTTTCGATCCGGTTTCCGTATCATCGATAAAACGATCATTCTCCGGACCAGAAAGTGTCTTTGCGGCGCCGGCCCATTCCAGAATTCGCTCCGGTAGATCCAAATGTGAAACAGGAGAGGCGATTACCTCTCCAACAGGACGAGCGGTGTCGTGGATGATCAACGGGACGTGTAACAGCGAATCAACCAACATCTTCCCATGATCGAAGAAATGCCCGTGTTCTCCCATACACTCCCCATGATCCGCCGTGATAATAAAAACCGTCCTCCGTCCACCCCGGCGCTGGCCCCATTGAGAGACAAATTCTCGAACTAAAGAATCCGCGTATAAAATATTCGCTTCATACAGTGTGAGATAGCGAAGCGGATCGGCGCTGTAACACGTTTCCGCTTGATACGATGGGATCCGCCCAAGCAATTTAAACCGGCCTGCGACATAATCCACTTCCCGGTGATGAGGAGGCAGATAATCCAGAGAAACCGGGTTTTGACGCGACAACGCCAAGCTCCGATCGATGTAATACGGTGGGGGATCGTAGGGACCGTGCGGCTGGAAGAAATGCGCGTAGACGCAGACGGGGGAATCCACTGATTGTTCCTTTAACCATTCCCCGCATTCATGAATCAACCGGTAGCCGTCTGCGCCGTCGGTCGCCTCATAAGAAACATGATCAAAATGATCTTCCATCCCGAATCCCGCCGCGATGATATAATTAGCGGTGAAAAAGCCCGTCCGGTAGCCGTGCTTGGAGAGCGCCTGCGGGTATGTCGCGCCGATCTTCATTGATATATCTGTCTTCCAATTAATGTGATCCAACGGCAACTGCCCGGTTAACAAGCCCGTCACCGCGGGCCGGGTCCAGGTCGCGCTGGAACAACAGTTTTTCATAAACGGAAGAATTCTTTGACAACCGGTTGAGGAACGGCGCGATGTTTCGTGGATTCCCATACATTGGCAGCGATCTAGCCCGCAGGGAATCCAAAATGATCATCACAATATCCGGCCGCTCCGCTCGCGCAAACTCAGAGGCGATCAATCCAATCCCCAATCCAAGCGACGATCCGAGCGACCCGATTAACACCTTCCGCCTGGAGATGAGTTTCCAGTTGGAAGGTTTTGACGGCGTTTCTTTACCCATATTGATCTTGAATCCTATTTCATAGATACTCATTTAATCTTCACTCTATTTTAATACTTGTATCCGGATATTTCTCCACCGAACTTGAAGAGGTTTATAATCACTGGAAGAAACCGCGTGCACCTGAAGTCCAATCACGCCACAAGCATCGATGGAATCCCGGAAATCGGCGCAGAGGATTCCATTCACCCACGTTTTAATCGAATCACCCTTGCATTCAATCCGGTACTTGTTCCATACGTTGTCTTTAAACGCGCTTCTTGCTTCTGGACCTGGCTTATCGACTCCTAAGAAAAAACCGCGCCGCGCTTCGTCATACACAAATCCTGAATAACCGTTATCATGCTGGGCGATCTCGACTTGATAGCCATGCACACGGTCTTTCGGGATTGTGCGCTTCCCCGGTTTTCCATCATTTCCCCGGAGCCAGAACACTTTATCCTGTTCGGCGATTTGGCTGCGAATCTGGACGCCGGAATTCAGAGCCGGATCACACTTGGTTTCAAATTCCAGAACGAAATCACCGAATGTTTTGTCCGTACAAAGAAACGAGTTAGGACTCCCTTTCTCAGTCGTTCCAACGATCGCGCCGTCTTCAACATGATACTTCGCCGTACCGCTGTGAACGGACCAGCCTTTGAGATCCTTCCCATTGAAGAGTTCGATCCACTCCTCATTCTCCGCGCTGTATCCTAAACCACAATACAAGAAAGAGACGATACATACGAGAATAGCCATTGAACTTCGTTTCCGCATTATTCTTATCCTTTCAATTCTTATATGGTATGCAATTGATTGTATTGAGGGCGGAACGCCCACGCTCCTTTAGAGGGACCAGCCATCACGATAGGGGGCTTTGGAGATACTGATTCGCTTTTTTCATTATTCGTAAATCGCATATTCTCCGCATCCCATTCCAGTGTTTCCCCTTCCAGCGTACACGCGATCACACCCAACAGAGCCAGTTCGGTCAATGGACCGCCGTAATTCAAATTCGATCCCGCCGGTTTTCCCATCTTTACAAGCCCGGAGCCAATCCTGGTGATGACCGCCCGAGACTCTTGGATAGATTTCGCGGGGAGTGGGAACTTCCTTTGCCCTTGATTCCGGAATGATCCGGGCTTTTCCCGCGCCGTGTGAACCATGAACGATCGAGCCTTTCTCTCCAATGAGAATTGCGCCCGCTGTTGAATTCCAATCATCCAATTCCAGATCTTTCAGTTGAGGGAAGATCGATCTCTCTTCCATACGTCCAAGTCACTTTAACCGCCGGCCAGGCGCCACGCGAGGGAAATGTATATTCAATCGCCGATTGGAGTGGAAATCGCTCAGGTGAATAGGGGCCCCCGCCATTCCGGGCGAGGATGCTTTTTGGTGGACCCAGTTCCAACGCCCAGACCGATGGATCTAAAATATGACACACCCAATCTCCCAGCACACCCGTTCCAAAATCGCCCAACTCCTCCATATACGAGGCGCATAATCAGGATGATAGGGACGATACGCGGGCCGGACCAAGCCACAAATCCCAATCCAGCGTTTCGGGCACAGGCGGCGTCTCTTTGGATCGTGCCCGGCCATTGCCATAGGAATGAGTATACCAGGCCTGCACTTCTTTCACTTGGCCGATCGCGCCTTCCCCAATCCATTCACGCGTTTTTCGCATCTCATCGTACGAATGTCCCTGATTGCCTAACTGCGTTTGTACGTTATTGTCTTGCGCGGCTTTCATCAGCGCGCGTACTTCATGAATCGAATGCGCTAGCGGTTTCTCCACATACAGATGTTTCTTCCGCTCCATAACGGCCATTGCGGCCACGGCGTGCGTATGATCCGGTGTACTTACTACCACCCCGTCGACATCCTTGTGCTTGTCGAGCATGACGCGGAAATCCTTATATTTCGGAACGTCTTCATATTTGGAAAAGGATTTCTCCGCATATTTCTCATCCACATCACAAAGCGCTACGACATTCTGTTCTTGAAACTTCGATAGATTATGCCCGCCACGGCTCCCCACGCCGATAAACGCAAGATTCAATTTCTCACTTGGCGCTGTTAAGCCTTCACGACCAAGAATGTGAGACGGAGCGAACATAAACGCTGTGGCTGTGGCCACGGCAGACTTCATCAAATCCCGCCGGGTAGTTGTTTGTTTCTTCTTCCCCATTTCATTCTCTCCTCATTCAGAAAACAGACATATTTGTTTGCCGTTCATCATATAGTCAACAAAAAGAATACCTTATTTTTAACCTTCATGTAACATGTATGAGGAATCGATTCGGACAGTAATCTAGATATACGAATAGAAGCGGTTGGAAGAATGAGAATAAATGTTGGTAGAATGAATTAATACGAATAAGCTTTTATTGGGGATCTTCTTGAGCTGGATCGCCTTGTGTAAGCGTATCAGCGGGATCGTGGTCAGAGACGGGTGGAATGGTCTGTAAGGGAATCCGTTGCGGCGCCGCTTTCTGTTTCATGTTGGTGGAACTCGTGTTCTGGATGCTGCTCCATTGCATCCGGGTTGAAACCTTCATTTGCATGTTTTGTCCAAGTTTCAATGTTTTGCCGGGTTCCAACGGGTTGGGCATGCTCATATTCATCTTCCATGTCCCTTGCTGTGTGGATTTGGTCACCACTCCTGGTCCACATTGAACTCGATCTCGCCTTGCAGATTAATAATCAAACACCAACCTGCGCCGATAGCCCTAGATTTTGAATGTTTGATAGATTCCCCATCCCCGCTTGATTGAGCAGATTGGAGATCTCCGGATTATCGCTCAATCCGAAAGGGAACTGCTGTTTCCCAATCCAAGGCCGGATAGATTCGAGACTTTAGAATAGTGAATCACCGCCATACGCCCCTGTGGCGTCGCATATACCCTCTGCAGCTGGTACACCGCCGATTCGGATTGCGCGTTTCTCTGTTGGAGCGCGCTGCGGATCAATGCGCCGTCTTCGGTCCACGAAGAGCCGATGCGTACACCTTCCGTAGGAAACGTCGGAAATTCGAATCCTCCGGTTTCGCCTACAGACGCAGGAAGCGAAATCCCCAATTGACTCAGAGGGAATTGGCTGTTCTCCGACACACTGCCCAGTGGAGAGACATTCACTTTCATCTGATCCGCGCTGAACATGGTCTGCTTGAGTTCATCGCCGGTCAGATTCTTGTTAAATGGAGTGTCTCCCATTCGTCCTTTGGTCTGTAGCTGGTTGACCTGGGATATCCATCTGGGCGTTCTGGAAATCGTCTGAGCCGGTGACACGAAAACCGCGTGACATTTTCGTCCACAACTGGGTCGGAACAGTTTCCCCAGTCAAATTCGACGTACCGGACATATTCACTTCTGTAATCGATTGAGCTGTCCGGGCCCATAGGCAGCTTATGACGAAGTAAAATTTCCTGTGATTCAGCCTCGACCGAACTTAAACCAACAACAATTAGAAGCGCAATGATAACTCGAAAGTATCCCTTTCTTCATTTTTCCCCCTTGTGGTTAACAATATGGCTCACAACTAGTGGAGCCAAACGCTTAATAATGTGGAACAGACTAAGTATATCACAAAAAATTGGAATCATCCGTTTAAATCAGCCCAGGATTTTCAATCCCAGGCGTATCTCTATCCCCATTCCGAATCAGCCAAATTCAAGAACCATAACGTTTGATGATCATCTCGATGAATCTTTTATCCCGCTCTTTCGCTTCTGGAAAACGCGTATGGCCTTTCCCTTCATAAATATAATATTGAAATGAGGGAGACGTGAATCCCAAGGCTTTCAACCGGTCAATCATCCGTTCGCTATGAGCGAGCGGAACCACTTTATCTTCCGCGCCATGGTGAATCATCACATATTCCGGCAAGCGTTCAGCGTAATGAAGGGAGGACCACATGGCGAGAGAATGACGCGCTTCCGCCAATGTTTTCTTCTCGTTTTTCAAAGGCAATATCATATCATTCATCAAAAAGCGAGTAAGAAAATCAGGCTTCGATTCATCCTGCAGCACGGCGGATACATGGTTTCGATAATAATCCGTAAAGAAATCCGTCACTCCAAAATATACAATAATTCCTTTGATCTGTGAGGATCGTTCGGCCATCCGGTAGGTTGTGCTTCCACCCCGGCTGCCTCCTGTGGCAATAATGCAGTTGGAATCGGCGTCAGGTATCAATTGAAGGACGGTGTCTAAAAATGCCAATGAATCCACCGCGTCGACTTCGTAATGCGCGCCATTTCCTTCGGATTGGAAGGTTCCCAATTCTCCAGCATTGAGTGATTCTCCACGAAAAGATGGAGCAAGAACGATCATGTCATCTAGATCAACTTTTGGGATCGATACTCCACCCGTCCCACCATGATTGATAATTAACAAGGGATATTTCTTGTCCGGAACAACCGGGGGCGCCAGTACAACACCATAGTGACGGCATGTATTAACAATGTGAGAAATCACGTATGTGCGTGATCCATTTTCATCGTTTTCCTGCGCTTCAATTTTGCCGTCCACACAGACCGGTTTTTGGGTTTCCCATTCATGGATAACATTGGCTTTCTCCGTTTCTGTCAACGGAGCGAGAAAATCGGCGACACAGATTCCCTTTCTGATTTCACTCGCATCACAAGAGAATGGATGTCCAGTTATGTATATGGATAAAAGCAAAAATGCAGGAAAGAGTCTTGCCACTCGATTCAATATCATCATAGTTCCTTTCGTATAAACGTTTCTGATTGAGATCATATCATGAAAACCATCATGATTGAGATCACAACTGCAGATGAATTGCGGAAATGTGGGATAGGCCGTGTCTTTATGATTCACCATACCAATCAAAAAAATAACAATCCAAAGACCGAAGGCCGAAGGAAACATCCTTCAGCCTTCAGTCTTCAACCTAAACACCTATTAATAAACTGACCAATCCGAAACCGGAACCGGTTTTCCAACAAATGGGCCGGCGTTGTAGTTCTGATCGATTTCTTCCGCCGTCAACGCCCGGTTATACACGGCCACGACATGAAATTGCCCCAGCCAGGCCCGGTCCGCCGAGACTTCATTGCCAAGCGCGAATTTATAGGTATCATCCCATGTGGTGAAATCTCCATCGACAAACGCGCCTCCAGTCAGAGGGAGGGAAACATTGTTGATGTATCCAAACACTTCCCATGAGAAATTCCGCGTAAAAGCGACATGGGTCAACGCCTCGGTCAGTGTGCCGCGTTCCGTGTGTGTGGAGGTGACAGTGAGTGGATTATCTGGATTGATGTCCGTCCGGTAGCGCATCTCAATGCGGTCGCCTCCATTCGCGTACCATCCCTGCCCCAGTGTAAAATTCCGGTCCGCGGCGTCGATGGAACACGTAATCATACGGGCGGTTCCATTTTGGGTGATATCGGATGTCTTGATCCATCCTTCGACGGTCAATTCGCTGGATTGCTTGCAAGCGTCAATAATTTTAGTCGCGGGGCCTTCGGACTCGATGTGATTGACGCCCGTTGTTTCCAAATAGCCATCTCCCCAGTACACTCTCGTGATGTCTTCGATTTCCAAATTCAAAGGTTCGCCGGCGTTGGAAACATCATAAACCGTCGTTCCCGATCCTGTGTGGAAGAGATATAAAACGATAAGCCCATCAGTCCACCCGCTCGCCGCCGCTAATATTCAACATTGGCAACGCGTGAGGGCCGAGGATATAAACACTTTCCAATACGACGCCCGACCATTCCGCTAAATCACCGGGAGCAGAGGGGTGCGGTCACTTGGTAAGACACAGCCGTTTCCCCAACTGGAAGACCCGTAAGGCTCCAGCTGATCACACCATTGGATTCCGTTCCTCCGTCGCTGAATAGCGCTCGCCGTCCATCCTTCTGGAATCGTCTCTTCTATCGTCGCGCCCGCCCGGTCTTCTCCGGAAACAAAAACGGAGATCTCGGCGTCGAAGACGTCACCGGGTTTGAATGACAACTGAGATAACTTCCGCTGCGCGACAGGGGGAGTGGACACAAATTCAACTTCCGTCACTTCCACTTCGCCTAATTCTTCGTTATCGCCTCCACTGCCCGCCGCGATGCCATACGACGCGGTATCGGACGGCCAGTCCATAATACGGTTATCCGCGATAAACCAGTCCACGCCATTGGGAGAATATTCACTGAAGAAGATATCCACCGGTTCGACGCGCGTCACACGAAGCCAAAGACCGTCACCCTCATCTTGAATAGGATTCCCGTCCGCATCAAAGAGTTGAATGCTTACATTTCCTCCCGCGCCCGTGCGGGAACGAAACAGCGCATGGACGACTGTGCCGATTTCCGCCAATTCGACCGAATAAAAATTCGACGCGGCGTCCGCGCCGGTTTCCCGGATCATCAAGGCCGTCTGGCCATAATAAGGGAACAGCTTCGCTTGCAGAGTCCAACTGCCGGCTTTATCCGTATAAACGAAAAAGCCTTCATCACCCGCCACTCCATAGCCGCCCCCCTCGATCCGGGCGCCGAACGAGCCATTTCCCATAACGGTATACGTTGTATTTCCGCCCGAACCGGATACCGAAACACTTCCCTCCGCATGCGCGGAACCAATAATCGGCCAGTCGACTGTCTGATCGAATATTCCATACTGCGCCAGCGCTGGTGACACGCAAAAGACCATAGCGGCAACCATAATCGTCCAAATAGATCGTGTTCGACTCATCACAAAAACCTCCTCGAGATAGGATTAACCCCCCAGTCTTAACGCACTAAGGAAATATCTAACAATCCTCTTACAATGTCAAGACAATTTTTTAGATTTTTCGCTTTATTTCATTGAATCCTAATTTGAGAATTCTTACTATTTATATTTGACATATCAATAAATCGGCAATGAAAACTCTATGAAACAAACGCTATGGGAACATCTCTTGTGCTTGGTGCGTTAAGATATAGAGGCTCATTTATTTCAAGAATCAGAATTTCAATGAGAAAAGAATCTTCTAGAAGGAAATGATTGACGGGGTATTATCTATGAATTCTGTGTTGGTTTAATTCTTTACCGGCGAGACGCTCGTTCTCCATTTCATCGGCGCCTTAGATGATAGAATCTACAGTCCCCGTTCTTTCGCGTTTTTCGAGTAGAATTCTTCACCCCGAAAAATGTCGCCGACCGAGATCAATCCATTTGTGGAATCGTAGGCGTAAACCGGAAATCCAGCCGGATAATGTTACGACATTCAAGTATTTAAGATCGGGCCCGCAGCTGCCGATCTTCCAGGTCGAATTTCGCCATGCTTTATACCATTCATGATTGGAATTTCCATTATAGCCATGAAATTCATCGGTTCCGTAATCATAACTTAAAGGCCCATTGGGGCCGCCGATCCGATGTACGCCAGATCCTTCCAACACATCATCGGCTTGAAATATATCCGGAAGGACATTACTCATATAAGCGACCGGCGTGGTCAACATCGCATAGGAAACAACCCAACCGTGATCAGGCGTCGTCATATCATTTGGCGGCCGGCCATTATCAAAGCGGTACATGGTCAGCGCTGTCGCGAGGGATCGTAAATCCGCCTCGACCCGCGACAATTTCGCCCGGACCTGCGCGTTGAGAAAATTCGGTACGGCGATAGCGGCTAAGATACCGATGATCGCGACAACGATCAACAGTTCAATCAGGGTAAATCCTTTCTTTTTCATAACAAACTCTCCCCAAGAAAAACATTGATAGAATCCGGTATTACTATATTAAAATATTGTTAACGATGTCAATGGACAATTAAAATTTTTGAATCACGGATGCCACGGAAAAGGCGCGGAGATCATGGTTCATATAAGTTCTTTCTGAGTCGTTCTATTATCTATTCGAATAACCAAGTGGTGAAGAATTCGGAAATTATAAAATCAAAGTAAAAAGGTGAATCAATCCCTCCACCGCTATCCTTCTTTACTCCCCAATATTAAGATAAAGGAGCCATCGATTCTCGGCAATGAATCTCACTGGAGAACTCTATCATGATACGGCATACATCTAAAATCGCTTTCATCATAATTCTGTTTCTTATGCTGAATAGTTACTGCGCGCCGATCGTGTCCGCTGAATTCCCTGTTTTTGAATATCACAAAATCGCGGATGCAGGCGACAAGATGGGCCAGACATCCCTCGTCGATATGGATAAAGACGGTGATCTGGATTGGACTGTAGGCTGCCGCAATGGGGATATCTGGTGGTTTGAATACCAAAGCCCTGACCAGTGGGTGAAACACAGAATCGGCGGTCAGTCTCCCACCGATGTTGGAGGCGCCGCGTTCGACGTCGATGGCGATGGATGGATCGATCAAGTTTCAGGCGCGGCATGGTACCGCAACACGGGAAATCCCCGGAAAGAAGAATTTACCCAATATCCAAACGGCGCATTTTAAAACACACGATAACGTCGCAGCGGATATCGATGGTGACGGTAGATTGGATTTAGTGGCGCTCAGCGATCAAGATGATATATCCTGGTTTCAGATCCCCCGCAATCCCATAACAAACACAAAATGGACTCGTCATTCGATCGGTCCATCAGTTCATGGCGCGATCGATCCCGCCGGAATCGGAGACATCGATGGCGATGGAGACAATGATGTAGTTCGCACCAATATCTGGTTTGAGAACGCGGATGGAAAAGGAATCCAATGGATCGCGCATGAAAATATCGATTTCGGAATGAACGTTGGAGACAAACGGCTGTCAAACACCAATTATAAACTAACAGTCAAATCTAGACCGCGACGGTGACAACGACGTCGTCATGACAGACGCCGATTCCATTAATTCCCAAACCGCCTGGCTTGAAAACAAGGATGGTAAAGGTCAAAAATGGATCAAACATTTGATCGGTTCAGAATTGAAGCAGGATTTCCACTCCCTCGCGGTCTTCGATTTCGACAATGATGGAGACGCCGACGTCTTTTCCGGCGGCGGCCCTCTAACCTCAGACACAATCCATCGCTGGTATATCTGGGAAAATAAGTACGGTAAAGGAAAACAGTGGAAACAACACGAAATTTTTAAAGGAAAGCGGTGCCACGAAGCAATGGCCGGTGACGTGGATGGAGACGGTGATATCGATATCTGCTCCAAACCTTGGAACGGAAACGAACACGTCTATCTCCGAAACATGCTCATAGAAACAGGGATGAAAAAGTAAAAATAAATCAATCGCAAGGAGGCCACAATGAAACTCGGTTTTGTCAGCGCGATTCTACCCGAACTCTCCCTTGAAGATGTGATCCAATTCGCCTCGGAAGAGGGATACGATTGCGTCGAACTGATGTGCTGGCCCAAAGGCAAAGCGGAACGGCGATACGCGGGAGTGACGCATATTGACGCCGCCGGTTTTGACGCGGATCAGGCGAACGCGATCAAAGACTTGTTAAATCGATCGAAGGTCGAAATCAGCGGTCTCGGTTATTACCCCAATCCTCTTACACCCGATCGCCAGGAAGCGGAGGTGTACATCCAGCACATTCGGCTTGTCATCCAAGCGGCGGCGCTTCTGGGCGTCAATCAGATGAACACATTTATCGGCCGCGATTGGACACAGTCCGTCGAAGATAACTGGCCCCGATTCTGTGAAGTCTGGAAACCGCTGATCGCTTTCGCCGAAGACCAAGGTGTGCGAATCGGGATTGAAAACTGCCCCATGTTTTTTACGAAAGATGAATGGCCCGGCGGGAAAAATCTGGCGTATTGTCCAGCGGTCTGGAGACGCATGTTTGAAGAAATCCCCAGCCCGAATTTCGGATTGAATTTCGATCCCTCCCACTTGGTTTGGCTGCAGATTGAAATACAATCGAACCGCTGCGGGAATTCGCGGATCGGATATTCCACGTCCACGCAAAAGACGTCCGCATCGATCGCCATCAGTTAAATGATGTCGGCATTCTCGGTTATCCACTGGAATATCATACTCCTAAACTGCCAGGACTGGGCGATATTGATTGGGGCCGTTGGCTTTCCGTCTTGAGCGATACGGGGTATCGAGGACCGGTCTGCGTCGAGGTGGAAGACCGCGCCTATGAGGGCGCATTGGAAGACCGCAAAACCGCCCTGCGGCAAAGCGCCACATATCTCCGCCAATTCATCCCATCGAGACAATTTGATTGAAAGAAAGGAACTTCTCATGGATTACTCCTATACAGATATCGCCAAAATGATCGATCATTCCCTTTTAAATCCCGTTCTAACTATTCAGGATTTAGAAGCGGGATGTCAGTTGGCGCTTGAATATGACGTGGCCAGCGTCTGCATCCTCCCCTATGCGCTCAAGCGTTGCGCCGAACAACTCAAAGGCAGCGGCGTTAAAGCAAGCACAACCATCGGCTTCCCCCACGGCGGTCACACTCTGGCGGTCAAACTCGCTGAAGCGGAACGCGCCCTGCAGGACGGCGGTGAAGAATTGGATATGGTCATCAATATCAGCAAAACCCTAAGCGGTGATTGGGAATACGTGCGGCAAGAGATTAAAGAACTGACGGACCTGACCCATTCCCACAATCAAAAAATAAAAGTAATTTTTGAAAACTGCTATCTCAACGACGATCAGAAAATCCAACTCTGTACGATCTGTGGAGAACTCGGTTGTGATTGGGTCAAAACCTCCACCGGGTATGGAACCGGTGGAGCGACGATCGAAGATTTAACACTAATGCGCCAACATTCCCCCGCCAACGTGCAGGTTAAAGCCGCCGGCGGCGTACGGGATTTAGACAAATTGTTGGAAGTCCGCGCTCTCGGCGTCACCCGTGTTGGCGCCAGCCGGACAAAGGATATGCTCGACGAATGTAAACGGCGGCTGGGTATTTAATCGCGACGTTCGATTCTTCACTTTCATTTTTCAAATCTCAAGAAAGGTGAGTGCATATGTCCGCGAGTGTTTTTGAAGATAAATCCAAACAACCTGATAACGAATCTCTACTCAAAGTGATGGGTAAAACCGCCAAACATTGGCAAACCA